>NZ_JBSYOO010000028.1:0-220869 GCF_058244675.1 Candidatus Thiodiazotropha sp. AKIB8 | reverse complement strand
TTTTGCTAAATCGATGGCTGTAAGACTATGCTTCTTCATGATGGATGCCCTCCATGTAACCTATGTTCTCATAACTAGTTTGGCGCACCGACGCCGGAATGGTAGGGCGTCCATCTCATCAGTCACCGTTATTTTTGGTAGCTTATCTGAAAAGCAAGCTCAAAGAATAATTAAACGCGTCAATAAAGCCGCAGAAGAGAATCCTGGTTTCTTGAAAATGGAAGAATTAACGATTATCTCTGGTAAAAGTACAAAAACAATTGAAACAATATCAACACCTGAACAGTTCTTCCAAAGGGCAGGTATTAGGGCCGGTGGTGATTTGAAAGCCGGGCAACCATTTGCTGCGTCTGGATCAATTACAGTAAATCCAAATAACAATATTTTAGTTTTGCCACCAGGAAGTTAAAAATGATCTTATGTAGAATTGATGGTTCGAGTATTGAGACTCATGAATTAACTTTCAGCCAGCTTTCTTTCGGCAAAGAAGGTGGCTCTGTCAACTTTAACTACGAAATTATATTTGCTAAAGATTCCTTTATAGAAAAGCTCATACCCTTTTATGATGAAGGTGTCGAGGAGTTGAGGGAGGATGATGGAATAACTGGGGAATTTGAACCTCCATATCCAGGGGCAACAAACTATCCATCCTTGTCTGATTTCTTAGATATTGAAAACCGATTTTTATATGAATATCTTTATGCATACCACAAATTCGATATTCTATCTTTAGTCTTAAGTGAGGATAATAATGAATCTGGATATATTATTAATACACTAGAATCTATTGATAGTGCTGATGAGAATATAGTAATTAAAGGCGTTGCTTTAAAAAGAGAGCGTTATTGATGGGTATTGGGGTCGTCACGATCTTTCAGGGAGGGGTGTCGACAAAAGACATGCCAGAGCAGCCATCACTAGTCACTTTTACTCGTCTCTCAGCTTGATGTTTCAAGAGCGGCAATTGAACCTTCACCGTTTCTGATATTGATATCAAGGAAGTAAATTATAGGACAGTTACGGTATCACTTTTTATGATTCTCATGGAGAAATTGAAATAAGGATTTAAGTAGCGTTGGTGGAATGGTCGGCGGTGTTGTTGGTGGCATGTTTGGTGGGCCCATGGGCGCACAGCTTGGCTCACAGATCGGCGGCGGTATTGGTGGTATGCTTGAAGGCCTGATTTCAAATCATGGCCAGTCTAATGTTCAGGGCGCGATGAACAACAACATGATGGGATCGCTCGTTGGTCAATTAGGCCAGGCGATTCAGTCTGCACCTGGTATCCCTCAGTTTGCCAGAGATGAAATGTGCCAGGCTTTGAATGATGTTCAGCAGAGTTGCCCGGCAGAGCCTACACCTCCAGGTTGTCAGCAGGATACTGACGATTCAATGAGCGGCTTGATCGATAAGATTGTTGATAAAGTTGTCGATCAGATTATGGAGAAGCTTCAGGGCGGCGGTTGTGAGTCTGGTGGTGATCTTCAAGACATGGTACGTCAGGCGATTGAAGATGTTGTACGTGAGCAGATTGGTGGTGGTGCTGAGGATGGTGGTGGAGCTGAGGATGGTGGTAGTGCCTCCTCTGCTAGTGTAAGTTCTGCTTCAAATGGTGGTCAATCTACCTTTGATAGAATGAAAGACATGGCGTTTGATGATGCCAACAATGAAGTAGAAAAAGAACAAAAAAATAGAGATAAAAAATGTAGTAATGGTGGTGGCGGTGGTGATAATTGGTTAGTAGCTTTAGCTAAAGCCATGTCTGACATTCAGAATGAACACCTTAACAAGATGTTAGGTGCCCAAAAAGAAATGCAGGAAAATGTCGGCGAATCTGAAGAGTCTCGAGAAAAGTTCATTGAAGCACAAAGTAAGTTTCAAGCTGAATCTAAGCTATTCGGTATGGCTTCTGAGGCAACAGCAACTGCACTCAAGACAATAGGTGACGCTATGTCTTCAATTGCAAGAAAGCAATAAGGTATCTAAGCATTAGGTGCTTAGCACATACTTTAAGCCAGGTGCTTTGTAACGCACCTGGCTTTTTTTGGCTTGTTTAAAGAGTATTATCATGATTAATGATACTAGGTATATGTCTCGAATCTTCTTACTCCTGCTATTGTTAAATGGATGCGGGAGTGGTGGCGGAGGTGGTGACACAACGACGGATGATAATACAAATAATGATATTAATAGTGGGTTAACTGGCCGCATTTTTATGGGTGCATCTGGTGATGGAAATATACTTGACTTATCCACAGGAAGATATAGCACTATACCTGGTGTTGACTGGTCTGAATATGAAGAAAATGAATATCATGCTTCTGCAAAATATTATGCCCTCCCGAGTCGAGATGGCCAAGAATTTATATTAACCGTAACTAAGTGCTTATTAGACGATGAACCTTTGTCGCCCTATTATGATTGTATTGCAATACATAATAATGATGACGGAGCATTAGTTTCTAGTGGTAGGTTGATTGAAGATATATCACCAACAACACGTTTTTCATTTAACAAAGAATATTTTGCTTTTTTTTACAATGATGAACGAGATTCTAGTACAAACGATGAATTAGTGATTTTCGATAGAAATTTTCAGTTCATATCTAGATCAGTATTGCCAGGTAGGCTGGCAAGATCATTTGATTGGCTTCCGAATGGCCAAATTGTATATATACACGACCAAACTATCTACATTACTGCACCATACGATACTTCAGGCGCTTCGATTTATACATTTGATGAAAGTGAAGGTAGACCCGATTATATTGCATCAAGCCCTGATGGTTCAAAAGTTGCGCTTACTCTAGTTACTTACGCTAATCCACATGTTATTAATGGTACGACTTGGATCATGAACAGCGATGCTACTGATCTACATCAGTTAGCACATATACAAAACAATGAAGATCCAATATTTAATTATCCAATTTGGTCTCCAGATGGTAAATATATTATGAATATAGTTGGCCAAGTTAACCCAGAACCACCAGACACTGGTAATAGTGATCCAAACCCAGGGTTACTTGGTGGGCTTTATGCAATACCTTCAGACTTGAGAAATGTTGCACTTAACGATGATGGCGCGAATGGGATAGTTCATATACAGAGTTATTATCATTCATCCGATCTAAACTACAATTTTTCATCGAACGGCTATATGGTGTGGTTACAATAGAGCTTTGTAAGCATCTCGCCAATACGAGAATATGGACAGGTATTGTTTGATGAGGGATTACTGATAGGGGAATCACTAGTACGCAGAAATAGTTATCGGTGCCACTGCCTTACATAGACATCCATTCTTAAAACTCTTCAATTCTTCATCCCAGGTTCAAAGAAATAGGGCGCCACAAATTAGGGAACATCTGAATAAGTAATGAAAAACAACTCAGCCATTCGCTGATGTTTATGCTTTTCACCAAAAAATCGTTTCTTAAGCGAAATATTGCTCATTCTGGCCGGAACTCAGCCAGTACCCCATGCCCGCCAGATCTATCAGGCGGACTAACCCTACGCCAGGCATCTCAATCTTCGCCGGGCAAGGTACAGATTGGTCAGCGCACTGAGAACAAACAAGGAATAGATTTTCTGGACAGTCACCGTTTTAATATAGAAGTATACCCGAGAGAGAAGCAACCGATATTAGTATATGCAGCTGTATTTAGTCTTGAAGTATAAGATACTGATTCTAAAATTCACGCTCAAACCAGCGATTGACTGCGGGATGGAATTGAAAGGTTGACATCTCGTCATCATATTCCATGAGAACAATAAGCGCTTATCATGTAAGTTCACTCACAAATTTTCAGATTCTAAGTCGATATATGGGTAATCCCTAGTAGCCAGCTATGAGTTCAGTGGGATAAGGTCGGGTATAAACCGAAAGTAGCGGAGGGACCCGTGACCACACCTAATCTATTCACAAGCAGCGCCCCTGCCCAGTCATATACGGCAGTAAATGGTGGTATGGACGGCGCAGATCAGACAGAGGGGCTGTCCCTCTTCCAACAGGCCAGTCAAAGCCACCAGCCGGACGTGCTGGTCAAGCGTCAATTTGAACAACGAAATCAAAATCAGAAGAGCAAACTCGCCAATGAGTTTGTCGCATCAGCAGGTCGAGAGGGTGTCAGTCAGCTGGCGGTAACCCCGAATGGCCAACATGCTCTGGCTATGGTTTACGATCATAGTGGGAGTGATGGCAGAGGCTTGATGCGTCAGGTACATGAGGAGCAGGGGAGTACGGCGGTTGACTATACCCCTGAAAGTGGACTCGTATGTACTGCACAGGCAGCTCAGCAAGGGGAGAAAGCCCCAGAAGAACAATACCTGGATAAACTGATGAAACAGTATACGGATCATACGAGTGGAGAGATGTCTCTTCCACCATCAGAATCCCTCGGGTTACGTAGTGAGATTGAGCGAGTCAGCGAGATTGTTAATCCTGGTCAGCAGAATATGTGGGGCGAGTACACCCCACAAGAGAAGCAATATCTGGAAGAACAAGCATTAAGAGAGCGTCAGGCAGCAAATAATTTGGGAATGTGGGTGGGTGGCCCAGTATTTTCTGCCATGCCGGCAACGGCTAGACTACTGGGTGCCCCTGAACCTGTTGTGGAAGGGTTTTGACAGATAAATGCTGAGATAGCGGGTGGTAAGGCTTTTGGGCGTCAGGGTAGGGGTATAGAGTCGGTACGTACGCCAATTAATGGTGGCCAGGTAAATACGTATGTGCTTGATACGAAAAGTGTTAGAATTGAAAGGCCTGGTTCTATGGTGCTGGGTAATGGTGTTTCAACAGACAAGATAGATCCAAAAGTGCTATCAAAAGATGCGCCTATTTCTATTCCAGAGTCAGCAAAGATTAATGGTCCACAGAATAAAGCGGCAGGTTATAAGCAGGTTTCTTATAAGTGGGATGAAGAAATAGCAGGGCGAAATAATAGGTTTGAAGCAAGATGGCATGAGCCAACTCCTAATTCGCCTGAGGGTACTGTGCCTAACTGGCGAGTAACAAGAACCCTTTCAGGTTCACCTGATGGTAGTTTTAAGAAAGAAGTTTATGAGCTAGTGCGAGGTAACGGTAATTCAAATTTGTGGATTCCTGAAAGACAGTTTCGTGCAGCTACAAGAGCTTGGAGTGATGGAACTGCAACTCAGGAACAAGTAGATTTATTGAAGAGAGCCCACTTCGAATGAACATGCAGAAAGACATAGATGCACTTTTAAGATTTAATGATCTTTTGATAGATATGCAGGGCGTAGTACCTGGTTATCTAGAGCAGGGCTATGCGCGACTTGGAGTAATCGA
This sequence comes from Candidatus Thiodiazotropha sp. AKIB8, assembly GCF_058244675.1. NCBI lineage: Bacteria > Pseudomonadati > Pseudomonadota > Gammaproteobacteria > Chromatiales > Sedimenticolaceae > Candidatus Thiodiazotropha > Candidatus Thiodiazotropha sp. AKIB8. The sequence continues at coordinate 215,558 of NZ_JBSYOO010000028.1, read as the reverse complement.
AACTATCAGAGATTCTGGCGTCGCAACGCCAATAGCAATAGCGGCATTGTTACGTGAGATCGTTGCTGATGATGAGGATGAGGTAAGAGAAGCTGCGTTATCGGTTTTATGTGAAATAAGTGAGGATAGTAATGTGAAGCGAATAGCTTTACTAATGGCCTCAGCTGATCAAAGTGATCGGGTTTTAACGACGGTTCTCGAGCAAGCAAAACTTCTTGATTTGTCTTTTGCAAAAGAGTTGGCAAGCCGATTAGTGTTACATCCTGATCCTGTGGTTTCAAAGTACGCCTCAGGATTAATTGACAGGTAAAAGTGTTGAGGACATAAAATCAACGCCCGGTAGTTGTCAAGCCAAATTCACCCGTTGGGCTACTCAACGCAACTCGCAGCGCCACAGTATTTAGAACCGTTTGTTGGGGGCGAGCATCAAGACAAATCTTCTGGCTTGAACTTTAGCCTATCAGACTACCTGGAACTGACCGATTGGGCAGGGCGAGCCATAAGAGAGGATAAATCCGGTGCTATTCCCTCAGAACTGGCACCAATCCAGGTGCGTTTGAATATCGACTCGGAAGCGTAAATTTTATGGCAAAAACTACAACACAGTGATAGGAACAAGGGAAGGGATTAAGCAGTTTACACAAGCCATAGGTAGAGGAAGAAAGTGGTTCTGCATGAGTGGGTTTTCGTTGAAGATCTATCAGACATCGCCCACTTGATATCTTTCAAGCCCAGCTTGGGTCATTTACGCCAATCAAAGCGTGTTGGTAGTCTGTTTTCTTCAAATGATGCCTGTCCAGATTACTGCTCGAGGGGGGGCTTAGGGTAATAAATCCCCTTGATAGCACCGGAGCTTCCATATACGTCCAGTCAGTAGATAGTAGGAATATTTTTTATGTGCTTGAATCTTCGTCAACTGTATCGGGGTAAAAGTGGTCGAACACTTTCTTGGAATTGAATGATGCTTTCTGTACATCCTAACGATTAGGATTATATTTCCACTCGAGTCGTCTGCGTTTGAACCAAGACTTTTTAGATGCCTTATTGATTCTGAGATGTCTCGCATCCATCATTTCTCGGTGGACCATTCTCCCTGTGTCACGTTCAGTCACCACAAAACCGAAGAACAGGCCACACCCATTAGAATCTGAATGTCTGCGAGAAAGGAGTTTTTTAAACCATGCCAACATATATTCATCATAACCATGAAGTGCTCTAGTTCCAAGCACCCTTGGCTGCAGAGGTAATCGCGTCGCGACTTTCGTAAACAGCCGCGCCGCAATAACATATGGACACCTCTATTAATTGCTTGTGCCCTCTGCGAGAACTAAAGTTAAGTGGTCAATAGTACTTGACCACTACAATAACAGCATTCATGTAAGTTAACGTCGAACATACATGTAATGTATACAAGCCAAGGAGTTGGCCATGACGATATCTCCTTCGCAATAAATATGTAATGCTTTAGGGTGTCTGTCTACTATCACCTAATGCAAATACATAATTAGACCTGGTTCACATATTTAAAGTGTTTTTAGATAATAAGTTCAATTCGTTCATGAATAAGTTAATTATCAGGTGCTGCACTTCTCGCTGTCATCGGCAAAGCTATCATATTCTTGCATTTTTACTCACATGTGGATTACTTCCAAGAAAGGCTAATTAACACTAAAGCTGGAGTTTGAACACTGCAACAATTGGCATTACACACAATTAAATAGATTCACCAGGATTCTAATCTTGACACGCCTGTTTTAGAAAAGACATCAATTATCAGGAAGATTGATGTTATGCAATTGAGAAATACCTAGGCTAGATAGCACGCAATTAGACATTGTTAAACCACTTATCAGTGGATAACTACACTTCATCGTATACCGCAGCTGATTGACTTCAAATTCATCGTGTTTGTTGCGTATCATCCAAAAAAAGCAAAAGGCAATCGCTAAAGTATCGACTTCATCAAATGTGTTTGTTGATTATTGCCTAAAAAGATTATTTCTAGGAATCGTCATCAGCTAAGGAGAAACCTCGCATGGCTAGGTATAGAACAAGCAAATCAATTCTAGCAACTGTATTGCTTATATTAAGTCACAACGCTTTCAGTGCCGTAGCAACGCCCACGCTGGGGACCAATCTTTCGGATATCAATAACTTTGACGCTGTGCGCCCTTTCAAGGACCTCATGAAATCGGCGCATAGATGGCTGCCCCAATGCGACTATGGGTGCGCAAATAGCTGGGACACGGGTGAAGCTATAAGCTTGGATGCAGAAGGTTGGCCTACATCAATTCCGGTGCCGGTGACGGATGTAAATAGTCCGAGGAAAGTTTCAAAAAACTGGGCACTCTCAAGTGACTTCGAAGGAGAGCGCTATGTCGCATTGTATGAGGGAGAGGGCACGCTCAGCATCACGGGTAACAACGTGACAATGATTGAGTCGACCCCTGGACGGTATGTTGTGGACTTGCCCGACGGAAGACAAAACGCCTTGCTCCTAAGCATTAGAGGCACTGACCCTAACAATACTGGCAATTACATTCGCAATATCCGCTTCATTCCTGAGCGTTTCGAGAGTGATTATCAGGACCAACCATTTTACCCCGACTTCCTAAATACGATACGTCCCTATCACCTAATACGTTTTATGGATTGGATGAACACCAATCTAACCACTTTAAGCACTTGGGATAATCGTTCTAAGCTCACCGATGTGAGTTACCGAACTCACGCGGGTGTACCCCTTGAAATAATGATAAAGCTGGTCAATGTGCTCGATCAGCACGCCTGGTTTACGCTGCCCCACATGGCCGACGATAACTTTGTGCGTGAATTCGCAAGGCTCACTTTGCAGAATCTCGATTCCGATCAAAAAGCCTATGTGGAGTATTCCAACGAAGTCTGGAACCGCTCATTTCCTCAATCATCCTGGGCGCTGAATCAGGCTAAGCAGGCGTGGCCTAATGCTCAGTTGTGGGATTGGTCCTTCATTTCGAACTGGGTCGGAAAGAGAACGTCTGAAATTTGCGAGATCTGGAAAAGCGAATGGGGCACCGAGAGTGACCGCGTCGTTTGTGTGATGGGTGCTCAGGCCAATGGTATCGAGGCTGGCAGAGAGTTACTCGCCTGCTCACTCTGGAGTGAAGCACCTTGTGACTCCAGTCACGGTATAGATGCGATTGCAATCGCGCCCTATTTCGCCGGCAACTATGGACATCCTAATACTGTAAGTACCATAGAAACCTGGACCCAACAGCCTGATGGCGGGCTCGACTGGATGTTTGAGGAGATCAATAGTGGCGCTCATCTGGGGTGGGGAGCAACTGGATTTGACCAGGCATTCAGGACGATGGATGAATACGCGGTACTGGGTAGCACCTATGGCCTGCCAATCATCTCCTACGAAGGCGGGCAGCACATGGTCGGCATATTCGGTGCTGAGAACAACACGGCCGTTACCGGGCTTTTTCATGCTACAAATCGAGACCCGCGCATGGGTACGGCCTATACGCACTACTTAGACACCTGGAGGACCAAGACCAATGGTGGTCTATTTGTGCATTTCAATGCCATTGGAACTTACAGCAAATGGGGCAGTTGGGGAGCACTGGAATCCTCAAAACAGACGAATTCGCCAAAACATGATGCGCTGATGGCATACCTGAATAATACGCCAGGAATAGCGGATGTCGATTATGACGGCGTGGCGGATTCAACGGATAATTGCGTTAACGTCTATAACCCAAACCAAGCTGATACAGATGGCGATGGTATCGGTGACGCTTGTGATACACCGACGGATAGCGATGGTGACGGTGTGGCTGACGACGTGGATAACTGCCCGGCAGTCGCTAACTCAGGTCAAGCTGACACGGATGGCGATGGTATCGGTGACGCTTGTGATACACCGACAGATACCGATGGAGACGGTGTGGCTGACGACGTGGATAACTGCCCGGCAGTCGCTAACTCAGGTCAAGCTGACACGGATGGCGATGGTATCGGTGACGCTTGTGACTCACTTACAGATACCGATGGTGATAGCGTAGCAGATGCAACGGATAACTGCCCGGCAGTCGCTAACTCAGGCCAAGCTGACACGGATGGCGATGGTATCGGTGACGCTTGTGATTCACTTACGGATACCGATGGTGATGGCGTAGCAGATGCAACGGATAACTGCCCGGCAGTCGCTAACTCAGGCCAAGCTGACACGGATGGCGATGGTATCGGTGACGCTTGTGACTCACTTACAGATACCGATGGTGATGGCGTAGCAGATGCAACGGATAACTGCCCGGCAGTCGCTAACTCAGGCCAAGCTGACACGGATGGCGATGGTCTGGGTGACGCCTGTGATTCGTCGACGGGTTCCGATGGAGACGAAGAGGAGACCACACCACCACCTGTCGATGAGGAGGATGAAGAGGAGACCACACCTCCACCTGTATATGTTACCCCTTCATTTAAAACTGTGCAGTTATATCAGGACAATATATTAATTACGGAGTCTAATTTCGAACTAAATAAAGAAGTCACTGTAAATATTGAACTCCTTGATGGAATGCCTGGGTTTGATTTCTGGATCAATAACCGTTTTGGCGCTAAAGGCGGTAGATGGGAGAATGTTAAAAGTGATCAACATACTGCTACCTATACGTTTACGCCTACAGCCATAGGAAATTATAAACTATGGATCGAATTTACAGATGAGAATTCTAATAATGAATATTATAAGGCCATTGAATATAGTGTTTCTACTGCACCAGCAGTAGAGGATTCAGGCGGTACAGTGGACCCAGTTGTATACGTTTCCCCCTCATTCAAATCTGTGCGGTTGTATCAAAACAATTCATTAATTACAGATACTGATTTTGAAGTAAATAAAGAGGTCACTGTATATATTGAACTCCTTGATGGAATGCCTGGATTTGATTTCTGGATTAATAACCGATATGGCGCACAAGGCGGTAGATGGGAGAATGTGAAAAGTGATCAACATACTGCCACCTATACGTTTACACCTACAACCATAGGTAATTATAACCTATGGATCGAATTTACAGATGCGAATTCTAATAAAGAATATTATAAGACCGTTGCATATAGTGTCTCAGCTGCACCAGTAGTAGAGGATTCAGGCGGTACAGTGGATCCAGTTGTATACGCAGCCCCTACCTTTAAATCCGTGGAGCTATATCAAGACAACACATTAATTACGGACGCTAATTTTGAAGTAGATAAAGAGGTTTCTGTCAATATTGAACTTCTTGATGGAATGCCTGGCTTTGATTTCTGGATCAATAACCGATATGGCGCTCAAAGTGGTAGATGGGAGAATGTGAAAAGTGATCAACAAACTGCCACCTATACGTTTACGCCTACAAACATAGGAAGTTATAACCTATGGATCGAATTTACAGATGCGAATTCAAGTGATGAATACTATAAGACCATTGCATATAGTGTCTCTGCTGCATCACCAGTAGATAATTCAGGCGACACAGACCCTGTACTCCCAGATCCCCCCACCCCCGACCCTAACCAACCAGCATCCCCAAGTTTTGATTTCACTGCGCTGTTGGGTGGTAATGGAATGGAGCGTGTCCAGGGAACATACATAGACGCCCAGGGATATATTTATCTTGCAGGACAAACAGGCTCAAGGGGTCTTGCAGTTGGCGATGTCTTCCAGGCAACAAAACCAACCTATAACGAAACAAGTTACGCGAATGATTATGAAAGCTCTGAGGGTTTTATCGCCAAACTCAGCCAGGATGGTAAACAGATTATTTGGCTGACTTACTTTGGCGGTTCAAAACGAGATGCACTCTATGCAGTGCGAACCGACAGTGCTGGAAATGTCTACGTCGTAGGTAGCACGGGCTCTCCTGACTTTCCAACCAAGGGGAGTTTTCCGAATAATTACCTGAAGGGACAACCTGCGACAAACGCATTACTAGACGTCTTTGTTGCCAAGCTTGACCCAAATGGTAAAAATCTTATTTGGTCAAATTTAATTGGTGGGACAACAGGCAAAGAAGAGTCACCCAGAGGCTCAATACTCATTGATGAACAACGCAATAGAATTTACGTTTCTGGCGTTACAACATCCCGCGACTTCCCAACCACAGTAGGTGTATATCAACCACAATTTAATGCTAATCAGGAAGCTTTCATATTTGCTTTAGATATGGATGGATCATCACTGGTTGCATCCACATTTGTGGGTGGATCCGGTGGAGACTATGCAGCTTCTGGCATTGTGCAAAATCCTCTTGACGGATCGGTCTATATTTCAGGTGTCACCAACTCATCAGATCTGATTCCAAGCAGCGCCCTTGGGTACCAGGCCAATTTTAGAAGTTCAAATAAAGACCCGAACGCGAACATATGGAGTAATGGTGATGGATTCATCATTCGTCTTGATAAGGATCTCAAGTCTATTATCAGTGGAACCTATATAGGTGGCTCTGGTTCTGATGCAGTTTCGCATAACCAGGGAATTTCCATCAACAGTAAAGGTGAACCTGTTGTTGCCATTAGTTCGAATTCAAGTGACCTTTTCAGTGGTGCTGCTGTACCTGGATTCGATAAGACCTTTAATGGATCTGTTGACGGTGCCTTGGCCATATTCTCACCTGATTTAACAACATTAGTCGCCGGTACTTATATCGGTGGATCAGGTGATGAAGAACTACATGGTGTAGCAGTGGGCCCAAATGATCGGGTTTTTGTAACCGGCGGAACAACGAGTAACGACTTTCCTATCCTGATTCCGGCGGCCGATCAAGCTAACAACAATGTCTCTACCAGCAAAGGTTCCGGCCAGTATGCAACTGTCTCTATTTTCTCCGAAGACTTAAGTAATCAAGTCTACATGGGGCTCCTTGGCGGGCCTGTATACAATGGAGAATCGCAGCGAGGACGTAGTTTTGCTGTTGGTGCCAACAAGGCAGTGGTAGGCGGAACGACGGGTTCTAGTGCGTTTCCAAATGACGGCTATTTCACGAATACTTTTGGCAATGGTAGAAGAAGTGCGTTTGTTGGGATCATGAGTATTGATTAACAGGGCAAATACTTAAAAAGAAAGTAGGGGACGTAGCGATTATTAGTGATCAGCAATCATTTTTCACGAGGCATGCCACGCTCTTGTTTAGAAAGCTTGATCATAAATTTAATGGCTACGTCCCTTTAATCTGCGGGTAAATCCTAGAGAACCTCTGATCAATTCGTGAACTCGCATCTTGACCCTAAAATGTCCGGTTTTAGCGTTATAATCTTTGCACGCGCATCTTGCCCCTTAAAATGTCCTTTTTTGCGTTATAAATCTTCGCAAGCCTGCTATTACATGCGATCTGTGCCTTGAACCTGAATATTTTAGGGCACAATCTGCTTCGTCCAGAATATATCAGAGATTCCCTAAAGTTTTCAGCTAACCGAGCGATAGTAATTCTTAATTATTGGTCTATTAGGTCTTATTGCCTTAGTTACCCGTTACTTTTTTATAGAAAAATAATTCTTAAAGATAGAGATATGCAGTACAGGTCCTTTCTATTTATTGTTGAGCCATGCCAATGGTAAGACGTGGTTAACCAGGCATTTTAAACAATACACCAATACCTCTACAGGTCAGTCGTGCGTTCACGATTATAGTAATTAATCTGTCAAATCATCGTGTTTGATATTACCGATAAGAATTAATAATGTGAATCACAAAAAAGTAAAGAGAGAGTCGCGATGGATGTTCCCCCTCTAAATCAATTCCTGAAAATCACCACCCTTTTACTACTAATTACGCTCTCAGCTTGCAGGAACGATGGCACGAATGGCCAGAATACCCTAGTTAATCAGAGCAACGAACCAGCAGGGGCTACCTGTGCGTATGGCGGAGTCCGGATTGATGCCGGCATCGATGACGATGGCAATGGCATTCTCGAAGAAACCGAAGTCGACACTACTGAAGTGGTGTGTAACGGCAGCTATGGCTCTGATGGTGCCGATGGACTCAGTGCCCTGGTGAACCAGAGCACCGAGGCAGTGGGGCCTACCTGTCCCAATGGCGGCATCCGATTAGATATCGGCATTGATGATAACGGCAATGGTGTTCTCGAAAACAGTGAAATCGACACCACTTCTGTAGTATGTAATGGCAGTGATGGGGTTGATGGTACCAATGGGGTTGATGTTACTAACGGTGTTGATGGTACGGATGGTGCCGATGGACTCAATGCCCTGGTGAACCAAAGCACCGAGGCAGCGGGTGTTAACTGCACCTATGGCGGCATCCGATTTGATGTCGGTATCGACAATAACCCAACCAATGGTAGCCTTGATCCGGCCGAAATCACGTCAACACAATATATCTGTGACGCCCAGAACCCCCTGTCGGAAAATGCACGTCTGGACGACATCCGACTAAGTGTGAGCGAACTTGATCAAGTGTTTCAGTCGAGCCTGTTGGATTACACTGCCACAGTAAATTTTCTCTCTACAGGGTTACGCATTACCGCTTTCACAGAAGATGAGAATGCTAGCATGAGCATTGATGGTGTCACGACTGTTTCGGGTGAAGAGAGTGCCTGGATTGAGCTAGCCGAGGGCGCTAACAGCGTGGTGATCGCGGTGACCGCCGAAGATGGTAGCAGCACACGTAGTTATAATCTCAGCATCTTCAGACAGAGCCTGCAAACCCTTCTTAAGCGTGCCAAAGTGACGACTGCTGATGGCGAGGCTGGCGACTGGTTGGGTTACAGCGTTTCGCTCTCTGGGGATACCCTGGCGGTGGGAGCCTATGGCGTCGACGGCAACGGTTCAAATTCAGGAGCGGTCTATGTCTTTACCCGCATTGGCGGCGTGTGGTATCAGCAAGCTAAACTTTATGGTGCAGACAGCACCACAGATGACAACTTTGGCTGGAGCGTATCCCTGTCAGGAGACAGCCTGGCAGTGGGAGCATTCCTTGATGATGACCTAGGCTCTGCTTCTGGGTCGGTCTATATATTTAATCGCAGTGGCGGGGTGTGGAGCCAGCAGGACAAGATTACGGCCGCGGATGGTGCGGCTGACGATAAGTTCGGCTATCAGGTATCGCTATTCGGGGATAGCCTCGCCGTGGGATCCTCCGGTGATGACGATAACGGCTCTGATTCCGGATCGACCTACGTCTTCACCCGTACTAACGGAGTATGGAGTCAGCAGGCCAAGCTGACCCCTGCGGATGGGGCGGCTGGCGACGAATTTGGATTTAGCGTCTCACTATATGAAGATAGCCTCGCCGCGTCGGCTCATCTTAATGACCATGATGGCAGCACAAGTCCTGGGGCAGTCTATGTGTTTACCCGAAGCGGCACAGTGTGGACTGAACAGGCAAAGCTGACGGCGTTGGATGCAGCGGGCTGGGACCTTTTTGGTTATAGTGTCTCTCTGTTCGAGGACAGCCTTGCGGTAGGGGCCCTTTTTGAAGACGCCAATGGCTTAGTAGACTCAGGGTCGGCCTACGTGTTTACTCGCAGTGGCGGTGTATGGAGTCAGCAGCAAAAACTAACAGCTTCGGACGGCGCGGCCGACGACACCTTTGGGGTCAGTGTCTCAATGTCAAAGGATGGCTTAGCAGTGGGAGCCCGGAGTAATGACGTCATCGGTGCTGATTCAGGGGCTGCTTACTTATTTACACGCAGTAGCGGTGTGTGGACTCAACGGGCCATATGGACCCCAGACGATAGCGCGGCGGGGGACTACTTCGGCAATAGCGTTTCACTCTCTGCGGATAGTCTCGCTGTGGGAGCCTATTTGGATGACGACAATGGTACAGACTCAGGGTCGGTCTATATCGCGCAGTAAATAAGCGCGGCGAAGGTTATGCGCCAAGCCTTGGAATTGGGTAACTTTGTCAAAGCGCTGCGATCTGAGAAGTCCATAGCGGACTTCTCAGGCCTTCTCAAAGATGGATAGGGTATAAGAAGGATAGACACTGCCTTCTTGATTAAGTGCGTAGCAATGGTGCAATAAAGAGTAAACCAGGACAGGCATTATTTGAAGGGAGATAACAAGTCTCCCAGCTTCCATTTTGTTCTATCGAGATGAAATTATGACGATTATCGACTAAATCAGTTGATTTAACCGATTAACATCTAAAGATTGAGAGCGTTGAATGTGGATTATCTGGTTGGGGGCAAGTAGATCTCTGCCAATGCGTATTGATTGGCATAAAGTTTCTTGCGCCTTATTCGGGAAAATAGAATCTAGATCACTCAATTAGAAGATGATAAACGGCTGAGTCTTCTGGATTAGTCGATTGTGGTGATATTTTTTTACCAATAGAAAAAAGTGGAAGTTGGGGCGTCTGTTTTCCTACTTCAAATAATGCCTGTCTTGATTAATTACTTTTGTATTAGTAGGTTACGATCATCCAAGTGCCATTCGTACCTGCCCCTACTGTTTATTCTCTCCTTCGTTTAAAATCCAAATACAATGCTAAACACATAAATATTCCACCTGTGATATATATTTCTGCTTTATCATTTACCACAAGAAACGCGCTTATAAGAAAAATTATAATAGTTAATATTTCAGAAATTATTCTATTATTTTTAAAGTTTAAATGAATTAGTGCTTCAACAAAAATAAACACAATAATACTTATCAATAGCCACAACCAATTCATACATAAGCCTTGAGTTTACTCGTCGTGGTCTATTGATTTAACCCCTTGAGCCACACTGATAGCATCTGCTGCTCTTAGGGTGTTATTGCTATTATAAAATGCTGGAACCGTCTTTGTGTATGTTAAAGCAGAGCTTCCCCATTCAGAGGAGTTGAACGTAGCACTTACAGGTATAGTATTTGCTCTAAAAACAGAGCCTAAACCAACTACGCCTCTGGCTATATTTCCATAAGCTTTATCGCCAAAATAATATTCGCCTGCATTTTTATAGGCTTTACCTAATACATCATAATCATTTGATGTGCCATAAAACAAGTTACTTACATCACTCACACCACCTGCGTATAAAGATGCTCCATCAGCCATAAGATACGCTCCTGTTACTTGGCCTCCAGGTACTTTATTCATTACCCAGCCTGAATATACACTTGCTTCACCCAACAACATCTTCCCTGTGGCAATGCCTAAGTCTTGAACCTTGTTAGCATATATTCCCCAAAATTCTTTATCTTGAATCGCATCTTTAAATGAAGGTTCGTTGTTCCCCGCACCACCTACTGTTATTGCTGCAGTTGCAGTTAAGCTCGGCACTGCTACTTTCTTGCCTTCATCGACCTGTTTATTTGTGTAGTTGACGGCTGTATTTCCTTGTCCCTTATGGACTTCCTGCAATAATTGGCGTGCGTCACCGCCAGAGTGGCTGAAGACTGTCGCAAGGGCGTGTTGTCCGTCTGGGGTTGCTGCTATTTGGTTCAGGCCCTCACGGCCTGCTGCGTTGACGAATTGATTCGCGAGTTTGGTTTTCTCGGGTTGGGGTGTTTGCTCGAATTGCTCTTTTATGAGCGTGTCGGGGTGTTGGCTTTGACTCGCTCGTTGATAGAGGGCTTGTCCGGTTTCTTTTTGAGCGCCATTCGAATGGATGCTTGCCACTGTGTTTGGCTGGGGCGTCATTCGTTGGGTGATTGGGCTAGGGTTGGTCACGACTCCCTCCGTGCTTTATTAGGGTTTATTTCTAATGGTATGTTTTTGGAAGTATGTTGGTAACTGGGGATTACCCTTATAGGATTATTTTGCATTTCTGTATGCTTTCGGTTCTGCTAGGTAGATGTTCTGGACTGAATGGTTAGGTGGTATTAAGCGGTAATAAGCTGTTTTTTTTGGGGGAGCATATGATCTTCAACCGATAGGGTGTTTGCTTCAAAGTGTTAGGGTTCGTCCCATGCTACAGCCAAGTATAGGAGCGGTTTAACCGGACACTGATTGTTAGTTTGAAGATATCAAGGACTCTCACCGTTTGAATGTAGTGGCCAATAATACTTAACCACTACATTGGAGACAGAGCCAGTCAGAATAGATTCAGTTTTCTGCGTACGCTTCCGAGCATGAAGAAGAGCAGTAGCAGACCACTGAGTATTGCCAGGAACTCTATCAGCTCTGGGGGTTCCTGTGATGACAATACCTCAACCGGTATGTTGAATGCGGTGACTGCACTATCCGTTGCCAGTCCAATCAGGATACTGGAAAGGGAGATTCCCAGCAGATAGATCACCAGGGTTCTTACCCCCATCTCCCGCTGTATTACGCCGATGGTGGCCAGGTTGGTGGCAGGTCCTGCCAGCAGGAAGACGAGTACGGTACCGGGTGAGATACCGGCCAGAATCATTGCAGCAGCCAAAGGGGTGGAAGCGGTGGCGCAGATGTACATGGGAATGCCGACCAGCAGCATCATCAACATGGCCGGGAGTCCGCTGCCCCAACTGGACAGGCTCTCTGTTGGAATGTAACTCATCACCAGGGCTGCCAGGATCAGGCCAGCAATCAGCCACAAACCGATATCGTCGAGGATAGCAGTGAACGCATATTTGAGTCCTGCAACGCTGCGCTGCCAGATACCCTCATTTTTCTCTCTGTCTACTGCACAGCAGGCTCCTTCGTTACAACCAGAAGCAGTTGAGTCGATGACTGGTAGGATGTTGGATGGTTGTTTAATCTCCTGCTGCGAGTCGAAGAAGTTGTTGAGCAGTCCGGTGAAGAGTGCGCTGACGACTGCCGCGACCGGTCGCAATAGGGCCATGAAGGGACCCAGAAGGGCGTAGGTGATGGCGATGGAGTCGGGGCCGGTCTCTGGTGTGGAGATCATAAAGGAGAGAGTGGCGCTCTTTGAGGCACCGCTGCGGCGCAGACCCATGGCGGCGGGTAGCACGCCGCAGGAGCAGAGTGGAAGTGGGGCGCCGATAAGCGCCGCTTTGAACACCGGCTGGAAACGTCCCTGGCCAAGTTTCTGTTGCAAAAAGCCTGCTGGTAGCCAGGCCTTGAGCAGACCTGCCATTACGAGCCCCAGCAGAAGCCAGGGTGCGGCTTCGAGATAGAGATCGAGTAGATTCTGGAGCAAGGTTAGAGCCGTTTATGATCAGGAACCATTAATTGTAGTCTGTCTGATCGGTGTCTATTGTTCAATCTGGCACAGCGTGTCAGGAAGTGTGCTCCACTGGCTTGGTTTCAGCTCTCCTGAGCGCCAGGAGAATCAGTATCAGGCCGCCAGCAATGAATGGCAGGCTGAGTAACTGGCCGGTGCTTAACCAGACATCACTGTCATAAGCCGCCTGTTTGGTTTTTACGAATTCGACCATAAATCTGGTACTGAAAACTGCCACCAGAAAGAGACCGAAAATCAGACCATCCTTAACCTTTTGTCCCATGCGTCTGTAGAACATTATCAGGGTAACGAAAATCAAACCATAGGCAATTGCTTCGTAGAGCTGTGCCGGATGGCGGGGTATTTGATCGATACGTTCGAAAATGAATGCCCAGGGCAGGTTGGTTGGTGTGCCGTAGATTTCCGAATTGAATAGATTGCCCAAGCGAATCAGCATACCGACCAAAGCAGTAGGGATGGCAAAATGATCGAGAAGCCAGAGGTAGGTTTCACCAGATTGTCGTTTATGGATGTAGAGGGCGAACAGTACACCGAGACCACCACCATGACTGGCCAATCCACCCTCCCAGAAGGCTAGAATTTTCAGTGGGTGACTCAAATAGTAGCCTGGATCGTAGAAGAGGCAGTGCCCCAATCGTGCGCCAGCAATGGTGGCGATGACCAGATAGACAGATAGACGTTCCAGGTGTTGGGTCTCCCGCCCTTCATTTTGGTAGATCCAATGAATGGTCTGGTAACCCAGTAGATAGGCAAGGGCAAAGAGCGCGCCATACCAGCGGATTTCCAAGCCGGCAAAAGAGATTAACGTAGGGTCTGTATTCCAAACGATAAAATCGACAGCTTGTTGTTCCATTTCGGGATCTTCCTGGCGGGTAACTTCAAGCGGTGAATTCTAATCAATTGACGCCACTATTGGCAGTGGTTTTTTTGTGACCTGGTTGTTATCAAGAGCGCTGCCATTCCCTGGTAGGAGGAGCGGCAATCTGTTTCAATTTTCCCTCAGACAACTGGATTGAAGGCGGTCAAGCTGTCTAGCATTGCTGCATTACCCAGACTGGTGCCGAACAGTGAGCTGAACTGCCCCTGTTCACCATGCAGGGCGAGGTAGTTGAGTGCTACGGTCAGTACCAACTGATTAACGTTATTGGCGGCAGGACTTGAACCATTGTCCACTGCACCATCAGCGGTAAAATAGCCAATCTGCTGATGGATCAGTTGTTCATCTGCGGTGCCACCTGCAAGGGTTGGCTGACCGGCGGGGTTAAAGACCAGGAAGAAGGAGGCGGCTGTGGACTGGTTGTCACCCGTCCAGACACCCTTGCCTCTGCCGTCGGCAGAGTTGTCCACCGAGCCATTGCTGGAGACAGATCCGTCACTGAAGACATACAGCATCAATGGTGTACCGATACGGGCAGCATATTCGATGCAGGCACCCATGCAGCGGCCAGCGCGTAGATCACGGACCTCACCCACAGCACGGTCACCTGTATGGTAGTCATAGCCACCCATGGTGACTGTACCTGCACCTGCATAGCCATTGATGACCAACTTCATTACCGAGGCAGTTTTACGAAACTCTCCATCACTATCGAACTCCTCCTGGGTGAAGATCGGGCCGATGATGTCGGTGTCTGCAGTGACATCCAGCGCTGCTGGATCACCATAACGGTCGACTAAGTCTGCACTCTTAACATAGCCGCAACGAACCAATTCCTTGACGACATCATCTGTGGAGATACCGGTGTTGACGCTGTCGAGTTTCATGTCTGAGATGCGTTGAATCGCTTCCATTACTGCAACAGCATCAGACTGATCCAGCATGCCGACAAGCTTGCCTGTATCGACTAACCCAGTGGTGTCACTGGGGCGGTCAACTTTTGTCGGGCGAACAGAAGGATCAATCTGATCCGCTGGCGCCAGCGAGTTACCGCCAGAGTCGGAACTGCGAGAACCGATCAGAGTCAGCAGCTCTCCATCAGCGCCACAGCGGTTGATGGCATACATCGGATTGTGGGGGTTATTCGCGGTGTCATTTTCCGAACGTGCAGGAATGATCGCGCCATTGATACCGGCCCGGTTACCCACCGAAACCTTTTCCAGAATGCCGCGCAAAAAGGCACTGTCAGAATGGAAGGCAAGCCCCAATTCATTATTAATGAAGTCGCTCAAGCCTGTGTCCGGGTTGGTGATGGATGGCACCATATCACCTGGTAGTCCCAAGCGGTTATACCCAGCAGTGGTGAGGAAATCGAGTTGTCCTCCCTGTCGTCCCGAAAGAACATTGGAACCGGCGATATTAGCCCCGCCAGCCAGATCGAAACAGATAAACGGGATCTTGCCGCCACCCAGTGTGTCTATACCGCAGGAGGTTTTGAGGGTTTCCAGATCAGAAGATAGTGCTGCCTTGGCCTCCCTCGGATTAGCAAACAGCCCGAACAGAGAGGGCGTGGTAACTGCCCCGAGTCCAGCCATAAAGCCTTGACGGATAAAATCCCGCCGTGTCACTGGGCGGGCATGATCGGGATGCAGCAGGGGAGCATCCGGCGAGAGGTTTTTCACTTTTCTACGCATAATCTATCTTTCCGTCTGGTATCTTCAGTCCGCGCGTCACACGCTTTCATCTGGTATCACTGCAGTAGCACCACTGCGCTGCCCAGCAGTGAGGCACAGGCAGCCTTAGTGGCTTTTTCCGTACGGTCTGCTGCACATTGTCCACTACAGCGTGCCAGGCCAACGCTGCCGGTCAATAGTGTCATTAACTCACTCTCAACCATTGCGGGGTCAGGTTGGGTAGCCAGGTTTTCACCCATGAAATTAACGATCAACGGTGTCACCACCTGACTTTGCCAAGTGGCTGTGGCGATATCATTGGCGTTGGTGTTGAAGTCGAACCCTGGGAAGAAGCTGGATCGTAGTGCAGTATCATCGACCATGGCACTGCAATACTCTATCGCCAGTTGCGAGACAGCGACCTGATGGGAGGAGAGGAACCCATTGATGTTCTCTGCCGAGGGCAGCTGCTCTTTGATCGTAGTGTAGGTGGTCTGAACTGCACTGAGGGACTGACTTACACCTGTGAGTGAGGCCATGGTGGCGTTGATTTCATCGAAAGTACGTAATCCCACTGTGGATGCTGGTTCAGCATCAGCGGGGGTACCAGGTGGAACAACTTCGGGCTCGACATAGACATTGGTTTGGTCACCCAGTGTTTCGAAAGTCAGGAAGAACTGATCGCTCTCTGCGCCTTTTTCAGAGGCAATCGTGGTGCCTATATTCGAAAGTAACTGACCATTTACCGTATATTCTGAGTCATTGATTGTCATGTCGAGCGAAGCATAGGCCTGGCCGATTGCCGCTTCCTTGCCATTGATGCCGATGCGCATGCCTTGCAGTGGGATCGATCCCGGTAAAACGCTGTCATCGAGGCTGATGAATTTGGGTTGGCGGAACAGGTAGCTGTAGTTGTCATACTGGCTGACCTCGAACATCACATAGCTTTGAGGCAGATTGACCACGTCGCTGACATTGAAGAGTAGAAAATACTTTTCACCGACACCGGCTTCAAAGTTCTGCTGAATCTGCGCTTCGGTCAAAGCCCTGTTGTGAATGGCAAGCAGGCGAACCTTTCCTGCCCAGGGGCGGTCGCTGGAAGCTTCATTACCCAGTACCAGGGCATAGGTGTCGTCCCAGTCATTGAGGTTGCCTGGTGCAGTCTCGTCCAGATCATCGGTGAATAAGCCGTTGACGTAGAGTCTGCGTCCATTTTCTGGATCGAAAGTGGCAACAACATGTTGTTCAGTGGCCTGTAGATCCTCATCGTCATCTGAAGTGGAGTGGCCGGGTTCGCCGTTACCGTCTGTGGTACTTGAGCGATGCAGGAAGTTGTAGTTATAGAGGGTTTGACCAAGCGTGAAATTGCGGTCGTTGATTCCCGCTGAATAGCTGATGATTCTCGCTGGACCTTCCTGGGTGACATTGGCTGGAACTACCCAGGCTTCTATCGTGTATTCACCGGTCGCCTGAATCAACTGGCTCAGTTTTCGGCTGTCACCGGTACTGCCCTGAGCCTTGCCGGTTTTGAACTCCAGACCCCAGCCTTCCACCCAAGTGGTGTCACCACTGAGGGTGAGATTGGCTGCCGGATCCACGCCACTGGTGTCGTAGGCGGTGCTGCCACTGCCGGTCTTGAACTCATACAGGGCGACGATGTCGTTCTCCTGACGGCTGCCACCACTGGCTACCGTACCTTCAGGCAGGGTCAATGCCCGACTGACGACCAGGTCAGGATCAACCGGTGTCGGAGAGATATTGTTGGCCATATTGGTGATGGCTGTCTCCATCTCCTGGGCATTGCTTGGGCAGTCATCCCAGCAGTTATGCAGCTCTATAAGACGCTGTACCAGGCGGGAGTTGTTGGGGGTGTCGAGGTCGATGGAGTTCTTCACTGCCGCGTAGGCGGTCTCTACATCTGGGGCTGCGAAATAGGGGGATTGTGGTGAGGCGGCATCCTCTACATGACACTCGGAGCAGTAATCAGTCAACAGGGGATGGACATTACTTGAGAACAGGCTTGAATCGTCAGGAAAGGTCTTGCTTTCGCCGACTACGTTTTCTGGTGGTGCTTCGAGTTCTATCTGTCTGCCAGCGCTGGCGCCATCACCAACCCAGGATTCGATATAGTTGGTAATGATCGTGGCGCAGGCGCTGTCACTGGCTTCCCAGCAGTTATGCCCATTGGCAACTTTTGTTACAAGGGATGATTCGTCGGGTTCAGAGCGATTGATGTAGCCACTGACCGATTCGTAGGCCTGATTGACATCATCTTCCCGAACAAACACTGGGGCTTGTCCGCCCGTGTTGTGACAGGCGCCGCAGCGGTTCTGTGCTCGCAAGGGTTCCCATAGGCTGACCCTGAAACCCTGTATATCACTGGTACGTGCGGCGGGGCCGCTGTAAGTGCTCGAATTGACGGTGGTCTC
Organism: Candidatus Thiodiazotropha sp. AKIB8; assembly: GCF_058244675.1. Classification (NCBI taxonomy): domain Bacteria; kingdom Pseudomonadati; phylum Pseudomonadota; class Gammaproteobacteria; order Chromatiales; family Sedimenticolaceae; genus Candidatus Thiodiazotropha; species Candidatus Thiodiazotropha sp. AKIB8. The sequence goes on along the minus strand of NZ_JBSYOO010000028.1, from coordinate 197,476 downwards.
TTGCTGAGACTCGTTCGAGACGCCATCCTGACAAGCCGGCAGTCCACTGAGCAAGAGTACGGGTGAGAGCAGCCAGATATTGCCGCGACTCCATTTTAGAAATTTGTTGTATCCGTTATGTATGTTCACTGATCAGTCTCCCGCACAATAGACGGCCGCTTCCGCGAACACATTTTTCATGTTGTAACCGGATTTAAAGCTGCTGGTAATTTCAGCAATCTTGTTATGGTCGGCTCCATCCACAGGAGAGCGTAGACAGACTGCCTGAAAGGCCTTGGTAACCTGACACTCTGCAAAGGCATGGCTATTGGCCAGCTCCTCCCCCATCGATTTTGCCCCATAGCCCGATCCAGGCAGAGTGGAATCCCAGCCGAGAATGGAGTTGGGTCCTTCACGCCAGTAGTTGTCCCACTCGTCGTCAGGTGTGGCGAACCCATCCTTGAAGACAGAGCTGTTGATCAGATACTTAGGCTGCACATTGCCGGGGGTGTAGGAGAGGCGGCCGGTCTCCATGTCATCTGTATATTCGTAGTTGTAGTAGGCGTAGGCCTGGCCCAATGGCTCCATACCGGCATGGCACCCGACACAGTTGTTGAAATATACCCGGCTGTCACCACCAGGACTGCGTGATGCATCCTGACGGACCCGGTCACTGGGGCGGGTAGGGTCCTTTATCTGCTCCAGATCCCTGCAGAGATGGTTGAGCATGGTGAAGCTGAACATTGCCCGATTGGTGCCATCGATAAAGAAGGCCCGGGCGGCGGCGCGGGTGGTGATCACGCCAGCGGTACCTTCCGGTGGCAGGCCGGTTACGCTGGATTGGGTTTGTCTCTGCAAGGCTTGTTTGAGGTCTATGCCCTGAGTCTCCATCGCCTCGTAGTGGTCGTTGTTATCGTTGGAGTAGGCGGGGCTGCTGCTACCGGTGTAGATGATGTCGGCTGACAGCAGTTGGTTGAAGGGCACTTCGTCGCGCACCATACCAATGACGGTAGCGCTGTAGTCGTTGAGTGGGGCAAAGGGGGTCTGCTCCTCGTTGGTCCAGGGTGTCGCCCAGTTTTTCAGGGTCACGTTGTAGAAATCGGGGTGTTCGATTGCCAGCATGGCTGCCGCCAGAGGGTCGTTGTTCTCAATTTCGGTGACCATCTCTGCCAGGGTCTCAGCACTGGGTGGTACACCGGCAATACGGTCATGCATGCGTTTTGCCTGTTCCCGCGGCCCAGACATGGCGGGTAGTGCAAACAAGAGTGCAAGGCTCAGTGTGAGCACTTTGGTAGCTAAACAGCCATAATTGCACTGGGGAGTGGATGGGTGTTTTCCCGACATGATTTCTCGCCCTCTGAATCCCTATTCACCACATCGCCGGAAATAGATTCCCCGGCAGATTGGAACCTTATCTCCCTCTTCTATATCAGTCGTTATTTTTGTCAATCCAAAGTCATGGATTCGTGACTTTTGTTTGTTCAGGTTGTGAACTTGAGCACTGATTAGTGTTTTCGATAGGGTAGACTCTCAAGTCCATGATTTTATTAGCCGATAGCAGAATTCAACTTTATTCAATAAGAGGCTCTATCTGAGCTGCAGCTATCGGATGTTGAGGGAACAGACTGTTCATGAAACCAGTTAACCGCAAGGCATTTCTGAGCCTTATCTATGCGCTCTCAATAGCCCTTGTGCTAGTGAGTTGTGGTGGTGGAGAGAGCCAAGATCCTGATCCTGTGGTCGTCGATTATCCCATTGCCTATGTCAAGCGACCTGTTACCGAAGAGAGCAATACCGATATTCGGGTCAGTCAGGCCACCGAAATCGGTGGTGATCTCTATCTGAAGGACTATGCTGCCGCAGGTGCGGATGAGGTCAATATCACCGGTTCGGTCACTGGTGGTGAAGGTGATGTGCAGGATGTTTCGGTCTCTTTCGATGGCACCAAACTGCTGTTTTCTCTGAGGCTGCCACTGATCGAGGATGCTGAACCGGAAGATCAGCCTACCTGGAACATCTGGGAGTATGACATTCCCTCAGCAAATCTACGGCGAATCGTGGTATCGGATATCACTGCAGAGGATGGTCACGACCGTTTTCCCCACTATCTGCCCGATGGACGCATCGTCTTCTCCTCCACTCGACAGCGTCAGGCCAAAGCGCGCTTATTGGATGAGGGAAAGCCTCAATATCTGGCCATGGAAAGATCTGTGGATGAGCCCGCCATGGTGCTGCATGTGATGAACGATGATGGCACCAGCATCAATCAGATCTCCTTCAATCGCAGCCATGACTTCTCCCCGAGTGTATTGACCAGTGGTCAGATTGTCTTCAGCCGCTGGGACAATGCGGATGGTAATAACGCGATCCATCTCTATCGAATCAACCCAGATGGCACAGAGCTGGAGTTGCTCTACGGATTGAACAGTCATGACACTGGTACGGATGGCAGCACGATACAGTTTATGCGGCCCCAGGAGATGCCGGACGGTCGTATCATGAGCTTGATCCAACCCTTTGATGGCACCCTGGCAGGTGGGGCGCTGATCTTCATCGATAGCGAAACCTATTTCGACAACGAACTGGCCACCTGGGAGAACCAGGGGATGACCGGCCCGGCTCAGAGCAGTGCAACAAATCACCAGATTACCACTGACGGCAGCCTCACCATGGGCGGTCAGTTGCGTAGTGCTCACCCGCTATTCGACAATACTGACCGTCTGTTGATCAGTTGGAGTCCCTGTCGCTTGATCGAAGATGAGCGAATTGTGCCTTGTAACGATGAGCGTTTGGCAAATCCTGATGCAGAGCCGGCGCCTCCTCTCTACAGTCTGTTCATCTACGATCCCTCAAAACAGACTCAGCTGCCGATCGTTAAACCGAAAGAGGGGGTGGTCTACACCGATGTAGTGGTCGCCGTAGAGCGTACAGAGCCCCTGATCATCCATGATAAGACAGCAGGTATAGATCTGGACCCCACTCTGGTTTCGGAAAAGGCCGGGTTGCTGCGAATTCGCAGTGTCTATGATCTGGATGGTGTCGATATCGCTGAACCGGATATTGCCACCCTCTCAGATCCAACACTGACCTCTGCTGCTAATCGTCCAGCCCGTTTTCTGCGTCTGATCAAGCAGGTTACAATTCCGGATGATGATGTTTTAGAGTTTTCCAACAGCGCCTTTGGCAGCACGGCCCAATTCGGTATGCGAGAGGTTTTGGGATATGCCCCAATTGACCCTGATGGATCGGTACAGGTTAAAGTACCTGCCAATGTGCCGATCAGCTTCAGTGTGCTCGATGCTGATGGCAGACGCACCAACGAGGTACACAGTTTCTGGCTACAGTTCCGTCCCGGTGAGGTTATTGAATGTGGTGGTTGCCATGAGGGTGACAGTCTATTGGCCCATGGCCGACTCACAGCTGCGCCTCCCAGTGTGAACAGCGGTAGCGTCGAAACAGGCCAACCCTTTCCCAATACCAATCCGGAACTCTGGACAGATGTGGGCGAGACCATGGCGCAGACACGTAACCGTCTGCAATGTACCGCAGCTGCCTGTGATCCTGACATGGACCTGGTATTCGTTGATGTCTGGAGCGATCCTGAAGTCAGACAAGTCGATGCGCCATTCTCGTATCGTTATGCCGATCTGGATACCGCCTCTCCCCTGAACGACAGCCTCTGCAGCTCATCCTGGAATGATCTCTGTCGGGCAATGATTCACTATGAGCAGCATATTCATCCTCTGTGGGCGGTATCACGAACTGTATTGGATGGTGATGAGAATGTTGTAGAGGATCATACCTGCACCGTCTGTCATGATACGGATGATGCTGGAGAGACAGTGGTGCCCGACGCACAACTCGATCTCAGCGAGGGGGCATCGGAAGATGAACCCGAACACTTCAACGCCTATCATGAGCTGCTCTATCAAGACAACATGCAGGAGGTTGTGGATGGCATCCTGGTCGATCTGCTGGTGCCTGCAACCGATGAAAATGGCAATCAGCTCTATGAGACGGATGAGAACGGTGAATTAGTTCTTGATGGTGAAGGTAATCCGATCCCCTTGCCTGATGTTACTGTACCTGTGCCAGGTGGGGCCTCCATGGTTGCGGGTTCAGCCAACGAAAGCCGCTTTACCGAGGTCTTCGAGACAGGCGGTGTGCATGCCGGATATCTCACTGATGCTGAACTCAAGCTTATTTATGAATGGCTTGATATCGGTGCACAGTACTACAATGACCCGTTTCTCGCTCCTGTGGATGACTGAAGTTTGCAACTGAATAGGTTTATTTCCCGTCTCTCGGCCTTAAGCTTTCTGCTAGGTCTGTTGCTGCCTGGTTTGAGCTGGGCAGATGATGATTCGCTACGGGTTCAGGTAATGGCGCCCTACATTGAGATGCATACCGGTCCTGGCGCTGTCTACCCTGTACACCAAGTGGCAGAGCGTGACGAGTGGGTGGTTATTTTAAAAAGGCGAACCGACTGGTTTCTAGTTGAGACCCGGCGGGGAAGGCAGGGTTGGGTGGTGATAGAAGAGATGCGCCAGACCCGCATGGAAGATGGTTATCCTTTGCCCCTTGCCGCCTATTCGAAAGATGATTTCAGGGATCGGACCTGGGAGTTCAGCTTCTATGGTGGCGATATGGAGGGAGCAGCGCTACTCGGACTCTATGCCGGTTACGCCTTCAACGAAAACCTCTCCAGCGAAATCAGTTTTTCTCAGGCCCTGGGGGATTTCTCCAGTGAATACCTGTTTGATGTGAATTTGGTGTCACAGCCCTTTCCTGAATGGACATTCAGTCCGTTTTTTACCCTTGGGGGGGGAGTGATTCGTACCAATCCAAGCAGTACCCTGGTGGAGACAGAAGATCGAACTGACACCACTGCGCATGTTGGTGCCGGATTGAAGGTCTATCTGACCAGACGCTTTTTCCTGCGTGGTGAGTTTCGTCACTACGCTGTGTTTACAAGTCGTGATGACAATGAGGATTTTGACCAGTGGAAAATCGGACTCGGTTTCTTTTTCTGAGTACAGCAGCCCTGCTGGGTCTGTTTACGCTGTCAACCGGCCATGCGGAGGAGGGACTCCTTGGTGACAACCTAAGGGAAGAGTTGCTGGTCGAACCGGAGATAGCCCGCAGGGAGATCTCTGAACCCAATTTCGACGAAGAGGATTTCGAAATCGGCGCTTATGTCGGGTTGATGAATATCGAGGACTTTGGAACCAGTGCGGCCTACGGTCTACGCCTTGCATACCATGGTACAGAATCGATCTTTCTCGAGGCGGCAATCGGTACATCCGAAGCAAATGAAACCAGTTATGAACAGCTGAGTGGTGATGTGCAATTGCTCACCGACAGAGAACGAAAATTTACCTATTACAACCTCTCGGCTGGTTACAATATTCTTCCTGGAGAGGTGTTTCTCGGCGGTAAATATGCCTACAACAGCCAGTTCTATCTGATTGGTGGTATCGGCAGTACCCGCTTTGCCGGTGATGATGAATTTACTATCAATGTCGGGGCAGGTTATCGGCTTTTGATCAGCGACTGGCTGACCATCCATCTCGATGCCAGGGATCATATGTTTGACTCGGATCTGTTGGGTGAGAGTAAGACCACTCACAATTTTGAAATGACCGGCAGCCTGACCTTTTTCTTCTGAGGATAGATGACGTGAAGATGACTTTATTTGGTATATCGCGAAGCTTGAGATACACGATTCTGGGTGGTTTGCTGATGGCCTTTTGTGGCACGCTTCTGGCCGCAAGCGACGCAGTACCTGCGCCGAATTTCACCCTTAAAAGCCGCACTGGTGAAAACATCAAACTGAGCGAGCTTCGGGGTAGTGTGGTGATGGTCAATTTTTGGGCCTCCTGGTGTGGTCCCTGTCGTCAGGAGATGCCTATTTTGCAGCAGCTTTACGATCGCTATCACGATATGGGCTTCACATTGCTTGGTGTTAATGTGGATGAAGAACCGGCTCTGGCGGAGAAGATGCTTAAAGATATACCAGTCAATTTTCCTGTCTTATATGACAGTAATAACGCTGTCAGCAAGGAGTATCAGGTGAAAGCAATGCCCAGCACCTTTATGGTGGATCGGGACGGAAAAATCCGCTACCTGCATAAGGGCTATAAGCCAGGCTATGAAGACGATTATCAACAACAGATTCGCGCCCTGCTGAGAGAATGAGTCCTGTAGCCATGTCTAATTCATGTCGACTTCTAATGTTACTGCTGACCCTCTCTTTATCGGGGTGTAGCATCGAGCCCTGGGTGCAGCCTTATGAAAGGGCTCATCTGGCTGATCCAATAATGAGTTTTGAACGGGACGCGATAGCCAATGGTTATCGACACCATGTTTACCAGACACGTGAAGCGGCCCGGGGCGCTGAAGGTGGTGGTGGCGGTGGATGCGGTTGTAACTAATATGAAAAAATTAACTGCTCTTCAAAGTCCAGGACGACAATGGCTGTTGATGATCATGGCCACAATACCAGGCTTTGGTCTGTTTGCCACAGTGCTGCCTGAAGATAGGGCCGATATCATGTACCACCGTTACGATGGCGGTGGGGTCGAAGTTGATGGCCCTTCGATTCTGGTGCGTAAATCTGTTAGTGACTCCCTCTCACTGAATGCCAACTACTATGTGGACTCAATCTCCAGCGCCTCTGTGGATGTGGTCTCTACCGCATCGCCTTATACCGAAGAGCGAACAGAGACCAGTCTGTCGATGGACTATCTGCATAACAAGACCTTGATGAGTCTGGCGTTAACTAAGAGTGACGAGAGTGACTACTTATCAGATACCGGCAGTTTCACTATCAGTCACGACATGTTTGGCGATCTGACAACAGTCTCACTGGGTTATTCGGTGGGTAATGACGACATCAGCCGCAATGGAGACCCTGATTTCGGAGAGAAAGTTAAGCGACAGAACTATCGGGTTGGCCTGAGCCAGATACTAACCAAGAACACCATTCTGGGTGTCGGCTGGGAGACCATCACTGATGAGGGTTATCTCAACAACCCCTATCGCTCCTACCGATACCTTGATCCCCTCGGCAGCAATGGCTTCAGTTATCTGCCGGAGATATACCCAAAAACCCGTACCAGTAACGCATTGGCGCTGAGGCTGAAATACTATCTTCCCTATAGGGCGGCTCTGAGTGGTGAATATCGCTACTTCAACGATACCTGGGGTATTGATGCCAATAATCTGGAGTTTGCCTATACCCATCCCTTCAAGGAGAAGTGGGTATTTGATATACGCTATCGCTACTATACCCAGGAAGGGGCTGATTTTTACAGCGATCTGTTCTCCCGGCGCGCGCCTCAGACCTATCTTGCCAGGGATAAGGAGTTGAGTAGCTTTCAAAGTCACACCATTGGTCTCTCTATGAGTTACGCGATCAAGCCAAATTTCTGGCAATTCATCGACCGTGGCAGTCTCAATCTGGCCTACGACTACATCCGTTTCGACTATGACGATTTCCGGGATCTGACTCGAGGCGGGGTGGTTGGTGAAGAGCCTTACTACTCCTTTTCGGCGAATGTCATCAAGGCTTATGTGTCAATCTGGTACTGAGGCCTTCAAGAAAGACCCAGGCAAGACAATTTGATGGATGCTATTTCGTCACTTTGGTGTGGTAATAGACATTCAAAGCATTGTCCGGCCGTCTGATGCCACCACAGGGGGGCAAGGTTATCCCGGATTCCGCTTCGCTTCATCCAGGCTACATAATTGAGTCATGGAGTGCTTTTTCGTCACTTTGGTGTGGTAATAGATATTCAAAGCAGTTGTCCGGCCATCTGGTGCCACCACAGTAATGAAGACTTGTACGTTTCAATTCAATTACGTTTCAATGAATCACTGTTGAGTTTTTCGGGCAATTTCCTGCTCTGGCGGGATGTTGATCTGAAAACTGCTTCTGGACAGCACAAACCACTGATTATTACTCACATCTATGTCATAATCGGCGGCTGATTTTTTGCCCAGAGCTTGCTTAGGCGGCTTGGGCCAGTTTTTTTAACCCCTATTGAGAGGTTGATAACAATGAGTTTTTTTATTTCCGATGCGATGGCGGAAGCAAGCGCCACAACTGGTCAGGCCGATGCAATTACCGGATTACTGCCTTTGGTCATTTTTGGTGCGGTGCTCTATTTCCTGATGATCCGTCCTCAGATTAAACGTCAGAAAGAGCATAAGAAGTTGACCGATGCTCTGGCCAAAGGGGATGAGGTTGTGACTTCTGGCGGCGTTGCAGGCAGAATCTCTGATGTGGGTGAGAACTTTATCCTGGTTGAGGTTTCTGAAGGGACTGAAGTTAAAATTCGTCGTCAGGCGGTGGACACTGTGCTTCCCAAGGGTTCTCTGAAAGAGCTCTAGTCCAGGTCGTATCGATACGCATGGGCAGCCGGTCAGGCTGTCCCTATTTAATGGCATAACTTAAATTAGAAGACACAATGAACCAATATCCACTTTGGAAGAATCTAATGGTTCTGGTGGTGGTCCTGCTGGGCGCACTATTCGCCCTGCCTAACCTGTTTGGACAGGATCCCTCCATGGAGATCTCGGCAACCCGTAATGGGGTGATCGATGAAGCGGCCCAGAGTCGTGTCGAAGAGGCTCTGGAACAGTTGGGTATCACCGCTAAAGGCATTGAGATGCGTCAGCAGAAATTGCTGGTACGTTTCAACAGTTCAGAAGATCAACTCAAGGCAATGGACCAAATTACTGCCTCGCTGGGAGATAACTATACCCCGGCGTTGACACTTGCTCCCGATCTGCCCGACTGGTTAAGAGGGCTCGGAGCAGAACCTATGTATCTGGGTTTGGATCTGCGCGGTGGTATTCACGTTTTGATTGATGTCGACATGGAGTCTGCAATAGAGCAGGCGGCAGAGCGCTACAGTAGCGACATCCGTACCCTGTTGCGTGAAAAGAAGCTGAGATATGTCCGCATCAGTCGGGAAAACGACCAGGTATTTGTGAAGTTCAATACCGTAGAGAAACGCGCCGAAGCAGTTGAACTGATCGGTAATGAATTCCGCTCACTGAATGTGGAAGAGGTCGATGAAGCCGATGCTTTTCTGGTTATTGTCAGCATGTCTCCTGTTGAGAAACAGGATGTCCAGAAGTTTGCATTACAGCAGAATATAACCACCCTGCGAAATCGTGTTAATGCCTTGGGTGTCTCCGAGCCATCCATAACCCAACAGGGTATTCGACGCATTGTCGTACAACTGCCTGGTGCTCAGGATCCTGCCAAGTTAAAGGAGATTCTCGGTGCTACGGCAACCTTGGAGTATCGTCTGGCAGATACCGAACACAGTGTCGAGGATGCGGTTAACGGACGGGTTCCACCTGGGTCGAGTCTCTATCAAGAGCGTAATGGTCAACCGGTATTACTTAAGAAGCGGGTTATCGTAACCGGTAACCAGATCGTTGATGCCTCATCCGGTCTGGATCAGCAGTCAGGTTCACCAGCGGTGTTTGTCAGCCTGGATGGTGTAGGTGCAAAACGTATGCGCCGTATGACCAATGAGAACGTTGGTAAACCGATGGCTGTTGTGTTTATCGAGAATCGCACTACGACCCGCATGGTCGACGGCGAAGCGGTTAAGGTGAAGCGAAAGGTGGAGGAGGTCATCTCCATCGCGACTATTCGTGAGCCTTTTGGTAGACGTTTCCAAACTACTGGACTCGATAGTACAGAAGAGGCCCATGACCTGGCGCTGTTGCTACGAGCTGGTGCATTGGCTGCGCCAATCGAAATTGTCGAAGAGCGCACAATAGGTCCCAGCCTGGGACAAGACAGTATAGATCAGGGTTTTGCCTCGGTGATGATAGGTCTGGCTCTGGTGATGGTATTCATGGCAATCTACTACAAGGTGTTTGGTCTGGTAGCAGACATGGCCCTGTTAATGAACCTGGTGCTGATAGTCTCCATACTCTCGCTGTTACAGGCTACACTGACCCTGCCAGGTATCGCAGGTATCGTATTGACTGTCGGTATGGCAGTGGATGCGAATGTGTTGATCTTCCAACGTATCCGTGAAGAGATTGCAAACGGCAATTCGCCCCAGGCGAGTATTCAGTCAGGCTATGAAAAGGCCTTCTCCACCATCATCGATGCCAACATCACAACCTTGATAGCCGCGATAGTGCTGTTCAGTTTTGGAACCGGGCCGATTAAAGGTTTCGCAGTGACGCTGGCTATAGGTATTTTAACCTCCATGTTTACAGCCATCATCGGAACTCGAGCGGTGATTAATATGATCTACGGTCGTAAGCGCGTTAAATCCCTGGCGATCTGAAGAGGCGGAACAGATGCAGATATTGAATAAAGGTAGTTATATCGACTTAATGGGGAAACGCAAACTGGCGGTCATCTTCTCCGGTGTGCTGCTGTTGATCGCTCTTGGAGCGATCATTGTGCGTGGACTCAACCTGGGGATCGACTTTACAGGCGGCACCCTGGTCGAGGTTAAATATCCCCAAGCTGTGGAACTTGCCGCAGTGCGCGAGGCCTTGAATAGCGATGGCTTTTCAGATGCTGTTGTTCAACACTTTGGCACATCCCGTGAGGTTCTGGTCAGACTTGCGCCCAGAGAGGATGTGGAGAGTGCTGAATTGAGTGATCGTGCCTTCAAGGCGATGCAGAGCGTCGATTCCAATGCTGATTTACGTCGAGTGGAGTTTGTTGGCCCGCAGGTTGGTGATGAATTGACAGAGGATGGCGGTCTGGCCATGTTATATGCACTGATCGGCATTCTCATCTATGTTGGTCTGAGATTTGAGTACCGATTTGCTGTGGGTTCTGTGATCGCTCTGATTCATGATGTTCTGATCACAATCGGTTTCTTCGCTCTGTTTCAGGTTGATTTCGATCTACCTGTATTGGCAGCTGTGTTGGCGGTGATCGGTTATTCGCTAAATGACACGATTGTCGTATTTGACCGCATTCGTGAGAATTTCCGTAAAATGCGCAAAGGTGAGACGGTTGATATTATTAACACTTCGATCAACCAGACCCTCTCCAGAACTTTGATAACATCGGGAACGACCCTGCTGGTGTTGGTTGCCCTGTTTCTGTTTGGTGGTGAGATCATCCACGGTTTTGCATTGGCGCTTATTGTTGGCGTTGTGATTGGTACCTACTCATCGATCTATGTCGCCAGTACTTCGGTGATTTCAATGGGGGTCAGTCGCGCCGACCTGATGCCGGTGAAAAAGGATGATGAGATCGTTGATGAAACACCTTAAGGCAGGGTGCTTTCACTTGATTTAGTCGGGTGAAAGCTGCGCCGCTGGTTTGTGAGTGGTTAACCCGAAAAAACCAATTGGAAGTTTGACCACCGGGCTCTGTAGATGACAGAGTCTGGGGTTTGAATCAGAGACAGGACTATCAGCTTTTATTCAATTCATCGCTGTTTTCAAGCATCTCCTCCTGGTTGTTGTGAGAGATGAGTGTGACACCGGCTGTTGGTGTTTCCAGGCACTCTTTCCCCAGCTGTAGAGAGACATCCATCATTCCACTCATAACATCTCGCATAACCCGCTCAAGCGCGCGGTCACTGAGTCTCTTCTTCTTTTTAAGCTCTTCTAACATTTCACATAATCCGACTTGGTTAGAGTTTCTCTTTAACCTAAAAAGATCAGTTGGGCAGCGTGATTCACCCAACAGGTGACCATGACCGTCGAAGCTATTTTTCAACAAAATCAGAAACCTGCTATTAGAATGGAGCGGCCAACTGATTTTTTAGGTTCAACCGATCTAACGGTTGCAGCGGACTAATCTTGAGGGTCGGACAGGCAACTGTCCGCAATCTGTGAACTTTATTCTTGAGGGTGGGAATTAAGCGGTAAGTTTGTCATTTAGATGAGGTCGGATCCGTCTCAGCATGGCATTGTGGACTTTTACATTGCCAGCAATCACATTGCCGGTTTCCAGGAAGCGTTCACCACCTCCAATGTCAGTCACCAGGCCACCAGCTTCTCTCACCAGTACAGCACCTGCAGCAAAATCCCATTCACTGAGTCCCAGTTCCCAGAAGCCGTCGGTACGGCCGGCCGCCAAATAGGCAAAATCGAGTGCTGCCGATCCTGGGCGACGAATGCCGGCGCTATCTTTGATCAGATCCCGAAGCATACCCATGTAATTCTCTTCAAACCTGAAGTCACGATAGGGCAGGCCTGTACCTAGTAGAGCGCCGTCAAGACTCTTGCGGTTTGCGACCCGGATCTTATGGTCATTCAGCAAAGCGCCTTCTCCCCGGCTGGCAGTGTACATCTCTTCGCTGATCGGATCGTAGATCACGCCGAGTTCCAGGCGTCCTTTGACCTTTAGCGCAATTGAAATGGCAAATTGGGGGAAACCGTGCAGAAAATTGGTGGTGCCATCAAGTGGATCGATGATCCATTGATACTCATCACCAGAGTGGCTACCACTCTCTTCTGCAAGGATGGCATGGCTGGGAAACTTCTCTCGCAATACGTTGATAATGGCCGCTTCGGCATTGCGGTCCACCTCGGTGACGAAATCGTTACTGCCCTTGTCAGTTATGGTCAGACGGTCGATACGGTTGAAATTCCGAGTGATGACTCGACTGGCCTCGCGGGCCGCACGAACTGCGATGTTTACCATAGGATTCATGGCCGGCGAGGATACAGCATGTCGCAGGCAGGATAAACCATTTATTCAAAATCTCCCTTTACTGATTGGGAATAGCCATTGCTTTGTCTCGCTGCTTTAGATCAACACGATTCTGATTCCCAGCGGTGTCGATTTAAAGTGAGTCCGGCTTGAATCGCAGAGCATTATTTGAGACAGATTCCTCTTACTACAATCCGGATCCCATATCGGGTACCCTTGCGCAGCTATGCTGAACAATATCCGAATCGTACTGGTGGATACCAGTCATCCAGGCAATATAGGCGCTGTGGCCAGAGCAATGAAAAACATGTGCCTGAAACAGCTCTATCTGGTAAATCCACTGCAATTTCCCGATGCTGAAGCCACTTCCCGTGCTTCTGGGGCAGATGATCTGCTAAATGATGCCCGTGTAGTCAACTCTCTCGATGAGGCGTTGCTGGGTTGTCGGCTGGTGGTTGGAACCAGTGCAAGAGCGCGAACAGTTAATTGGCCAGTGGTTTCACCCAGAGAGGCAGCCTCTAAACTGGTAGAGGAGTCTCAGGAGGGAGAAGTGGCATTAGTATTTGGCCGGGAGCGGTCAGGATTAACGAATAGTGAGCTGGATCGCTGTACTTTCCTGGTACATATTCCAACCAACGAGGCCTACAGTTCGCTCAATCTGGGTGCTGCGGTTCAGGTATTGAGTTACGAGGTCTATCTGGCATCCCTGCAAGGAGAGGAGGTTGAGCAACAGCCTCAACGGGATCTGGCGACCGCAGATATGCTTCAAAGCTTCCATAATCACCTTGAGCAATCATTGGATGACATCGGGTTTACCGATACAAGGCAATCGGAAAAACTCCTGAGACGCCTACGCAGTATGTTCCAGCGGGCGCGCCTGGACAAAGATGAGGTGAATATCCTCAGGGGTATTCTGAGCGCTATGCAGGGGCGAAAATCGATGCGCCGCTGATGGCGCTCTCTTTGTGGCGGGCTGTCATGCTGATCAAGAAAACACTATTCTATAAATTACAGTCACTTAGAAAGTCTAATGGCGCTTGCCTGCCGGTTCATTGATTAATACCCTAGTAATTTATGCGGGATTGTGGATAATCTGCTTCCCTCATGCCACCATTATGTTTAATAGAGTCATTTCCAATTCGGGATCGAGTCCATGGTGGGATTGGAAAGACGGGATCAGGGCGAATGCGGTTCTGGTGGTGTTTTGGTGATATGCCATTAATGACTCTATCCAGAGTTTCAGTCATCTCAAGCAAAATCAGTCGTAGGTAAGCAGTTGGATAAATCAGGAGTAAAAGTCTCACGCTGGAAAGAGGATATCCAGAGTGTTTTTGAGCGTGATCCTGCTGCCCGAAACACTTTGGAGGTCATTACTACCTACCCGGGTGTTCATGCGGTGATGTTTCACCGCCTCTCTCATAAGTTGTGGAATCTGGGTCTTAAATGGCTTGCAAGGATAGTCTCCAATCTGGCCAGGCTACTGACCGGTATTGAGATCCATCCAGGCGCAGTGATTGGTAGACGTTTTTTTATCGATCATGGTATGGGCGTGGTGATTGGCGAGACAGCGGTGATTGGCGACGATTGTACCCTCTATCATGGCGTGACGCTGGGGGGAACGAGTTGGGAAAAGGGTAAACGACATCCAACCCTCAACAATAATGTTGTTGTGGGTGCAGGTGCCAAGGTTTTAGGCCCGATCGAAATAGGCGAGGGGGCGAGGATTGGCTCCAATGCAGTGGTCGTCAAAGACGTACCAGAAGGTGCAACAGTAGTGGGTGTCCCCGGTAAACTCATTACACCCAGAAAGCAGGAAGAGAACGGCCACAGGGAAGAGATTGCAAAGAAAATCGGTTTTGATGCTTATGGTGCAACCAAGGACGCAACAGATCCTGTAGCCCATGCGATCAACTGCATGTTGGATCATATTCACGTCATGGACACAAAGATGCAATCGATGTGTGAAGCAATGAAGAAATTGGGAATTGATGAGGATGAGTCAAAATTACCGGATCTCGATTCCTGTGAAATCATCTCCACGGCTGAAGAGCTGAAAAAGCTCGATGATGAGGCTACTGAAGATGGGAAAACCACCGAATGATCAGGGTGGCATAATCTTGACTATTTTGGTTGGGAATGTATATTAGCATTTGAAAATATTCACGGAGCTGATGAAGTGAAGCTTACCACTAAAGGCCGCTACGCGGTGACTGCGATGTTGGATCTCTCTCTGCATTTTGGCGAGGGACCGATAACTCTGGCTGACATCGCCCAACGGCAGGGCATATCTCTCTCTTACTTGGAGCAACTATTCTCAAGGCTGCGCAAAAAGTCACTGGTTGCCAGCGTTCGTGGGCCGGGAGGCGGTTACAGTCTTGGTCGCAGTGCGGATGAGATCTATGTCGGTGAAGTGATTTCAGCTGTCGATGAGAATATAGATACCACCCGCTGCAATGGCGCCCACAATTGTCAGAACAACGAACGTTGCCTGACACATGATCTATGGTCCGATCTGAGTAATCAGATATATGGTTATCTGAATAAAATCAGCCTCCAGGACTTGATGGATCGTCAGGCTGTAAGAGAGGTTGCTCAACGCCAGGAGCAACCGGAGCAAGATCCCGCCGCTTCGGCAATGGATATCGCCATGACAGACATATCCAGTGGCCCAGCCGGGGTCTGATAAGTTCGAATGTCGGAGTTTGAGATGAAGTTACCCATTTACATGGACTATTCAGCGACCACACCGGTTGATCCTCGTGTGGCAGAGATTATGTGCAGCTATCTCACGCAGGATGGTACTTTTGGTAATCCCGCATCCCGTTCTCATGCCTTCGGTTGGGCAGCGGATGAGGCAGTTACCAAATCACGGCGGGATGTAGCCGATCTGGTTCATGCTGATCCGAAAGAGATTGTATGGACCTCTGGTGCCACCGAATCAAATAATCTTGCCATTAAAGGTGTTGCTGAATTCTATGCTAAGAAAGGCCGCCATATCGTAACCTGTAAGACAGAGCATAAAGCTGTCCTTGATACCTGTCGGCAACTGGAACGACATGGTTATGAGATTACCTATCTCGATCCAGAACCAAACGGTTTGATTGATATGAAGAAGCTGGAGTTGTCCCTGAGGGATGACACCATTCTGGTATCTCTAATGCATGTTAACAACGAAATTGGTGTGATTCAGGATATAGAAGCGATCGGTGAACTGACCCGTGAACGGAAGATCCTGTTCCATGTGGATGCCGCGCAGAGCGCTGGAAAGGTACCTATCGACCTGGAAAAGCTGAAAGTCGATCTGATGTCCTTTTCCGCACACAAGATCTATGGACCGAAAGGCATAGGCGCGCTGTATGTCAGGCGCAAACCCAGGGTTCGTCTGGAGGCCCAGACACATGGTGGTGGACATGAGCGAGGCATGCGCTCAGGAACCTTGGCATCTCACCAGATTGTCGGTATGGGTGAGGCATTCCGTATCGCGAAACAAGAGATGGCTGCTGAAAATGAGCGTATAATTGGCCTTCGTCAACGCCTGTGGGATGGTATTCGGGACATGGAAGAGGTCTATCTGAATGGCGATGAGAACAGCCGTGTCGCTGGTAATTTGAACGTCAGTTTTGCGTTTGTCGAGGGTGAATCCCTGATTATGGCACTCAAAGATCTGGCGGTCTCTTCAGGTTCCGCATGTACATCTGCGAGTCTGGAGCCAAGTTATGTACTACGCGCCCTGGGGCGAGAGGATGAACTTGCACACAGTTCTATCCGTTTTACTCTGGGACGATTCTCCACCGTGGAAGAGGTGGACTACGCGATCAATAAGATCCGTACCGAGGTTGAGCGACTACGTGAGTTGTCGCCGTTGTGGGAGATGTTCAAGGATGGAATCGACCTGAAATCTATTCAATGGGCGGCCCATTGACCGCTTCATTCAGAGGTTAGACTATGGCATACAGTGACAAGGTCCTGGACCATTACGAAAATCCACGTAACGTGGGTGCCTTCGACAAAGATGACAACCAAGTCGGCACCGGTATGGTAGGTGCTCCGGCATGTGGTGATGTAATGCGTCTTCAAATCAAAGTCAACGATAGCGGTGTGATCGAAGATGCCCGCTTTAAAACCTACGGTTGTGGTTCTGCCATTGCATCAAGCAGTCTGCTGACTGAGTGGGTCAAGGGTAAAACCCTGGAGCAGGCTCAAGAGATCAAGAATTCAGAAATTGCCGAGGAGTTGGCTCTACCGCCAGTAAAAGTGCACTGCTCAGTGTTGGCTGAAGATGCGATTAAGGCGGCGATCAAAGACTATTCTGACAAGAAAGAGAAATAATCCCGGCACCCCTGAGTACCGATCTGATAGAGTATAGATATGGGCATTACTATCACAGAAGCCGCAGCAAAGCGTGTCAGAACCTTTCTTGATAATCGAGGCAAGGGCATTGGGATTCGTCTAGGTGTGCGTACCTCAGGATGTTCCGGCATGGCCTACGAAATCGAGTTCGTAGATGAACTTCAGGATGAAGACCAGGTATTTGAAGAGCGGGGCGTCAAGGTCATCATCGATCCAAAGAGTCTTGTCTACCTGGACGGAACTGAAGTCGATTATGCCAGGGAAGGTCTTAACGAAGGCTTCAAGTTCAACAACCCTAATGCGAGCGGCGAATGTGGTTGTGGTGAGAGCTTCACAGTTTAATACTTCATAACACAGGATCTGGGACGGCTGCTCTTGGGCGGCCGTTTTTTCGATATGCTGGATTTTTCGAAAAACTATTTTGACCTCTTCGGTTTGCCCGTGGGATACATTGTGGACACCACATCCCTGGCTGATCGCTATCGTGATTTACAACGGGTTGTACATCCCGATCGTTATGCCAATGGTACAGAGCAGGAGAGAAGGCTCTCTGTGCAGGGTGCGTCCTTGATCAATGAGGCCTTTGAAACCCTCAAGGATCCGGTCGCTCGGGCTGCCTATCTGCTTACGCTGCATGGGATCGAGATGGATGTACAGAATGAATCGACCCAGGATATGGCCTTTCTCATGCAACAGATGGAGTTGCGAGAGGAGTTGGAAAGCCTTAGAGATTCCTCTGGTCCCTATGAGTCCCTGCTCGATTTGAGCAGTCGCATAAATAAGCAGATTACCGATCTGGTTGCTCAGATGGCGGTTCAGTTTGAAACGCCGAACGAAGAGCAGTTGGAAGAGGCCCGTGAAACATTGAGAAAAATGCGGTTCCTGCAAAAGCTTCGCACTGAAACTGAGAGTGTGGAGGCAGAATTGGAAGATCAATTGAATTGAGTGGAATGCGATAGATGGCACTTCTTCAGATTGCTGAGCCTGGTCAGGCCGAGGCACCTCATCAGCACCGCCTTTCAGCGGGCATCGATCTCGGCACCACCAACTCATTGGTTGCCAGTGTACGTAGTGGTCAGGCTGAAACTTTGCCGGATGATCAGGGGCGTCATCTGCTGCCCTCAGTTGTGCAATATCAGAAAGCAGCTGTGCTGGTGGGCTATGAAGCGAAGCGCTCAGAGGTGGATGATCCCCTCAATACTATCTCATCAGCTAAACGGCTGATCGGCCGGGGTTTAAGCGATATCAAGACACTGGGTAGCCAGTTACCCTACCGGTTCGTGGATGAGGGGGGCACTGTTCCCCGCATACAGACAGATGCCGGGGATATCTCGCCTGTGGAAGTCTCTTCTGAGGTGCTCAAACAACTCTCCGAACGGGCCGAGCAAACCCTTGGTGGCGAGCTTGAAGGGGTAGTGATCACCGTTCCCGCCTATTTCGATGAGGCGCAGCGCCAGGCGACAAAAGATGCCGCAAAACTTGCAGGTCTGCATGTATTAAGACTGCTCAATGAACCAACAGCAGCTGCAGTCGCCTATGGCTTGGATAAAGGGGCTGAAGGGATACATGCAATTTACGATCTGGGAGGGGGTACATTTGACATCTCAATTCTCAGACTCAACAAGGGCGTATTCGAAGTCCTGGCCACCGGTGGTGACTCTGCCCTGGGCGGGGATGACTTCGACCGCAATCTGGCAGAATGGATTATGCAGCAGGCGGGTATCAATGAGGATTTAGGTCACTCAATGATCAAACGACTGATGCTGGCAGCCTGCAACGCCAAAGAGGCCCTTACAGAGCGTGATGAGACTGAGATCGCTATAACGCTTGAGCAGGGAGACGAGTGGCGGGGCATGTTATCTCGAGCGCAGTTCAACGAGTTGATCGATCCGCTGGTGACAAAGAGCCTGATGGCCTGTCGCCGTACTTTGAGGGATGCAGGCGTAACCGTTGAAGAGGTCAATGAAGTCGTTATGGTCGGTGGCTCCACCAGAGTGCCACGGGTAAGGGAACGGGTAGGTGAACTATTTAAAACCGAGCCACTGGTCGATATTGATCCTGACCGGGTGGTGGCAGTGGGTGCTGCGATTCAGGCGGATATCCTGGTAGGTAACAAGCCTGGCGATGAGATGTTGTTGCTGGATGTGATTCCTCTCTCATTGGGTATCGAAACCATGGGCGGTTTGAGCGAAAAACTGATCAGCCGGAATACAACCATTCCAGTAGCCAGAGCCCAGGAGTTCACCACTTTCAAAGATGGTCAGACGGCAATGGCAATCCATGTGGTTCAGGGTGAGCGTGAGCTGATAGCAGATTGTCGTTCACTGGCCCGGTTTGAGTTACGCGGTATCCCACCGATGGTGGCTGGTGCTGCGCGAATCAGAGTAACATTCGCCGTAGATGCGGATGGATTGCTGAGTGTCAGTGCTGTCGAGCAGAGTAGTGGTGTGCAAGCAAATATCGAGGTGAAACCCTCCTATGGTCTGACAGATCAGGAGATCGAAACCATGTTGCGCGACTCCATCGCGCATGCCAGCGAGGATAAGCAGGCACGAAGCCTTAGAGAGCAGCAGGTCGAAGCTGAACGGGTGATCGAGGCCCTGCAGGCAGCTTTGGCTGAAGATGGGCGCAAGCTGCTCAATGATAGTGAACTTCAACAGGTGAATGAAGCGCTCTCATCCCTGCAGAGTGTGCGACAGGAAGGAAGCCTGGAGCAGATCAAGAAGCAGATTGCAGAGCTCGAAAAAAGCTGTGGTTTCTACGTGGAAAGACGCATGAATCAAAGTATTCAGCAGGCCATGTCAGGGCACAGTGTCGATGAATTCGAATAGAAGTTATAGGAAGCCGTATGCCTCAAGTCATCTTTCTACCCCATGAAGAGATCTGCCCTGAAGGGGCGGCAATCGATGTAGAGCCGGGAGTAACGATCTGCGATGCCGCGTTGAAGAACGGTATAGAGATTGAACATGCCTGTGAAAAGTCCTGTGCCTGTACAACCTGCCATGTCATCGTGCGTGAAGGCTTTGACTCTTTGCAGGAGGCTGAAGAGATGGAAGAGGATATGCTGGATAAAGCCTGGGGGCTTGAACCCGAATCCCGCTTGAGCTGTCAGGCAACAGTAGGCGAAGAAGATCTGGTGATCGAGATACCCAAGTACACCATCAACATGGTATCTGAGCACCACTGATTCACTGATTAGGAGATTGTCATGGGCTTAAAATGGGTTGATAGCATCAATATTGCCATTGAACTCGACGAAACCTATCCGGAAGTTGATCCCCTCACCATCAATTTTGTTGATCTGCGAGCCTGGGTCATTGCATTGGATGAGTTTGATGATGATCCACACCACTCGGGTGAGAAAATTTTGGAAGCCATCCAGGCTGCCTGGATAGAGGAACGGGAATAATCGTGAATTTACTGCTTAGCGTTTGATGGATGTCTCATGGCGAAACAGGAGAAGTCAGCTAAGCAACCGTTGCGTCGTCGATTGACGAGTTGGACATTGCAGTTAGCCGGATTTGTTCTGATCCTGTTTCTGATCCATCTCTGGCAAACCCGTAACCTGGTGGAAGGGGTGGCCCCGACACTGATGGCGAATACCCTGAATGGCTTGCCTGTGGATTTGACCTCCTATACGGATGGACCTGTACTGCTACACTTCTGGGCTACCTGGTGTCCGGTATGCAAGGTGGAGAATTCCACCATTGATCAGTTGTCTGAAGATCACTCGGTGTTGACTGTGGCAATGCAGTCAGGGTCAGATCAGGAGGTCAGTGACTATCTGAAAGAGCACGAGTTGGGTTTTAAAACCATAAACGATCCAAGTGGCAAGCTATCTTCGCTCTGGCGAGTGAAAGGCCTGCCTACCAGCTTCATTATCGATAAAGATCACAATATCAGATTTGTTTCAGTGGGCTATACCCCTGAATTGACACTTAGACTACGTCTCTGGCTTGCTGAGCTTGACTGGTAGAGGAATCACTTGTTGTAGCAGGAATCGCGGTCGGTCTAAGGCAGTGATATGATGCCTTTAGAAAATGCTCAGAGAGGTAAAATGTTTACCTGTATAGCCTCCTTGATGCTTGGAATTCCCTGGAGATGTAAGCTATGACGCTTTTACAGAGATGTGCTTCTCTCATCATTTTGAGTCAGCTCTTTTTTGGTTGTACCACCGCACCAACCCTTTCGGAATATCAGGTTATAGAAACCTATGGTGAGATATCCGCCTTCAAGTCCAGATTAGCTGAAGATAAGCAGAATGGACTATACAATCTTGCGCCACAGGGATTTCAACAAGCAGAGAAAAAACTGCAGCGAGCTATTTCACTTGGTCGCTCAAAGAAAGATACTCAACTCACAAAAACCCTTGCTGAAGGCCGTGAAATTCTCAACAAGGCCGAAGCGGATGCCATTCTGACAAAGGAGCTGATGCGTGAAGTCATCGAAGCGCGACGACTGGCAATAGCAGCTGGCGCAGACAGTATGTTGGAAGATCGCTTTAATGAGCTTGAGAATAAGTTGCGACTGGCCTCTGAACAGGTAGAGCAGGGCGATATCGAGGCCGCTAAGAAGTGGCGCCCTGAAATGTTGGAGGGCTATGCGGAGATCGAACTGGAAGCCCTGAAGCAGGATGCAACAGAAAACGCACGATATGACATCTCTCAAGCAGTACACAGCGAAGCGGATGAATATGCACCCAAGACGTTAAAAATGGCCCGGGAGGAGCTCGCGTTTGCCATCGCAGTACTGGAAACAAATCGGACTCACCGGGAAAAGGCTAAGAGCCACGCACTTGAGGCGAGTAAACAGGCAAGAAGAAGTATTGAAATCACCGAACTGATCAAAGAGTTTGATCGAAGAGAGTACTCATCCGAAGATACTATCTTGTGGTATCAAAAGCAGCTGGCTGAAATCAATGAAGCATCAGATGAGGCCTTACCTTTTGACCTCCCCAATCATGAAGTGGTGAGTGCGCTAAAGGGCAAACTGGCCCATTTAGCCGACTTGAGAGAGGCGGAATTGGCCACCAGGATCGATCTGGAGACCCGTTTGGCCACAGTAGAGCGTCAAAATCAGGAGGCACAAGCACGCTTCGATAAGATTCAGGATCTGTTCTCTGCCGAGGAGGCCAATGTCTATCGTCAGGGACACAACATATTGCTTGAATTGAGAGGCTTTAACTTCCCCAGTGGAGGAAGCGATATCCAATCAGAAAACTTTGCCCTTTTGGATAAGATCGTGACGGCGATAAAGTCCTTCCCCAGCCCTGATGTAGTGGTTTCCGGGCATACCGATTCAACAGGGGGGGATGAAAATAATCGAGATCTATCACAACAGCGTGCTAAGACTGTAGCCTCCTTCCTGGAGAAGGTAGGTGGGATCGAGAGAACCAGCTTAACTGCAATCGGTTATGGTGAGTCTCGCCCGGTGGCAAATAACGAGACCGAGATTGGTCGCAAAAGTAATCGCAGGATAGAGGTGCTCATCATCAATGAATAGCCAACAATCCGCTGCAGAGCCCAAACTCTACTCTGTTGCCATAACCGGTTCTGGTGGCAGTGGTGCTGTTACTGCAGGTCGTATCCTTCTTGAAGCAGCGGCCCAATGTGGATTTCAAGGCTTGATGACCCGTTCGGCAGGACCTCAGATAAGAGGTGGTGAATCGGCGGCTATGGTGCGATATGGTCCTATGCCCGTCGATTCTATGGGGGATCAGTATGACCTGCTGGTAGCACTTGATTGGCTCAATATCGAACGTTTTGCTGATGAAATTCCCCTCTCAGATAAAAGCCTCATACTCTGTGATCCCAAGGCGGGCGAGGTACCAGCTCTGCTACGCAGTAATGGTGCTGAAATTCGAGAGATTCCCTTTAAAACCTTTGCTTCAGGACTGCCGGACGGACGCATCAATATGGTGGCACTGGGGGCTGCTGCTGTTGTGTGCGGGCTACCACTGGAAGCTATGGAAGAGAGTGTGCGGCAGGTATTACATACGAAACAACCGAAAGTTGTTGAGAGTGCACTGCGCGCCCTTGAGTTGGGATTCAATCATGACAAGCGTCCCCAGAAACAAAGCAAAGCACCAGGTAAGCAACCCGATCGATGGAGTATTACCGGTAATCAGGCCTGTGGGCTTGGCGCTCTACGCGGCGGTATAAGGTTTGTCGCCGCTTATCCCATTACTCCGGCGAGTGAAATTCTCGAATGGTTGGCTCCGAGATTGGAAAAAGTAGGTGGTTCACTGCTACAAGCAGAGGATGAACTTGCTTCGATCAATATGATCATAGGCTCTTCCTTTGGTGGCGTGCCCTCGTTGACCGCGACCTCTGGGCCGGGACTTAGCTTGATGGTGGAGGGGCTGGGTTTGGCATTGGTGAGTGAGACGCCAGTTACCGTTATCAATGTTATGCGTGGCGGTCCATCCACGGGGATTCCCACTAAATCAGAACAATCTGACCTGAATATTGCGCTGTATGGGCTGCATGGTGATGCGCCTCACCTGGTGCTCGCGCCACTCTCGATACGGGATGCAGTTTTTACAACCCAGTGGGCGGTGCAGCTCTCTGAACACCTGCAGACAATCTCTCTGGTGCTCTCTGATCAGTCATTGGGGCAATCCCAAGCCATCATTGAAGCACCTGAGAACATTGAGTTGCCCCTGCAGCGATCGATTGCTGATACGCCAGGTGATGACTACCGACGTTACCAGCTTGCTGCTGAAAATGTTTCACCCATGAGCCTGCCGGGAACTGCGGGAGGCATGTATACCGCTGATGGCCTCGAGCATAATGACCGGGGAACCCCTTCGAGCATGGCGAGTGATCATCGCCAGCAGTTGAACAAACGACTGCACAAGTTGATAGATTTCGATTTTGGTGACTACTGGGCTGAAATCTCAGGTGAAGGTGACACCTGCTTGATTACCTGGGGTTCTTCTACTGGCGCAGTAAAAGAGGCTGCTGAGAACCTTCTGCAGCAGGGGGAAAAAGTCAAAGTGATTGCGATACGCCTTCTTGCCCCGCTACAGCGCGAACAGCTACTCCAGGCCCTTCGGGGGGTGAGCAAAGTGATGGTGGTTGAGCAAAACCATGGCGGACAGCTTTTTCACTATCTACAGTCAGAGTCAGTGCTGCCGTCGTCAGCCGAGTCATTGGCCCAGCCTGGGCCGCTTCCCTTGCGCCCTGGCCGGATTATAAGGGGGCTTAGCGAGCTGGCTCAAAAGCAATAAGCTGCTCTGTGTCTCTGAAAAGGTTTATAACCACAATTTATAGTGGGTATGCCGACGTTGGTATATGTAACAGATGAAGTGGGCGATTGAGATAAAAAAGACAGCCCGCACAATCCGTTTTGCGCCAAGAATAGGCGGTGAAAACGCTTGCCGGGCTGGCTTAACGTGCTGAAAAAAAAGCACTTACTGGCATGTTATTTATCTGGCTTCTGACTATATCCTTGCCGCTATGATGTACCACTGAGAAGTGGTGAGTCATCATGGAATGGCAAAAGACACACAGGAAATATCAGTCAATTGATGAGTTGATTTAGTATCAATTGACAGTGATATTCAATGTTTGGCAGGAGTTGTGATCTTTACTGCACACCAAATTCACTTTCACAAAGGGGCATACAGCGTTATTACGGAAGTAAACTACAAGATCACTATAAATTGACAGGCTCATGTTATTACAACTTCCGTGTTGTTACAGATTGCTCCTGCGAAACAAATTACCCTGCTATTTTGATACAGCACTGTTTAAGAGCATCTTAAACCTGGCTTTGATCACCACAGCATGGTAATTGTCGATCGGCTTAGATCTCTTTTACTTTTGTAGCGCAAGGACCTTTTTGACCCTGACCTACAATGTATTCAACTTTCTGGCCATCTTTCAAAGTGGCGTAGCCGCCATCATTTTGGATTTCAGAATGGTGAACAAACAAATCCTTACCACCATCATCAGGGGTAATAAAACCAAAACCTTTGTCTGCGTTAAACCACTTTACTGTACCTTGACTCATTGACTTTCTGCCTTTCTCTTCGGGTGTAGATTGTATGCGAATAAGTAACTTTTAAGCTAACTTGGTCACATTCTTGCTCTGTATACATTTTCCGCTGTAAACGGCGTTGAAGAGCACGCAATAC
Organism: Candidatus Thiodiazotropha sp. AKIB8; assembly: GCF_058244675.1. Lineage (NCBI taxonomy): Bacteria > Pseudomonadati > Pseudomonadota > Gammaproteobacteria > Chromatiales > Sedimenticolaceae > Candidatus Thiodiazotropha > Candidatus Thiodiazotropha sp. AKIB8. The sequence continues at coordinate 172,343 of NZ_JBSYOO010000028.1, read as the reverse complement.
GCGCGATCCCCTCCTGAGCGCAGTTATAACACATTTTGCTCCATGGCTTCAGCAAGTTTGTGTGATCCCTGGGCTCTTAATTGCCCTATTATTTGTAATTGATCATGATTCGAGCGATTTTGGCTCATTTTGTACTTACATTGGACCTCCCTGATCGAGACTTCGACACCAACCACAGCCTGCAACATTGAAGTGCTGTATTCAGGCGTCCAAGGGCTCCCAAAAGCTGATTCATGTTTCTTGGTAAGGGCCTCGATAACCTGCTGAAGCTCCCTGGCATCCTGAAACATCTACACTCCCCATAGATATGAACAGCCTGATAGTTCCAGGTGGGGACGCCTGGGCTGCTGTACCAAGCGGGGGAAATATAGCCGTGGGGACCTTGTAAGGATATCAATGCCTGTTGCCCATCAATTTCAGAATGCTGCGGATTGAGTTTGAAAGGTTCCCTAGGTTTTATCCTGCAGGCTTTGCACTGCCTCACAACCTCCCCCCCGCAGCATAAGGTTGATGTAAGGCGCAATCCTTGCCTCAAGCGTAGGGTGGGGCCCAGCCCCACCAAAAGGGGTTGGAAATCCACTGCTTGAGGATGGATAGTATAGATATTGAGTAAACAACAAGTCAGCTGATCCCATTTTCGAACCTCAATGGTGGGGCATGGCCCCACCCTACAGATTTTTGATATCTCGGTACGAAAGGTTCCCTAGGTTTTATCCTGCAGGCTTTGTACTGCCTCACAACCTCCCCCCCGCAGCATAAGGTTGATGTAAGGCGCAATCCTTGCCTCAAGCGTAGGGTGGGGCCCAGCCCCACCAAAAGGGGTTGGAAATCCACTGCTTGTGGATGGATAGTATAGATATTGAGTAAACAACAAGTCAGCTGATCCCATTTTCGAACCTCAATGGTGGGGCAGGGCCCCACCCTACAGATTTTTGATATCTCGGTACGTAAGGTATGCTAGGTTTTGTCCTGCAGGCTTTGTACATACCAGCTGAATGATCCGACACAAGCTGTAATATTTTCACTATCCTTTATTTCTACATCAACTTTTATTATCGAACGCCCCTTCCTTTCAAGCTGCCCGGTAAATTTTTCAATTGCCTCTTCATCTACTCTTGGATATGCAGTTATTGGCTTTGTTGCTGGACGTTTGTATTTAATTTGAGCGTCTCTTACTACAGGTAGAACTTTACCAACAAGGTCTGGGAAGAGATTTTGTAGAAGTTCTCCACTGGCTGCTTCTGCGAGAGCATAGAGTGCACTTGCATGAATGGTTTGTATGTGATTTATAACTGTTTCGTTAAAAGGGAGCGTTAGTGCTCCGTTACAATTTTTCTTTAGACCAACCTTTTTAATAAAAGGAATATGTAAAATATCCACAACTGATCCTTTATATATGAAATTCATGAAACCAAAGATAGGAGAAAGGGTGCGCAAAAAGGTTGCAATGAATGCAAAATATCACTTGCTCAACAGCAGGCTACCCTCGATAGGTATATAATTTGATGCGGAATTGATTAGCGATGCTGCAGTTAGCTGGGGAACACCATAGACCTCTACGAAGCAGCCATAAGCGGCAACTAATCTTTTTGCCAATAAATCGAAATCGCCATCTCCGGATGCCAATACGACTATGTCAGATTCTTCTGCACACTCCATTGCATCTACAGTTATGCCGACGTCCCAATCACATTTAGCTGACCCATCAGATCTCTGGATATAGGGTTTGAGTTTTACCTCAAAACCGATCGCTTTAAGAATGTTCTGGAACTGTTTCTGCTTTTGGTCGCCTTTGTCACAGGTGTAGGCTATCGCATTGATTACCTCTCTGTTGGAAGAGACCTGTTTCCAGAACTCATTGTAGTTAAAGTTATGTCTATAAGCCTGTTTGGTTGTGTAGTAAATGTTTTGTACATCAACAAGTATGGTCACTTTTTGCATATTCGAGTTTGTCTTTAATGCTATTAATATGGTGACCAATTGGATCACTTACTACTGCAGTGAGCCTGCATCTGATTGTTTTAATCTAGGGCCTGTTAACAGGACTAAATATTGGTCGATGAGTGATATTACCATATAAACTAATAGGATAATTCCTGCTGAGCAATTTCAAGATGATGCTGACAAAAACCTATATCGAGCGTCGGTTGCGACCCTGCTGTACCAAAGGTGGTGTTTGTTTGCAGTGGTGATGGTGCGGCAGGGCCGCACCCTACAGTGCGTAACCTCCCATCAAGGGGGGAGGGGCTTTTTAGCTTTTCTGAAGAGAAGGAGCGTTAATGGATCAGCCGTGAGTGATATTGAATGGCTAATTCTTAAGAGTGAGTACAAAGGTTCCTTACCCGACAAATTATTCATTGAAGGGTAGGGCCATTTGATGGTTAATCTTGAGCTGTTTTTTGATAGAGGAAGATTACAGTAAAGAGAGCTTACCCTCTTGGCTGATATGTAGCTTTTCAACATCTATTTTAAAGCTTGCCTGTAATAGTTCTTTGGCTAAACCTTTAATGTTATTAATAGTATTCTGATCAGGTTTTTTACTGAAAGTATCTTGAAACATCACCATCCAGTTGCCAGTCATAGAGAGATATTCGTAGAGTTTCTGTCGTTGGGAGAGATTTGCGTTTTGAATACCTTTGCTTAATGCTTCGTTTGCCGATATCAGTTCACCTACTTGTTTATGCAATTCGAGAAGATTCTCTTCTGGAATCTCAGCGCCTTCGTTATAAGCAGACCAGATACCGTAGAGAAATGAAGCTGTGGCAGTGGCGATGTCACCTTCAGGAACTTTTGCTGCTTTTTCAATACGCTTTTGAACATAAAGCGCAATGTTGAATATCCGCTGCATATTATCCCGGCTCTGTTCAGGAAAATTACTCGCGAGTTCTGTGGCGGTAGCAGATTGGTTGTTTCCGGCGGCCTGCAACTCTTGTTCTGTGATACTGCTTAACTCCCGGACAAAAGCTTTACCCGGATCATCTTCAGCTTGTATGGACACACCATTGGTGGTTTGAGATGACTGTTCAAACAGTTTGTCGAATCCTTCAATCATGAATGATGATGTGCCGGCGCCATTCTCAGATGGTGCACTGTTGATCATTGTTGATGTGGTTGAAAGAATAGAGGCCAATATAAGACGTGAGATTATTAACCTGGTTTTCATGGGGCGTCCTTTACTGTTCTTTATAGTTTTGAGAGGAAATAATCAGTTCACCCTCTTGAGATATTGCAATCGATTCAGGTTCGATCTTTAAGCTGCGGGTTATTATTTCTCTAACCATGATTTTGATATTGTTGAGTGCGGTTTCATCAGGTTGAGAAGTAAGGTGGTGCTGGATCATCAATAACCAGTTGCCAACCATTGCAAAGGTTTCATAGAGTGCATCGCGATTCTTCTTTGACGTATTTTCATACTCTTTGAGAAATTCAGTGCGTGCATACATAACTTCAGTTGTACTCTCAATCAGATTTTTGAACTGTTTCCCTGGTATTGATGCACCCTGATTGAAGATCGACCATATTCCGTACAAAAATATCGTGACCGCGCCGTGTATATCCTGCTGTGGCAGTTTATGAATCTGCTCGAATCGTTGATGTATATAGAGGGAGATATTAAAAAGATTTTCCATCTCACCTCTATGTTGCTTTGGTGCATTTCGGGCAAGTTTCGATGCAGTAGTTGATTTTTTTTTCACAGCACTGTGGAGTTCGAACTCGGTCAGTTCATTGAACAGGCTTTCGTGATCCTTATAGGCAGCCTGTGAATAATTGACTTTTCCAGAGCCATTCTCAGTTTCATGTGTGTTGAATGTATTCACGATAAACCTCGCTGAATAGTGTGGGTTTCAAAATGATGGTTCTTATTCACTAAGTCATATAGAGACGACAGCTGATGTTTGCCGGATATGGGTTGCAGGCTTCCGGGGTGATCTCTGAATGGGGACGTAATGACCGATAGACGCTTACAGTCTGATCATTGTTCAGTTGTTGATTGTTTCGATAACCGGGTTCGTCTGAGACATTGAATAGACCAGATGCACATGCAGAACCATTACCAATACTCTTGGCAGCCCGATGCGAGGAGGATTTAGTCAAGGGGATCAATGTACAATCCATGTAAGTTATCTATCCCTAATAAAAACAGTCAGTTAGAAAACTATGATAGGCTCGGCATAGAGTTGTTGCCGAACTCAGTCAGAATCCTATGCGATATTATGACATCAGACAATATAGGTGGTATCAGGGATAACCCCTATGCCACTCTCGAGGAAGGCTTGATTTATGGCATGGGGGGAGAGCGAATATTGGTATATGCTGCTGAATTGTGCAGCAATCAATAACATTTACTGAATAGCGTTCTAAAACACAGCAGATCAGCTATATTGGCAACATTGGTCAGGAATGCCGATGGTGTCAAATTATAAAAGAGAAGCAGCTTATCCAATTAAAGGGTTACCTGCCAGGTAAGATTGATTAGCGCGTCAATCGTCTTTTCCGTAATTAGGAGGGCAGTTATGCCGGTACCTTCACTGAAAGCAAAAGATTATAAATCGGATATCAAGCCGGTATGGTGTCCAGGATGTGGTCACTTTTCTGTTTTGGCTTCTTTGACCAAGGCGATGGCGCATCTGGGGCTGGTTAAAGAGAATGTGGCCGTGGTTTCTGGTATCGGCTGCTCTTCCAGACTACCTGCATATATCGACAGTTTCGGTTTTCATGGTATCCATGGCCGAGCATTAGCAGCTGCTTCTGGATTGAAAGCAGCTCGCCCCGACCTGACGGTGATCGCCGCTGGGGGTGATGGCGATGGATTCTCAATTGGAGGCAACCACTTTCTGCATGCCTGCCGAAGAAATATGGATATGACCTATATTGTTATGGACAATGAAGTCTATGGAATGACCAAAGGTCAAGCATCACCCACCACCAGACCGAATTGGGAAAAGAGCAAAATGACGCCCCACGGAACGGGTATACCCAGTTTTAATCCTGCAGCTATTGCATTGGCAGCTGGTGCGGGCTTTATTGCACGGGCATTCGCTGGTCATCCTTCTGATTTAACCCGCTCCCTGGTGGAATCGATTGAGTATCCGGGATTCGCCTTTGTCCAGGTTCTTAGCGGTTGTGTCACCTTTCGTCCTGAACAGAAGGAGTGGAAGGAGCAGGTACACCCATTTATAAACGACATACCAACTGATGATCGTATCAAGGCGGCACAGATCATCCAGGCAGATAATGGTCTTGCAACTGGTGTGATCTACGCCAGTCCATTTTCGGTTTGGCAGCCGGAGAATGTCAAAGAGTGCGAGGTCGCAGAGTTGGAGAAGGAGTTTTGTCTATGAATGATGAATCAGTAGAACCTATTACCAATATCGAGGAGTTTCTGGTACATGCCCTGGAGTTGGAGGAGGCCTCCTATGACCACTACGATGAATTGGCCGATAGTATGGAGATCCATAACAATCTGCAGGTGGCAGAACTGTTTCGTAAGCTGGCTGGCTATAGTCGTCAGCATGCGAAAGAGGTTTTTGAGCGAACCCAGGGGATGGAACTGCCCAAGCTAAAACCTTGGGATTTTAAATGGCGCTGCCCCTCTTCACCTGAATCTTTCTGTATGGAAGAAGCTAACTATATGATGACTGTTACCCAGGCTATGGAGATTGCACTCTATAACGAAATCAGGGGCCGGGAATTCTATCAGCAGATTGCCGAGCACTCCCCCAGTGATGCAGTACGCAAGTTGGCTGAGGAGATGGCGGAAGAGGAGGGTTGGCATGTGGCCATGCTGAAGGAGTGGCAGAACAATCTACAGGATGAGCAGCCGATAGAGGATCTTGATCCGCCCAATATGCCCGAGTAGAGGCCTATAGGGCGGATTCATTTGTATTAACCCGGCAATAAAACTAAAAATATCATCTTCAGCCGAAGCGTACCTGCTTGCAGCAAGGGCATGCTTGAAACCCTGAAGACGACATATTTAGTCGCCTGGTTAATGATTTACATGTGATCCTGTTTCAATGTGGGAAACCGGACCTCTATTTTCGATCTCTTTCTCTTCCAATTCCATCTTCTTGAGCAGTTGACCAAAATAGAAGGCGAGGTATGTTGAGGTGTTGAGGGTGAACCAAAAAAAGACAAAGACCCCCAGATAGATCTTTAAACTACTGGTTTGCCCATCGCTCGTCAGGTTCATAACTGCAGAGATCGCTGACGGGTCGATGAATGAGAAGAAGATAAAAGTTAATAGACCTGCTGCGATTGCACTGGTCCATAAAAAGCCAAGCAGGCACTTACATTTAAGTAGATTCAGCACTGATTTCCTCCAGTTTTGTGGTTATGCCGGAGATTATCTCCGGTGGCAGAACCTCAACTTTTTTAACTTGCTGACAATTGTTCCTATCCGATCCTTAGCAAATGGTAGATACCATGTGCATCGACTAGGCCGGCCTGGGTAGGAAGTTAAGAAGCAGGGTTCTTTATTGTTATGTTCTTTTTTTGCAACGCTAGATTAACAATTTAACTACTCATATAAACCATAATTATTTTCTGGAAATAGACTTATTCGTCAATCTGCAGGTTTTTGTGTAATTGCGTGGGGTTCTATTGAGGGTTTTGCTCGAAAATTAAAAAAATATTTACTAATGAAAAAGCATTCTAACTGTTTGTAATTACAACTATTAATGGGTATCACTTACTATAATTGATGAGTGAAAATTGAAGGTTTAATGATTTTTACACACTTTTTAATGCTGAATTAAGGATTGTTCGCTAGGATTTAAATGACTCTGTGTTAACAGACTCCGCTCACTATTTTTTCGAGTGTGCTGGATGATGGCTGTATCAGGACAATTTAAATCAATTGGTGATCGAACAGTGCCGATGGCGTTGCGATCTGCGTTTAACCTGATCCCAGACATAATACTTTAAGGAAAAGGTTAACGTTATGTTGAAATATTTATTCGAAAAAAACCACGAAAGGAAGCAGTTAAAAATTGCGCTCTCTGAATACCATCTGGGTCTGGATGACCTTGATCCCCATGATCTGAAAAAGGTTCTGGCCTCAATCCATAGGCATGTCACTATCGTTTCAAAAAAGTATGGGCAACCCCCAGCACTTGTTTCACACCATGTCATCACTCCGGTAACTTGGGCGATAGCCTACTGTCTGCTGGGTGCTTCCAAAATTTCTCAGATCAATCCTACCTTCCGCGACGATATTGACGAGGTTGAGACTGAACTCGTACTCCACCTTTCAGGTGAGAGTGACGGCGAACAGAGCATCTATCCTGAGATTTTCTCCATCTTTCTTGCTTCTACTGCCTGTCACCCTGAGGTCTTGGATTTCAGACGCAATCTGGGTTACATCAGTCAACTAGAGAATCCTCGAAGTTCCTATGCGCGGTAAGTGATCATCTGGATATCGACTATCTGATCTCTACTCTCCAGTATCCAAACCTCTTAAAGAGGTTATCCCTCCCATCAGTCAGCGATGATGTTGGTCTGTCATTGTCATGCTGTTGTCATAATTAGGGTCTTCTACCCAGTTTACTGGGTAGGGTATGACTTTATTTCCTAAAGAAGTCCTACTACTTGGGCTTTTTTTCCCTTTTTATTTATTTAAGTTTCCTTAAGATTCTTAATAGATTTCCAAGCGGTGTTTAATTGTTGTGGGGTTGGGAATTTCGGAGGGGAGTGTCGGCTGTCGCTAAAAAAAATTGATGGCTACACGAATAGAGTTTAAATCTAGGGGGAATAGGGGATGAAACCATTTCAAATCAAGCCGTCTGTCGCGGCCATGATGTTGGCCAGCCTTTCAGTGGTGGTCACATCGACTCAAGCAGGACATATCTATCAGGGTACTATTGACGGGGCGAGTGTTCCTAAATATGTAACTCCTTTGGTTGTACCACCAGTAATGCCAAAATCCGGTAAGGTCAAAACCTGGATTCCGAAAGCAAATGGTGGAACTAAAAAGAAAGACATTGTCAGATACAAGATCGCTGTCAGGCAGTTTGATCAGCAAATCCTGCCGCAGACTGATGCCAGTGGTAATCCTTATGGTGCTACAACCGTCTGGAGCTATGGCAATAAACGGGATAAAAATGCAGACGGATCTGCCAAAACTGTTGCCCAAGGTGGTACCTTCTTTTATCCCGCCTTCACCATAGAAACGAAAAAGGACAGACCCATCCGGGTTCGTTGGATCAATGATCTGGTCGATGCCAATGGCAACTATCTACCGCATTTATTGCCAATCGATCAGACACTGCATTGGGCCAATCCCTCACAGAATTGCCGTCCTGATCTGCTAACCCTGGGCAATGGCCCTCTGCGTACTGATTGCCGCGGTCAGAGTGGTGATGATTATGCTGGTCCTGTACCGATGGTTGCTCACCTGCATGGCGCGCATGTGGGCCCTGAGAGTGATGGCTATCCGGAAGCCTGGTGGCTGCCAAATGCCAGCAATATTCCTGCTGGCTATGCCACCAAAGGGCATCTGTTCGGAGATATAACCACCGCAACCGGCTTGGCTGGTCCCAGGGTAACTGCGAATAATGGCGCTAGGGGATTTGCTGATTATCAGTATCCCAACGACCAGGATGCATCTACCCTTTGGTTTCATGATCATACTCTGGGTATGACCCGCGCCAATGTCTATGCTGGTCCTGCGGGTTTCTATCTGTTAAGGGATAATGTTGAGGATGCCCTCGGCCTGCCTGGACCTGCGCCAACCAGCAGCAAGCTCAAGCCGAGCAGAAATTTCAAAGAGATCCCAATTGTGATCCAGGATCGCTCCTTTAATCAGGATGGCTCACTCTTCTATCCTGAGACACGGGCACGATTTGACGGTTACGATGGTCTGGTGATGCCCGATTCCGCAGATGGTGTGAACCTGGACTCAGATATCGCACCAAAGTGGAATCCAGAAGCCTTCTTCGAAACCATGGTAGTGAACGGTCAGACCTGGCCCTATTTAGATGTGGTACCGAAACGTTATCGCTTCCGTCTGCTAAACGGTTGTAACTCCCGTTTCCTCAATTTAGATATGAAGGCCTACAATGCTGCTGGTGATCTCTTGGGCGAGGTACCCTTCTATCAGATTGGTGGTGATGGTGGTTTATTGCCTCAGGTGGTTGAGATCTCTACCGGGTTTAAAACAGCACTGCCAGGCAACGGTACTATTCCTGGAAACAAGTCCCCAGCGGATGCAGCCGATGAAGCTCTGTTGATGGGACCAGCTGAGCGTATGGATGTGATTGTGGACTTTTCACGTATACCTCAGGGTACTGCATATGTACTGATGGGTAACACTGCACCAGATTCACCCTTTGGTGGCTTCCCGATTGAAGCGCCGGATGCGCCGGATGCCAACAGTACTGCTCAGGTTATGAAGTTCAATCTGGTGGCGGGTACAGATGATCTTGATCCAAGTACTCCGGTAGAGAGTCTTGTACTTCCTGCGCGCACTACTCTGGCCTCAGGAACGGTTCGTAAGCTGTCACTGCATGAGGAGGAGTCAAGTCTGGTAGAGACCTTAGGTGACAATGGACAGCTGGAACCTGTAGCACCTATGGCCGCAACACTGGGTGCATTCGATCAGACAACCCAGCAGTTCCAGCCCTTACTGTGGTCTGATCCTATCTGGATCAATCCAGGCTTGAACGCAACTGAGACCTGGGAGATCAACAACTTTACCGAAGATGCCCATCCGATCCATCTCCATCTGGTGCAGTTCCAGATTCTGGAACGGGCCACTATGGATGGTACGCCAATCGACCGTGGTGGTGACGGCAATATCGACTGTGCAGCACCTTGTGTAACAGCCAATGAGAGCGGCTGGAAGGACACGGTAATCGCATATCCAGGTGAAGTGACCAAGGTGATTGCCAAGTTTGATATTCCGGGACTCTATGTCTGGCACTGCCATATTCTTGAGCATGAAGACAACGAAATGATGCTGCCATTCTGTGTTGGTGAAGCGGGCAATGATTGTCCCAGCGAACTGTTTCAGATTGACGGTACAGGAACGCCTGGTCATATGGACTCACCGGTTGTCACGGGTCAACCTTTGTAATCTTTAACTAAAGGCGTGGATATGGGGCCCTTACGGGCCCCTTTTGCTATTTGTGCGAAATGAGCAGTCAGGACATGAAATACTCGATTTTAAAAACAGTGTTTGGATTTGTTTTTACGCTCCTGCTCTTATTTCAGCAGGGGATACTCCATGCAGCACAACCAGACAATAAAGAGAGTCAACAGCTGCGGGAATTGGGTGAACGTATCTACCATCAAGGAGTGCTGACCGATGGTTCATCCCTGGCTGGTGTTGTGCCGAATTCGCCACCGGATGGCAATGTCGCATGCGTTCGTTGCCACAGAAGAAGTGCCCTGGGTGGTATGGAGGGGGGGGAATTGGTGCCGCCCGTCACAGGAGACTACCTTTTCAGGAATCAATTAAAGGTTGTGACTAAGCCAGTAGTGCGACGTATCAAGCGCTGGGCCTACAACCAGGCATCATTGGATAGGGTATTGAGTCGAGGTATCGATGTTATGGGGCAGCCATTGACCCAGAGTATGCCCAGATATCATCTTAATGATAGTGATCTCAAGGCTTTAATGGCCTATTTACAAAGTCTGGACAGTAGTGTTTCACCGGGCGTTGAAGAAAAACAGATCCATTTCGCAACAATCGTGCACAAGGATCTTCCTGAGAAAAAACGAAAAGCCCTGATTGAGACCGCAAAGAGATATGCTGAGAGTGAAAATCGTGCCATCCAAGGCAAAGAGAAGCGTGCGCTATTTTCAGATCGACAGAATAACTGGAACAGTAAGAGCTTCAGGCGATGGAACTGGCATCTGTGGGAGATCAGTGGTGAGCCTCAAAGTTGGCAAGCTCAGTTGGAGGATTATTATCAACAGCAACCTGTATTTCTGATCGTCGGAGGGGCTGTCAAAGGGCCTTGGCAGAGGGTGGAGAAGTTTTGCGAATCAACCCAGATTCCCTGTCTGTTTCCCCATACTGAGCTGCCTCAGCCAGATGTTAAAAATTACTACACTTTTCACTATTCGGAGGGTCTCTATCTTGAGGCCAGAGTGTTGGGTAGTTATTTGAAACATGAATTGCCTGACAGCAAACAATTGGTACAGGTTTATCGTGACGACAGGGATGGAGGTTTTATAGCACAACATGTCCGAAACTTGATGCAATCCATTGGTGTTGACGTAACTGACATTGAGATACCAGCAGAAGATAAGATTACCGAGGTGCAGTTACAAAAACTGCAGGAACGAGTTAAAGATAGTGCTCTGATGCTATGGCTGGATGAAGGTGATCTCAAACAATTCACAGAACATGCCCAGTTCGTTGAGGGAGAAAACAGTTTTCTTTCATCAAGTCTGTTAAGTGAATCCCCGGTTTTAAGCGGGACAGTTTGGGATGATCACTTGCGTGTGATACACCCCTTCACCTTGCCATGGGAACCCTCTGGCGGGATCGGAAAAAGCTTTTTAATCAAGGAGAAACTCGGAAATGACCAGTTTCGTCTGAGATCTGAAACCTTCGCTGCCTTTGCCGCTGTTTCGCAAGTACTGAAGCGTGTTAAGCACAATCTGGTCAGAGACTATTTCATGGAACAGCTGGAGCATATGTCAGAAGACTTAAGGGAGACCTCTCTCTACCCAAGATTCAGTCTTGGTCCTTACCAGCGTTACGTTTCAAAAGGGGCGTATGTGTTCCCTCTAAATGCTTTGGACCCGGAAAAACGTGCACGGAACTATCGCTGGGTAATACCGGCAATTTAGTTAGTGATTTATTACAATATGGCTAAAAAAACTTATGATCTTCCTGCTTTTTACCTGGTTTATCAGGATCATCACAGTTGGCGGAATTGCTTGTTCTGCCAGCCATGAAGAGTGCAGCTACGGCGATAATAACCAAAAGCAGCAGGGAAAAGGCGATAAATGGCGAGGCTTCCATGGTATGACTCAATTCATTTGATTGTTCAGGATGCGTACCACGATTATAGGGGGTAAGCTGTGTGAAGTCTTGCTTAACTGATGTTATGTCGGAGTTAATTAAGCTATGGCTGACTTTAGTTTTATTTTTAGGGCGCCTCTATTAATAGCTTTTACCCTCTGCGTGACCTGAAGCGTGAAGCTGCAAGTTGTTAGCTGAAGCAGAATATTGAACTGCTTCAAGCATCATACGATCCATCCCTTGATCCATTGATCTAAAGTGCAACAATATAGAAACTTTCTGTATTGAAAATATTGCAAGTTTGAACTTTTGGATGGGCTTGCATTAAATCGGCTACTGATAAATCCATAATAGTAGGATATGCCTATTAAAGATGGTAGCGATTCAAGAACAAAAACAGCCATTGATAATTATCAATCCGAAAGATAATTACTAATGAATTCAGTAGTGTTGTAGCTGACGAATTTGTACGAAAGATGTAAAACACACATATCAAGCTGTAACTTAGCTATTTGAAGGTGTGTGCCAGTTCGTAATTGTAAGATGTCGCCATAGTTATTTCATTTCATTACTAACTACTAATTTTGCAAAGATTATTAAAGACTTACCTCAAATTGTCGCTAAAATTAACACGTATAAAAAGAGCTTTATTAAAAATACTGGTGTTATGTCTATTTTTTAAAAAGGGTGGTAATGATGTACAAATTATCTAGTAGTTTGTTTTTTCTATTGATTGTTATGTTTTGGTCGTTTGCTAGTGCTGAAGAGTTGGTCGATGCAACGCCTGAAAGTGTAACTGGCGCAACAACTGTCGATGCTAAGCAAGCTAAGAAACTGTTCGATCAAGAAGCACTGTTTATCGATCTTCGTAAAGAAAACATGTGGAACTCAGGACGTATTCCTGGTGCGTTATGGCTGGAGATGAAGTCTGCTTTTACGCAACAAGCGCTTGAGGCAGAAGCTGAAAAAAGCGAGGCATTGGTCTTCTACTGCAGTGGTGTGCGCTGCCCTCGAAGTGCTAAGGCATGTGCCAAGGCACTCAAATGGGGATATACAAATGTGAACTATTTTCGAGGTGGATTTCCTGCCTGGAAAAATGAAGGTTTTCCCATTGAGTGATGCTTGAAGGAACTAGTGGAAGTATATTGAGCTACGATCAATTCGTAGCTTGTTATGCTGTCTAAATATAACATCAAGGATATGTTAAATAAAAATTCTCACTTAGAGAAATTTATTTCAAATTAGTAGAGATCCATTAGTTCTTAGTGAAATGGATATGTAGTTTGTTGGGGAAAGTGATGACAATTCGTTTGCGGATAACTGTCGTAACGTTGATAGCCATAATTTTGGTCTCGGCGGTACTCGTCATAGCCAGTAATTATTCACATCAGACAGAGGTTGGCCGATATGTTCAGTTCTCCCTGAATTCAAAGCAAGTGCTTTGGAATCAGATCGTAGCACGTCATACCTCAGAGATGTCTGCATTTACTAAGGCAATAACCAGAGACAGGGTCAGTCAAAAAGCCATAAAGTCTGGAGATTTAACCAAACTTAATGAGCAAATCAACACAACACACAACCTTTTCTCCAGTGATGGAACCCTTGAACGACTACAGGTGTTAGACCTCGAGGGTAACTACCTCGCTTCAGCACCTAATAATTTTCAAGGCAAGACTGGCAAGCAAATTGTTAATCAGGTATCTCAGAAGCAGAAAACGCTTACGGGAGTATCACGGGATGATGATGGCCAACTACTGGCTGTGCTTGCGTTTCCGCTCTATATACGGGGTAAGATTAAAGCTGTTGTAGTTTACAGCAGAGACATTCAACGAGTCCTGGATGATTTTCAGATTGGCGACTTGTCTGATGCCTTCATTACTGACCAAGAGAATCAGTTGCAGTACGTAGGCAGTGAAAATGAGCAGAAGACGATTGCGATACCTGAATATGACCTGACTCAGGGAGGTATGGATGTCGTAAAGTCTAATGACCGTGTCTATGAAAATATTCTTGCACCAGTGAGTACATCATCTGGAGATGTTATCGCTGGATTACTGACATCAAGCAATCAAACTAAAATCTACAATGCACAGTCTAAAATCAATTCAATTTCTATTGGATCTGTGATGTTGGTAGTAATTGGCTTGGCTGTAGGGCTGTTTTGGTACTTTAAATATCTATTCCGTCCAATAGATGAAGTTGTGGATTCCATGACGGCCATCGCTGCTGGTAATCTTAAGTGCCATATCCCTGATTCTAAAACCAAAGATGAGACAGCTCAATTAGTTCAAGGTCTATGCAGCATGGTTTCACAACTACAGCAGGTTATGGGATCCATTACTCACTCGACGGATGAAATTAGTAATGCAACTCAGCAGCTAACAAGCGTAGCAGAACTAGGCAGTCAACAAGTTGCCGCTCAAAGACAGGAAACTGATCAAGTGGCAACTGCAGCTTCTGAGATGGCTTCGACCATCCAAGAGGTAGCACATAATGCATCCGAGGCTGCACTGGCAACAAGCGAAGCCAGTTCAGCAACGGAAAATGGTAAGTTAGTCGTCCAGCAGACTATCTCTTCTATAAATACCTTGGCTGAGAATGTTAAAAATGCTGGAGATGTAATCTCAGTTTTACAACAGGAGAGCCATAATATCGGTTCTGTGCTTGGGGTTATTCAGAGTATAGCCGAACAGACAAATCTACTCGCTCTGAATGCGGCAATCGAAGCTGCTAGAGCTGGAGAAAAAGGACGTGGATTTGCAGTTGTTGCCGATGAAGTAAGGACTTTGGCGAGCAGAACACAGAAATCAACAGAAGAGATTCAACAAATGACTGAAAAACTGCAAAGCGGTGCAACTGCAGCAGTTAAGGCAGTAGAAGCTAGTCAGGTAAGTTCAAGATTAACTGTGGAACATGCAAATAGTGCTGAACAGGCATTAGCTACAATTAATGAGTCTGTAGCAACAATTACTGATATGAATGCCCATATTGCAACAGCGGCTGAAGAACAATCAGTTGTCGCAGAAATGATCAGCAGCAATGTAAATAATATTGTTGTTTTATCTGCCGATGCTGAAGAGGTTACGCAAAAAGTGACTGACTCAGTATCTAGACTTACTGACCTTGGTGGAACGCTTAAAGAGTTAACGCATAGATTTCAGCTCTAGGTATGGATCTATATTTTTTACTTTTTAGGAGAATATTTCTATCCATTTCCGGCGAATGATGCCTGTTCTGGTATTGTTGAGCTGTGTGGCTACACATTTTTCTGAAACTCTAAAAGGTTGGAATACGAACCAAAAGCCAGATCACTTTCAGCCCCACCAACCAAAACACAGTCCAGCGATGCCGCCTGGGAACCTGCTAAGTCACGCCTGATGGAGTCTCCGATGACCAAGCACTTTTTTTTAGGTAGCCCCAACTCCCTTACTACCATCTCAAATGGTCGTGGCGACGGTTTAACTATTCCGTGATCTGATGAAAATGAATGTGCCGAAAATAGCTCCCATAAACCAAGGCTTCTAAATGTTTGGACCCACATGGCTTTCGGTGCCCAAATATCTATAACAAGAGCTAGTGTAAATTTCTCCTTCAATGCCCTTAATGCAGTCACATAGTTTTGGGGAATTTCACCGTGTTCATGAAAAGAGAATGTTTTTATTAATATTTCTTTTTCTGAAATTGAAATATCTACACCAGCACTCACTTCAATAGCGAACTCTAGAGATGGGAATCTATCTCTATATTCTACGGATGGATACTTTTCATCCAGATAGGCATAGGTTTTTCGAATAACTCCATTCACAACATCATCAGCTAATTTACCACCGATTGATCTGTAATATTCTGAAAAATCTTCATCCGGTCCAAATCTGTCTTCACCAAACATGAATGTACTATTCATGTCGAGCAATAGAGCTTCTTTCCCTTCAATCATCTATCCAGCCTTACTTTCATATAATCTAGTGTTTCAGGTAAGGGACGACTGGCGATGCTTGACGTCCCGCGTAGGGCAGAAAGTCCGGAGTAAATTTGGCAGGTTTGCTCACAATCTATTTTCGCCACAACAGCATGGGTGCGGCAGCAGGAGATTTCTTCGTTAATACCACCCAATCGTTACCATTACCAAAGGTATTCACAATATGCCACTCCAGTGTACAATTTCATGCCCTTCGTAAAACAAGAATGGGTGGTGTATTGAAAAGAGACCAACTGGCCAGCGTGCCAGCAATGCTGATTCCAATGGCGCCACCGATTACTGCAACAAACCAAAGCAGGGGGTTAAAGTGCCAGGGTAGATTGAATACACCGGTGGAGAGGCTGTAACCAATGGCACTGGCGAGTCCGGCAGAGATCAATCCTGCAAGGCCTCCCAATAGGGCGAATTCCAGCGTTATGGATAGGATCAGCTGCTTGCGGCTGAGCCCAAGAGTACGCAGGATGGCGGTCTCCTGTACCCGTTGTTCATGGCTCGCCTGTATACCTGCGTAAAGAACAATCAGACCCGCCGCCAGGGTAAAGAGAAATACTGATTCAACCGCCATTGAGCCCCTATCCATGATAGCCCGCACCTGCTTCATCAATGCGGTGACATCAAGTGCGGTGATACTTGGATAGTTTTGAATCAGCTCATGCAGCAGCTGGCGCTTCTCATCCGGTAGATAGAAACTGGTGATATAGGTCGCCGGCAGGTCCCGCATCAGTCCTGGCGTACCCACCACAAAAAAGTTGACGTTGAAGGAGTCCCATTTCACTGACCTGAGATTGTTAACCTTACCGGTGACCTGTTGGCCGGCGACCTCGAATACCAGGGTTGCACCGATTGGTATGCGGAGGGTTTTGGCAATGCCTTCCTCGACAGAGAACCAGGATTCACCCCAGTCTGCTTCCGACCACCAACTGCCTGCAACAATCTTATTGTCGCTCTGCACACGGGTGGCCTGACTGAGATTGAAATCCCGGGTGGCCAGACGTTGTGCTCTTGGAGTTGGATAGTCATTAGCAGAGACAGGTTTGCCATCGATGCTGATCAGTCGCCCCCTCATCATCGGGTAGAGTCCAGCTGAGGAGATGCCACTGCGATGTAGTTGATCATCGACCCCATCCACCTGATCTGGTTGTATATTGATCAGAAACTGGTTGGGGCTGTTTTCCGGCAGCGCTTCACGCCAGTTGCTCAGTAGGTCGATCCTCACCAGGGCTAGCACCAGCAGTACTGTCATCCCCAGTCCAAAGCCACTGAGCTGGACGCTGGTGGTGGTGGGGTTGCGGGAGAGGCTGGCCAGGCCATAGCGCCAGGATCCTGCGGTTCGGTTTCGTAGCGGGGTGAGCAGGGTGACCAGCGCTCTCGAAATCAGCAGTAACAGCAGCAGCCCTGCCAGCAGCCCGCCTATCAGTTTAAAAGCCAGTTGATCGTCACCGATCTGCCAGACCAACAGGATGGCCAAGGCGACAAATGCAGCAGAAATGAAGAACAGATAACTGATCGGTGGGGCTCCCAGGTGACGTCTGAAGACCCTCAGCGGTGGCACTTCCGCCAATCGGGTCACGGTGGGTAGTGAGAAGCCGATCAATACCAACACGCCTGTAGCAAGCCCGGATAGGAGAGGCCAGGCAGAGGGCGCTGGTATCTGTTGAGTGAACCAGTGTCCGACCAGCGCCACCAGCACACTTTGCGCCGCTAGTCCCAACAGGCTACCGACAAGACTGGCAATCAAACCCAGCCCTAGCAGGCGGATCACAAAGATCAGCAGAACCTGCCGTCGCTTGGCTCCCAGACACCTCAGCAGGGCGCTGGTATCGGCTTGTCGCTCGACGAAGCGTCGACTGGAGAGGGCCACCGCAACCACACAGAGCAGAATCGCGGTGGCTGCAGCCAGCCGCAGGAAGCGGCCACCCTGGTCGAGGGCCGATCTCAGTTCTGGGCGGGCGGCGCGGATATCCTGCAGCTGAATACCGGAGATATTTTGGGCATCCACCCACTCCCGGTATGCACTGAGTTGGCTTGGGGTGCCGGCAACCAACAGGTTGTGTCGGACACGACTGGCTGGTCCCAGCAATCCGGTTTCGGCCACATCCTGCTGATTGATCATTACCCTGGGCGCCAACTGAAAAAGGTTGGCGGATCTGTCAGGCTCATAGGTGATGATGCGGGTCACTGTGAACTCAAGTTTTCCCAGCTTGAAGTGGTCACCAATCTGCAACGCCAACAGGGGGAGCAGACGCTCTTCAAGCCAGGCTTCTCCTGTATTGGGTAGACCATTGGCGTAGCGGGTCTCGCCATTAACCTGATCCCGGACCTGCAGTTTTCCCCGCAGGGGGTAGTTTTCCGAAACCGATTTCACCTGTACCAGCTGGGTATTGCCGTTATTCAGAACCACGCTTGGAAAGGTCAGGGTGGTTGCCAGCTGCAGCTGATGCGTTTCTGCTTCAATCCTGAGCGCATCATCAACGGGTTTGTTGCTCTCTATTCTCAGATCTGCAGCCAGAACCTCTGTCGCCTGTTGTGCCATGGCACGCTCGATGCGATCGGTGAAGAAACCGACTGCTGTAACGGAAGCGACAGCGATCACCAGGGCGGAGGCCAGCAGCCGCAACTCCCCAGCGCGCCAATCCCGGCGCAACAGTTTCAATGCCAGGTGGATGGGATTCATCGCTCGCTCTCCAGACGGCCCTCTCGCAGATAGAGTCGTCGATCACAACGTTGTGCCAGCATCTCATCATGGGTAACCAGGATCAGTACCGTGTCACTCTGATGCTGAAGTTCAAACAGCAGTTCAGCCACCTTCTCCCCGGTATGGGCATCCAGGTTGGCAGTGGGTTCATCGGCAAATAATACTTTTGGGCTGGGGGCAAAAGCCCGGGCCAGGGCTACACGCTGCTGTTCACCACCTGATAGTTGTGAAGGGTAGTGGGTGAGACGTTCAGCAAGACCGGCTCGTGACAAAGCCTCTTTTGCGGCCTGCTCTGCTGATCCCTGTCCGGCAAGCTCAAGCGGAAGCATGACGTTTTCCAAAGCAGTCATGCCACTGAGTAGCTGAAAAGATTGAAATACAAAGCCAACCTGACCTGCGCGCAGGGCGGCGCGTCCATCCTCGTCAAGACCACCCAGGGGGGTGCCAAAGAGTGAGACATCTCCACCTGAAGCTTCATCCAGTCCCGCCAGCAGACCTAGCAGTGTCGATTTGCCTGAGCCTGATGCGCCAAGGATGGCCACTGCTTCACCGGAAGCGACTTCCAGGTCGATCTGTTGCAGAATATCCAGCCTGCCTTGGGAAGTTTCGACGAACTTCATCAGTCCCTTGGCGGTCACAGGATGAGGGTTGGGAGATGTTTGCAACATGAAAAAAGTCCTACGGATATGGTTACACTTATTACTGACTGGTCTGCCGCTTTTATGTTCGGCAGAGACTACCCTGATGGTTGTCGGTGATAGTCTCAGTGCCGGTTATGGGGTGACTACAGAGTCCCGTTGGGTGAACCTTCTGACGCAACAGCTGAATGTCCATTGTGGCCCTTTTCAAGTGATCAATGCCAGTGTCAGTGGTGACACCAGCCAGGGTGGTCGCAGTCGTCTGCCCGCATTGTTAAAAAAACATCAGCCGATCATTGTGATTATTGAGCTCGGGGGTAACGATGGTCTGCGGGGCATCGCGAGTCGGGAGATGCACGACAATCTGCAGCAGATGGTCAGACTATCCAAGCAGGCCGGGGCAGCGGTGCTGTTGTTGGGCGTGCGTCTGCCTGCCAATTATGGCCCTGAATTCACCAAAGCTTTCCATCAAGTCTACTATGACGTCTCCAAAGCGGAATCGGTTCCCCTGGTGCCGTTCTTTCTGCAAGGGGTGGCACTGGATCTCTCTTTGATGCAAAACGATGGCATTCATCCCAATGACCAGGCTCAATCGATTCTGTTGAAAAATGTTTTTGCAGGGTTAAGCCCTCTGCTCAAAGATGCCGGGTTTACCGATTCTGCCTGTCTGAAAGCGCAGTAGCTCATATTAACCCTTTTATGGTTATCAATTATCGGTATAATCCCCCGTCTCACCTTTTATGGCGGTTGGTATCGGTCCCCCCGCAACGAGAAGCTGTGAACCCCGTCAGGCCCGGAAGGGAGCAGCGGCAGCAGTGGAATCGTGTGCCGGGGTGTGGCTGATACCCGCTGCCACCCAATTCCCATACCCAGTGAAGCTATCATGAGTTTCAGGCACTATAGACCTCTGTAGGCTATGGTTATCTGTTGTGGAAATTCCGTTCAAACCCTTTACAAGATGGAATCGTATGCCGAGCAGAAAGTGGATCACCATTCTGCTGGTAGCGATAATCTACCTGATTTTGCTTTGGCAGGTCAGCAATTTCGTGCGGGCTCGCGCGCAACATGAGACCTCGCTCTCTGGGGAGCGTCAGCTCAATATCTATGTCAACTATCTGCAGGCTCAGCTGGAAAAGTATGAATTCCTGCCAGAGTTGCTCTCCACCAATGCGCGTTTGGTGGAGTTGCTCAAACGTCCAGGGGATAGGGAGCGAATTAATGCTCTGAATCGCTACCTGGAGACGATAAATAATATAACAAGTGCCTCTGACACCTACTTGATGGATCAGGAAGGGTTAACGATTGCTGCCAGCAATTGGCAGTCTGAGAAACCCTTCGTAGGTCGCAACTTCAGCTATCGGCCCTATTTTAAACAGGCGATGCAGGGACAGCTCGGACGATACTATGCCCTGGGAACCACATCTGGCAGGCGGGGCTACTATTTTGCCTATCCAGTACGTCATGACGGCGGCATTCTGGGTACTGTAGTGATCAAAATTGATCTGAGTAATATAGAGAAGCAGTGGCAGGGGCGTGAAACGGAAGTGATTGTCACCGATCCAGTGGGTGTTATTTTTATCACAACCCGTCCCAGATGGCGTTTTCGAAGCCTCTTACCCCTTTCAGATAGTGAAAGAGAACGCATCCATGAGAGTCGACGCTATTCAGGTGCTGAGGTGAAACCAATGGAGGTAATTCGCCAGGAGCAGTTGGAAAATGCCACACAGAGAATTGATATAAAAGGAGAGGGCAAACGGGCTACATCTTATCTGATGTTGAAGCAATCGATGGCGGATGCGGGTTGGCAGGTGCACTTGCTGATCCCACTGAAAAAGGTTAACCAGGCGGTCTTGCATGCTATTGGTGCCACCAGTTTTGCCTTCACTGTGCTATTGCTTATCGGGGTTTTGATGCAGCTGCGATACAGAAGAAACAGGGAACGTGCAGCCTATGAGGCGGAGGCCAACCACTCTTTGCGGGAGGCCCGTGATCGACTGGAACAGAGAGTTCAGGAACGAACTGTTGATCTGCACCAGGAGATCGAGGAACGAAGGCGTACTGAAGAGGCATTAAGAGAGACCCGTGATGAGTTGATTCAAGCGGCCAAGCTTGCGATGCTCGGCCAGATGTCTGCCAGTATCAGCCATGAAGTGAATCAGCCTTTGGCGGCAATCCGCACCTATACAGATAATGCCCGCAAGCTACTTGAACAGGAGCGCTGTGCCGATGTGAGCTGGAATCTTGAGCAGATTTCAGAACTGATCGAAACCATGACTCAAATCAGTTCTCAGCTGAAGCTGTTTGCCCGCAAAACAGATGGATCGAGGCGGCCGGTTTCACTGCATAATGTGATAGAGGCAAGTAAGCGTATTCTGCAGCCTCAGCTGCGCAAAAGTGGCACGGAGATACAGATTAAACTCACCGGACAGGACCCTATGGTAATGGCTGATCCAGTACGTTTGGAGCAGGTACTGGTGAATCTGATCGGTAATGCGACCAATGCAATGGAAAACCAGGATAACCGCTGGGTATCGATTGAGATGGTGAGGCAGGATGGCAGTTTGCAGATCGAAATATTGGATAATGGCCCAGGGATAGCAGCAGATCATCTGGCAAGAATTTTCGACCCCTTCTTCACAACCAAGGAGAGTGGATTGGGTTTGGGACTCTCTATCTCTCATCACATTATCGAAAGTATGGGTGGTACACTCTCAGCCCGGAACAGTCATCGGGCTGGCGCTCTGTTTACTTTACAGCTACCCCTGGCAGAAAAAAGAGCAGATGGTTTTACCGAACCAGAGGATTAAACCGAAACATGTCGAGCAAGCCCCCTGTCATTTTTATTGATGATGAGAAACACATACGCATTGCCAACACGCAGACACTTCAGTTGGCTGGCTATGATGTTAATGCTTTGGAGCGTGCCGACAGGGCATTGCCACTACTCTCCTATGACTGGCCCGGGGTAGTGGTGTGCGATATCAAGATGCCGGGAATGGATGGTATTGAGTTTCTGCTCAAGGCTCAGGAGATAGATCGTGACTTGCCGGTGATCTTGATATCCGGTCACGGTGATATTGCGATGGCAGTAAAAGCGATTCGTGATGGGGCATATGACTTTATCGAAAAACCCTTTGCTGCAGAGTTGCTAATCGAAACGGTTAAACGGGCACTGGAGAAGCGGGCACTGACCTTGGAGAATCGATCCCTGCGTCATGAACTGGATACTCAAAACAATGTCCCAGGCCCACGCATCATAGGGCGATCACCGGCCATGCAGCGCTTGCGCTCAACCATTGCCCAGATTGCTGATACTGATGCGGATGTTCTGCTCTTGGGAGAGACAGGCACAGGTAAGGAGTTGGTCTCTCGCTCTCTACACGAACAGAGTCGCCGACGGGAGTTCAATTTCGTCGCAGTCAATTGTGGCGCAGTGCCCGACAATCTGATCGAAAGTGAGTTGTTTGGACATGAACCTGGTGCATTTACCGGTGCCAAGGGGCGACGTGTCGGACGTTTTGAACATGCCAATCACGGCACACTTTTTCTCGATGAGATTGAAAGTATGCCAACTCCGGTTCAGGTGCATCTGTTACGGGTATTGCAGGAGCGGGCGATAGAACGGCTGGGTTCAAACACACTGGTTCCTCTTGATCTGCGAGTGGTGGCGGCTACAAAAATTGACCTCAAGGCCGCCGGGGAACGCAGTGAGTTTCGTGAGGATCTCTACTATCGATTGAATGTGGTGACTCTGGAGATTCCCCCTCTGCGCGATCGTCGCGAAGATATACCCCTACTGTTTCAACACTTTCTGTTGATGGCAGGCGCCAGATATCGGCGTGAAGTACCGCCACCCAACAGTGAGCAGATTCGGGTGTTGTTGACCCACCCCTGGCCGGGCAATGTACGTGAGCTGTGTAATATTGCCGATCGCTATGTATTGCTGGGGGAGAATGTTGGATACGATCTAACGATTCTGATGCAGGAGGTGGGCAATGAGTCCGCTATTACACTGCCTCAACAGGTTGACTGTTTCGAGAAGAGTCTGATCAAACAGCAGCTCGAAATACAGAAGGGCAGTTTGAAAAATACCATGGAAGCGCTTGGTATTCCCCGCAAAACCCTTTACGACAAGATGCAAAAATATGGTCTGGACAAGAGCCATTACAAGTAACAGGCCCTAGGCCCTTCTTGCGGCCTGGTTAATAGAGGTGCCCTTAAGAGTAAGCCTCTTTATAGCTGTTGTAGCTATCCACTACACGCTGCATGCCTTCCTCCTGGTAGGTTTGCAGGCCACGCAGCGCCATGTACTTGGTGCCATGACCCACCTCCTGACCTTGCTCCATGATATGAAAATCGAGTTTAGCAATGGCCTTTTTACCTTGCACTTCCAGGCTGGAGTTGGTGGATTCCAAAAATGGCTCGTGCATCTCATTGAGGTGTTCAAGAGTGAACTCCATGCTCTGGTACATAACCAGGGGTCTGCCAGGATTGATCATGACATTCTGCTGCGCCATCAAAGGAACCAGCAGGTGCGGGAAGGTCTTACCTGAAAAGGCAACATAGCCCTGAGTAAGGTTACTGATCAAGGAAGCATCACGACTGATTTCTCCATCTCTCTGAATGCCTAGGAATTTTTTTCCTTCATCGTCAATGATGTCTATTTTGGAATCACCACTGTCGGAAAAGATCAGCTTTTGATCGGTGACCATGCCGAAAAAGTGGAAGCACATCTTTTGGCTCAAGCCAAAATGGTCAACAGCAACTGCAAACAGCAAGTCTCCGGGGACGCAGAACATTTTTGCGTCGGCGTCATGTATTGGATTGAAATCATTAGCAATATCTTTTGCAAAATGACTCGCTTGATGCCGCGAAAAGGAGACTCGATCGTCTTCTGTTGTATAAAAATTGGCCAGTTTCATGTTAGAAGTGTCCCCCCCAAAAAAAGCAATGCGCGATGATATCAAGAGTGGGCCTCGCTTAATAGCGGCCATAAAGCATCAGAGAATCAGTTTGTGAAGTAATAAGGATCGCTGCAGAGTGACGGAGTTGGCGCATACTTATGGTCTGATTAGTACCACTCGGTCAGTAAAAAGCCAACAATGGCTCAAGCTCAATTTTATAGGTAATATGAGGTGAAACCTCATCAATTGGGAGTCGCTCTTGTCAAACTCTGAAATCCAGACCGGCCATGCAAAGTTTGGAGTGGGTGATCTGGTTCACCATCGTCTTTTTAACTATCGCGGCGTGGTAGTTGATATTGATCCTGTGTTCATGCTTTCCGATGAATGGTATGAGCAAGTGGCCAGGTCAAAACCCCCGAAAGATATGCCCTGGTATCGGGTACTGGTGCATGGCTCAAGCGATGAGACTTATGTGGCCGAGCGCAATCTGACTCACGATCCTGTGATTGAGCCGATTGAAAATCCTCTATTGAAGGAGTTCTTTAGTGCCTTTGATGGTGGTCGTTATATCACTGGCCAACGGGTCAATTAATAGACCTTCTGCTGGAGGGTAAACGACCAATGGGTGAATATTCAGCGTGTCTCTATTGAAGAAAATTTTAGCCCTGCTGCTTTTGGTCGCTGCAGGCTATCTGGGGTTATGGTCCCCAGACGATGTAGTCACTCCCCCTGTTTCTGAGTCTGCTAAAGCCGTTACTCAGGATCAGATCGAGTTGGCTTTTAAGACTCGGGCTCAGGATCTGCAGCTTACCCTTGCGGGTAAGGTGAAAAAGCTGTTACCCGATGACCGCAAAGGTAGTCGTCATCAACGTTTTATTGTTCGTGTTGACTCGGGGCGTACACTTTTAGTCGCGCACAATATCGATTTGGCGCCTCGTCTGGAAGGTATTAAAGTGGGAGACCGGGTAGAGATCCATGGTGTCTATGAGTGGAATGAGAAGGGTGGGGTAGTCCACTGGACTCACCATGATCCACAGGGTCGGCATGAAGGCGGGTGGATCAGACACAATGGCAAGATTTTCCAGTAAGGATATAGGCGATCACTACTCATTATGAAAATGACTGCCGCGCTGATTGAAGATAATTTATGGCTATCCAACTGAACTGTTTACCTCTGATGATTGCAACTACTGCATATCGATGATCTGTTTTACTGTGATGATGCCAGGCCGGTTGCAAGATGCAGGTTGAAGCAAAAAACCAAGAGATTCAGATACCGTTAGAGGTTGCCAGGCGCCTGAAGGTACTGTTGGTGTTATCCGGCGGATTATTGATTTTCGGTCTCTGGCTGCCGATGTTGACGCTGACTAAATTTCTGTTTATTGCCAACTCCTTTTCTGTTATTTCCGGTGTTGTGGAACTGTTTAAGCGGGAGCACTGGTTTCTGTTCATTGTAGTGGGCTTGTTCAGTGTTTTATTGCCATTGTTTAAGATAGCGTTTCTATTTCTGTTGCTGCACAGTCGCCAGATTGGATCGCCCCATTTCTCTCGCTGGCTTAAATGGATGCATGATTTCGGTCGCTGGGCGATGTTGGATGTGATGGTGGTGGCAGTTATGATCGTAACTGTAAAACTGGGGGTGGTAGCCCAGATTGAGATACATACCGGTCTCTATCTTTTCGGTGCTGCTGTCCTATTGATTATGTATATCACTCACCAGGTTGTTGCCTATACCACGGGAGATGATTGATGACACCAGCTATTGAGGTGGCTAAGCGGGCTGGCATTTCCTACACCACCCATAGTTATGAACATGACCCGAAGCATGAATCCTTTGGTATGGAGGCGGTGGAAAAACTTGGTCTGCCTGCTGATCAGGTTTTTAAAACACTGGTGGTCTCCCTGGAAGGGAAGGGGTTGGTGGTAGCTGTAGTGCCCGTCTCATCGAAACTGGATCTCAAACTTCTGGCAAAAGTTTTGAAGGTCAAAAAAGCGACCATGGCTGATGCGCGAGCAGTGCAGCGAAGCAGTGGTTATGTTCTGGGTGGCGTCAGTCCATTAGGACAAAAACGACAATTACCAACGGTGATAGACGCCTCAGCCGAAGGTTTTTCAACTATCTATGTGAGCGCAGGGAAACGGGGACTTGAGATTGAATTAGACCCTCGTGATCTGGCACAGCTATTGAGTGCAACAGTTGCAGAGATTGCTAAATGAGTTACCAAGGAGACGATATGGAGATGCCTCACTCGATAGTTGGTCAACGGTTGAGGGTGCTGTTCTACCTTTTAGGGATGGTTGGGCTATGGCTGGTTAATGTAACGGTCAGTGCAGCTTTTGATAAACCCGTTGCCGCATTTCCAGGTGCAGAGGGATTTGGTGCTGTCTCAGTGGGTGGACGAGGTGGCCGGGTTATCAGAGTGACTAACCTGAATGCTCAAGGCCCCGGCAGTCTGCAGGCTGCAGCGGCAGCTGAAGGTCCGAGAATTGTGGTATTCGATGTTGCTGGTGTGATTCGTGGAGATTTGCGTATTCAACACTCCAATATCACCATTGCCGGGGAGAGTGCCCCAAGCCCGGGCATCACGCTGGTTGGACGGATCGTTGCAGCCCCGCAAAATGGTGAGCGGCTACATGATCTTATTATCCGCTTCTTACGTATACGCCAAAAGCCGGTAAGAGGACATACTGGAGATGTGATTCAACTTCCCAAGTCTGAGCGGATTATCCTCGACCATCTCTCCCTGGCCTGGGGAAATGATGAACTGCTCGATATCATTCATTCATCAGAAGTCACAGTACAGTGGTGTACACTGGAAGAGTCAGACCCAGCTGGGCACAGTAAAGATGTAGCGCATAATTTCGCCTTGCTCAGCGCCTATCCGAATAGCGGCAATATCTCCATACATCACAATCTGTTTGCTCATAACTCGAGAAGAAATCCTTCACTCTCCCCATATGTAAAAGAGAAACCTGCAGATTTTCGTAACAATGTCATCTACGACTTTAAAGAGGGGCTGGGGCATGACGGCCATAAGCCTGCCGCGGGTATTAATATCGTTGGCAACTATTACAAGCGGGGGCCGAGTGCCGATCGGGTAACGCTCTATCATTTCAGTGATCATGGCAAATACTATCTGCATGGAAACCACTTGGCAGGCTATGGTCGAGTCGATCGTCCAGGAGATGTGGGCTTTTTCTCCTCTTTTAAAATTGGCTTCAGTCGCGAGGGAGAGTTGGCGCAGAGAGAGTTTCCTGTGGCAGAGGTTGAAACTGAAGAGGCAACCAAGGCCTATCTGAAGGTATTGGCGTTGGCGGGTGCTTTTCCTCGGGACAGGGTGACCCGCCGTACGATCAGCGAGGTTATCACCGGAACGGGTGGTTGGAGAAGGGGGGCACCGCAAAATCCCGATGATGAGTGGTTTCTTCAGGGATTGAGAGATAAGAGCATGCAAAAGGACAGGGATATGGACGGTATGGCGGATGACTGGGAAGTAGTTAACGGCATGGATCCTGATCATGATGATGCGGGGCAGTCTTTAGATAACGGTTATACTGCTATTGAGGCCTATCTACACTATCGGGCTGATGGACTTATTAAAGATGCACAGGATGGCCGCACGATTCAGCTATCTGTGGATTGGTGAGGTATGGCCATATCCTAAACGCTAACAATTTTGTCGGGTGGGGCCATGCCCCACCAATCACGAATGAATAGTGTTGAGCAAATTCACGAGAGAGTTGTTCATTATGAACCAAGACCAACCTGCATTATTAAAAAGAGTTTCGAATTTACGAGTAGCCAGTGCCCAGCCACTGATCCGGCCATCAGAGCTTCTGCAGGCGATGCCGGTCAGTGACGAGATATACGATCATGTCGTCAGGGTGCGGGAGGCTATTCATCATATTCTGGTTGGGGAGGATGATCGCCCCCTGGTGATTGTCGGGCCTTGCTCAATTCATGACCCCGATTCAGCAATGGAGTATGCACAACGCCTGAAACCGCTGGCTGAAAGTCTCAATGACAAGATGCTGGTGTTAATGCGTGTCTATTTTGAAAAGCCTCGAACCACGATCGGATGGAAGGGATTGATCAATGATCCTGAGATGAATGGTTCATTCGATATGAGCCGGGGTTTGAAACTTGCCAGACAGCTGCTGCTGGATATCAATCAGCTTGGGCTGGGAACAGCGAGTGAAATTCTGGAACCTTTCACGCCCCAGTATATTGGTGATCTATTGGGTTGGGTGGCGATTGGTGCAAGAACCACTGAGAGTCAGACCCACCGACAGATGGCTTCAGGTCTTTCAACACCTGTTGGTTTTAAAAATTCAACCGATGGCAATACCAAAGTTGCCATAGATGCGATGCTGTCTGCGGCGAATCCCCATACCTTTCTGGGCATCAATGAGTCGGGAGAGTCATCTATCATCGCTACTACAGGTAATGAGGATACCCACCTGATACTGCGTGGTGGAAGCCGGGGCGAAAACTACGATAGTGCAGATGTACTCTATGTCGCTGATTCTCTTCGTAAGGCTGGTCTGGCACCTAGATTGATGGTTGATTGCTCTCATGCCAACAGCAGAAAAAACTATGAGCGCCAGGTGATCGTATGGCACGATCTGATCAAGCAGATTGCTCACTCAAGATCTACTGGTGAGGGGCATGCAATGATACTCGGGGCGATGCTGGAGAGTCATCTAAATGCCGGACGGCAGGATATCACCGAGCATCCATCTGATTTGAAGTATGGGGTTTCAGTAACAGATGAGTGTATAGACTGGGAAACAACGGAAAAGCTTCTACTGGAGGCTTACGAAATTTTGTAAAGGTGTTTTGTAAAGTTGTGCAATAAAAAATGAGAATATTAATCACCCTCTGTATCACAATCAGCCTCTCTCTGTTGGCTGCTTGCCAGACGGATTCAAAGCAATGGGAACCTGGTATGTCACAGCAATTTAAAGCGGATATGGAAACGCTGAAACGTGCAAGCGTATTTTTTGGCCATCAGTCTGTAGGTGAAAATATTATTACCGGTTTAGAGGAACTTGCCCGGCAATCACAACAGGATCTCCCAATTCTCGATCTTGAAAGTTATCTTGCTGAGCGTCAGTCTGGCTGTCTGGTACATACACCGATTGGTCAAAACCAAAAGCCACTGACAAAATGTGAAGACTTTGAGCGGATAATCGATCAGGAACTCTCAAACAAGATCGATTATGCATTGTTAAAGTTCTGTTATATCGACATCAACCGCGAATCTGATGTGTCTGAGCTATTCTCAGCGTATAAAAACACCATGGATGGACTGATTCAGAGACACCCAGAGATCACCTTTATTCACACCACAACACCTCTCAGACATAGTCCTGGCGGGCTTGGTGTCTGGATCAGAGAGATGCTTGGCAGAGCAAACAATAGCAAGCTGGATAATCGTAAGCGCAATCAGTTTAATCGTCTGCTACTCGATAATTACAGTGATACTCATGTAGTCGATATTGCACGAAGTCAATCGACCTATGCCAACGGTCGTCGGGAATCATTCAGCATGGATGGAGAAGAATACTACGCTCTGATCGGTAGCTATACCTCCGATGGTGGCCACCTCAATGAGCTAGGCAGGAGCCAGGTCGCACAGGCATTTGCTCACGATCTGGCTCGGATTATTCGTGCAACTCAAAAATGAGTGGCCTGATTTAAAAAAGGTCTTTTTCAGAGATCACCTCACTTCTGCTCATGCCACACCTATCTGACATATGGACACAAGCAATTAATAGAGGTGCCCATATAATTCAAGCGAAGTAGGGTGCGGCCCTGCCGCACCATGCCCAACCGAAACCACCTGACGAGCAGGCTAACCGACATCTTTCACAAATTGATGTAGCGTAAATGAGTTCACCAATGGGTGGGCATAAACTTCAGTAACTTTACAGCAGATGTCAGCGGCCAACTGCGGAAACCAGGATAAACTAAACACTTGCTGGTAGCGGGGTTTTTGAGAAACCCGCAACCTGATGGTGCGGCAGGGCTACACCCTACACCCTACACCCTACACCCTACACCCTACACCCTACACCATCACACTAGTGCCAGCCGTTAAGTAACAACACCTGAAAAAGCATGACTCATCAACTGTGAAATTAAACACTGAGTACATTTAATAGTGCTCATAAATCAGCTAGCTTGGGAATTAATTTTATTCAAGCAGCGTGCTTTTTTGCCGCTACATTCCTATAGAGAGAGGCCCGCAACAACGCTAAGCCTTGGATTTCAAAATTCGCGTCAAAATTGATGGTTTTCCGAACCAAGCCTAGTACTGTTCTGCAGGTAAAAAAACCGTAAGGAGTAGCAATGCCTTTAAACGATCCACTAACTGACAATATGCAGAACGATATCGCCAAGCTGGAAGGTAAGCGCAGAATACTTCAACAGATTGTCGAAATCACTAATGCAATAGAGGGCATGCAGGAGAGTCTCAGTTCTGTATTGGTGCTGGGTGTTCCTTCCAAGGATCTTCCAGAGAGTGCACTGAATCTCTTCAGCTCCTTGAGCGAAAGTCTACGCAATTTGCCTGTCAAACAGATTCAGGTCTATTTCAACAATCTGGAAACCCTTATTAAGAGTCAGCTGGAAAAGATACTCCACTACTCTGGCTTGGATTATTCTCAGGACGAAAATATCGAATTCATCTCTCTCTCAAGTGATGATCAGGAGTCTAGCCCCCTCGATCTTCTCGATGAGTTCAAACGAACTGCCCAGACCGCTGTCTCGATGCGGGTTTTACTTCGTAAAAGAGGTGTGCCAACCCCTGGTTCGCCGGTTCCTGTCTCACCTGAAGTGATAAAAAAACAGCTTGTTGAGCTTGATAATCAGGAGAAGCAGCAACGAGATAAAGCAGCACAGAAGATCGACGAGATGAAGGCAGATGTCGAGGGTATGTTAGCCAATCCAGTCTATCCGGATGGAATGAAAGAGATCCTTAAGGGGGTTATCTCCAATCTTGAAAGGGATCAGAAACTGCTTTCGTCTGGGGCCTCTTTGAATAAACTCAGTTTTGTAGCTGAATCTGAAGAGATTGTTGGTGTTGATGATGTTGCGGCTGAAGAGAGTATCGAGATCACCGCTGTGCCTGAGTCACCAGACACCGGTGGATTTTCCGATCGAGCGAGTCGATGGCTCAATAGCCCCTGGGATGTCTCATGGAAGGACACCGTCGACCGCTAATCCCGTTTATTGAGTAGTGCCAGTTACCTGCCTCTGTGGGTAGGGCATTTCTTACTCTTCTTAATGTGTGAAATCTCCCCACTACAGATAGTAGAAATGGGCGGAAATCCGCCGATTTATGTACGCTCGTTCGATAACGCGCTCTGATTCACCCCTTTATTACCCTGGTATTCTCCACTTTCACCACAGTTGGCCCCTTTATTGCTCTCCTTCACCCCAATCCGTTGCTTTCGGGTTATCCAAAATAATTTAAGATTCCATTCTGGAGGATCATTATGAGAAGAGCCTGTATCCTATTCGCGCTGCTAGCTACACTAGTGGCAGCTCCCCTGTCAGCCGCACCTATTGTGATCAAATTTTCACATGTGGTGGCTGAAAATACACCAAAGGGCCAGATGGCCAATAAATTCAAGGATCTGGTTGCAGAGCGTCTTGCTGGCAAAGTGGTTGTTGAGGTCTATCCCAACTCCCAGTTGTTTGGTGATAACAAGGTTCTGCAAGCCATGCTGCTGGGTGATGTGCAGTTAGCAGCACCTGCTTTGTCGAAATTTGAGAGCTTTACCCGTTCACTTCAGCTTTATGATCTACCTTTTCTGTTTAAAGATATGCAGGCGGTCGAACGCTTTCAAAAAAGTGAAGCTGGCCAAAAATTATTAAGCTCTATTAAGAAAAAGGGTTTAACCGGTTTGGGCTATATCCACAACGGTATGAAACAGCTCTCTTCCAGTAAACCCATTCATGTTCCGGCAGATGCCTCGGGGCAGAAATTCCGTATTATGACTTCTGATGTATTGGCAGCACAATTCAAGGCAGTTAAGGCCACACCGCTTAAAAAACCGTTCTCAGAGGTATTTACCCTGTTACAGACCAGGGCCATCGATGGTCAGGAGAATACCTGGTCCAACATCTATTCCAAAAAATTCTTTGAAGTGCAACCCTATATTACTGAGTCCAACCACGGTCTGCTCGACTATATGGTGGTAACCTCTACCGAATTCTGGATGGATCTGCCGGATGATATTCGTGTTGAAGTCAAAAAAGCGCTGGATGAAGCCATTGTATTTGGTAACTCGGTTGCCGAGCAGAAGGGTGTGGATGACCGTCAGAAGATCATTGACTCTGGACGAAGCACTCTCATTTCACTCAGTGCCGAAGAGCGCGCCCAGTGGGTTGAAGTAATGAAGCCTGTCTGGAAAGAGTTTGAGGATGAGATCGGTAAGGAGCTGATTGACGCAGCTTATAATTCAAACAATATGTAACCCTCGACTACACTTGTGTGATGTCACTTGTTGTTTGTCGGCCAAAAAAGGTATCAGCTTGCCAACCGAGGAGTATGGGCTCAGTAGTTGAATGACCTTATCTGAGTGCAAAATAATAGGGATGGTTAGGCTGTGTGAATGGGGTTCGGTCTTGTAAGCCGACAGATCTACTTGCAACTTGAGACATTACATAAACCTACTGAATTCAATCGGGTTCTAGACCCGATTGAATTCGGCAACTAATAATCCTAGATTCCGCAGTTGACCGCTGAAATTTGACGTAAGGTAGTGATATGCCACATCAATTAATGGTATTTATACTCACCCATTGGGTGATCCCATTTACACTACAAGAACTCTAGGATAACAATTACAAGTCCGGGCAGGATAGGGATTTCCAAGATTGCCATAAGATATGGCACTGCGGAGGTCAGAGGAGAATCTTAATGCTTAAGCAAATACTGAATAAAGCGGAAGAGGGGATTATCTCTCTACTGCTGGTTGCAATGACCCTATTGGTTTTTCTTGAAGTGGTGCTACGTTTTGTATTCAATACAGGTCTACTTTGGGCTCAGGAACTCACCCTGCATCTATCTGCCTGGTTTGTACTCTTCGGTATCTCATACGGTCTGAAGGTTGGTGCTCACATTGGTGTGGATGCCTTCGTCAAAACACTACCCGATTCAATCCATCGTTTTCTATCTCTTGTCGCAGTCGTGCTCAGCCTGGTCTACTGTAGCTTGTTTTTATATGGTTCCTGGATCTATCTGTCGAAGATGAAAAAGATCGGCATCGAGCTTGAGGATATCCCGGTAGAGACTTGGGTCGCCCACAGTATTCTTATTATCGGCTTTGTATTTTTCTCTGTGCGGTTACTGCAGTTGTTATGGCATGTGATCAGAGGTGAGTCAATCGGATTCTCCCATACCAATGAAGCGGAAGAGAGCATGCGCTTGGCGGAGGAACTTGCCGCTGAAGGGCAAAATCTGAATGGGGGAGTCAAGTAATGGCGACAGCAACCCTATTTCTTCTGCTATTCATTTGTATGCTGATCGGTATGCCGATCGCGGTGGCTTTGGGTATGTCGAGCATCGCCACAATACTGTTTTTTTCCAGCGACTCGCTGGCTTCGGTTGCCCTGAAACTGATCGAAGCACTATCTGAACACTACACCCTGTTAGCGATTCCATTCTTTATCCTATCATCAGCATTTCTATCAACCGGAGGGGTGGCAAAACGTTTAATCAATTTCGCTGTAGATTGTGTTGGTCATATCCGCGGTGGATTGGCAATGGCCTCAGTTATGGCCTGTATGCTGTTTGCTGCGGTATCTGGCTCATCACCAGCGACTGTGGCTGCAATTGGTACTATCGTGATAGCGGGGATGGTGAGATCAGGCTATCCAGAGTCCTTTGCTGCCGGGGTTATCGCAAATGCGGGTACCTTGGGTATTTTGATTCCACCTTCAATTGTTATGCTGGTCTATTCAGCTGCAACTGAGGTCTCTGCAGCAAAGATGTTTATGGCGGGCTTCATCCCAGGGTTGATGATGGGACTGTTGTTGATGGTGGCGATTTACGTGGCTGCACGGATCATGAATCTACCTTCTCAGCCATGGCCGGGTATAAAGTCGCTGTTGAAATCAGGTTTTATCGCCTCTGGTGGTCTGATGCTGATTGTGATCGTGTTGGGTTCGATTTATGGTGGTATCGCCAGTCCGACTGAGGCGGCAGCGGTATCTGCTGTATATGCTTTCCTTGTCTCAGTATTCGGTTATCGGGACATGGGGCCTTTGAAAGGCAAACCCTGGCGCTATGATGGCGAACATGGTGCAGGCATGGTGATGCGCAATCTGACACAATCAGTGGTAGCGTTGCCAAAAGCTTTTATCGATGAAGAGGTCAGGCATACCGTACTGGATGCTGCAAAAGTCAGTATTATGCTGTTGTTCATTATTGCCAATGCAATGTTGTTTGCCCATGTGTTGACCACAGAGCGTATTCCACATGCAATTGCGGATACTATTGTAGGTTGGGGGTTGGATCCCTGGATGTTTCTGATTGTGATGAATCTGCTATTGCTTGCAGCCGGTAACTTTATGGAACCCTCTGCAGTATTGTTGATCATGGCGCCTATTCTGTTTCCTATCGCCACTCAGCTGGGTATAGATCCTATTCATCTTGGTATCATTATGGTTGTAAATATGGAAATAGGCATGCTGACACCACCTGTGGGGCTGAATCTGTTTGTTACGGCGGGTATTACAGGTAACTCTATTGGTTGGGTCATTCGTGCGGCACTTCCATGGTTGGGTCTGTTGCTGATATTCCTGATGTTGATTACCTATATACCCCAGATTTCCCTGTTCCTTCCTGATTTTATCGATCAGATGAAAGGTTATAAGTGAGGCGTAACTAAATGAGTTCAATTCCTGAAATCAAAACCATACTTTATGCCACCGATATGGGGCGACACATGCGTCCGGTTTTCAGGCAGGCTATCAGCCTGGCTCAGAGCTACAATGCAGAGATCATCATGTTGCATGTTCTGGAACCATTGGGAAGCACAGGTGAAGCTGTGCTTTCCACCTATCTACCAGGAAAAAAACTGGAAAAGCTTGAACATGAGGGTATGAAGAAGGTCCTTAAAAAAATGAAAGAGCGGCTGGAAAAGTTTTGTCATGAAGAGATGGCGCTTTGTGAAAAAAAGAACTCTATGGTAAGGGAGATTCTGGTTACATCCGGTCATCCTGCAGATCGCATTCCGCAAGAGGCGGAAAAGCATAATGCCGATATAATTGTGATTGGCAGTTGCAGTAAAGGTTTTATTCGCAGCGGTCTGTTAGGGTCAACAGTTCGCCACGTCACTCAAGTCAGTCACCTTCCTGTAGTGGTGGTGCCGAACTGTAATCGATAACCCAGGAAAACTATTTTTATGTCTGAAGAGTTGAGAAAGGCCGCACTTGAATATCATCGGTCTCCCAAACCCGGCAAGCTTGAAATCAAATCGACTAAACCGATGGCCAATCAAAGGGATCTTGCATTGGCTTACTCTCCCGGCGTTGCTGCTGCATGTGAAGAGATAGCGTCTGACCCTAACAAAGCGGCTGACTATACTGCCAGAGGTAACCTGGTGGCAGTGATTACCAACGGAACCGCGGTACTCGGTTTGGGGGCTATCGGTAGCCTGGCCTCCAAGCCTGTTATGGAGGGTAAGGCAGTTCTGTTCAAGGAGTTTGCTGATATCGATGTATTCGATATCGAGATTGACGAAAAAGATCCGCATCAATTCATAGAGACCGTGGCTCGTCTGGAGCCCAGTTTCGGTGGCATCAATCTTGAGGATATCAAAGCACCAGAGTGTTTTATTATCGAGAAAGCACTCAAAGAGCGGATGAATATCCCGGTCTTTCATGACGATCAACACGGTACGGCTATTGTTGTTTGTGCGGCAATACTCAACGGTCTGAAAGTGGTTGGTAAGAAGATTGGTGAGGTAAAGCTGGTCACCGCCGGTGGCGGTGCTGCAGCTTTAGCCTGCCTCGGTCTGCTGGTTGATCTGGGGTTGAAGCGGGAAAATATTATCGTTACCGACATTGCGGGCGTGGTCTATGAGGGTCGTACTGAAGAGATGGATCCTTATAAGGAGGTCTACGCTGTCGATACATCAATGCGCACATTGGAGGAGGCTTTGGATGGAGCAGATGTTTTTCTCGGCCTCTCGGCAGCTGGGGTATTAAAAGCAGATTGGCTGCCGAAGATGGCTGCGAATCCGCTGATTATGGCCCTGGCCAATCCAAATCCTGAAATTCTACCGGATGAAGCAAAGGCGGTGCGGCCAGATGCCATTCTGGCCACTGGCCGTACTGACTATCCAAATCAGGTTAATAACGTACTCTGTTTTCCCTTTCTGTTCAGAGGTGCTCTTGATGTAGGGGCGACTGAGATCAACAGTGCAATGAAGATGGCCTGTGTAAAGGCGATTGCTGAGATGGCCCAGGTTGAGTCATCTGATGTTGTTCGTTCCGCCTATGGTGGGCAGTCCCTTCAATTTGGTCCTGATTATCTGATACCCAAGCCCTTCGATCCTCGCCTGATGGTCTCTGTGCCCTTCGCGGTTGCTGAGGCAGCTATGGAGTCTGGTGTGGCGTTGAGGCCGATCAGTGACCTGGAATCCTATCGTGCTCGATTGCAGAATCGTGTATTCCGCACCAGCATGACGATGCGTCCTATGTTTGAACGGGCTCGTTCAGATATCAGACGGGTGGTCTATGCAGAGGGAGAGGAGGAGCGGATTCTGGAAGTGGCGCAACAGGCGGTGGATCAAGGCATTGCCAGGCCGGTACTGATTGGTCGTCGGAATGTAATTCTCGCTGGGATCAAGGCATTAGGCTTGCGCTTAGTAGAGAATGATGATTTCGAAGTGGTTGAGCTGCTGGAGAACCCCAATTTCGAGCGTCATGCACAACTATTTTTTAAGCATGTCGAGAGACGAGGCTTTTCACCAAAGGAGGCCCGCAAGTATCTGCAAAGAAATCCCACTGTATTGGCTGCAGTGATGCTCTCATTGGGTGAAGTGGATGCAATGATCTGTGGCATAGTTGGACGTTATCAGAAACATCTCAGGCATATCGAGGAGATCATCGGTAGAGAGAGCGGGGTGAATAAATTGTCTTCCATGAATGCACTGGTGCTGCACACAGGAACACTATTTATGGCAGATACCTATGTGCAGGAGGATCCTACTGCAGAAGAGCTAGCCGAAATCGTCACTCTATGTGCAGAAGAGGTGTTGTGGTTCGGTGTCGAGCCTAAGGTGGCGCTGCTTTCACACTCCAATTTTGGAAGTCATGAGTCGACCTCTGCACGCAAGATGCAGCACACCCTGGAATTGGTTCGGGAACGAATGCCTGACCTTGAAATTGAAGGGGAAATGCATGCTGATCTGGCGCTGTCAGAAGAGATTCGAGCAAGTCGCTTCCCCAATTCGCGCCTCAAAGACAGCGCTAATCTGTTGGTAATGCCCAATCAGGATGCGGCCAATATCTCCTTCAATATGCTCAAGGTTTTAGGCGAAGGGATAGCGATTGGGCCGATATTGATTGGCACCGCTAAATCGGCTCACATTGTGACGCCAAGTATCACTGTGCGCGGCCTTTTGAATATGACTGCGCTGGCTTCGGTGCGTGCCAGCTGCATGATGAAAAGTGGTTGATGAGGTATCGTGAGCTTGGATGAATATTGAATATTGAGGTAACTAATTGTTCTGGGTTAGCATATTTTGTCAATGTATTGTGCGGCGCACAATTTAAAAATCCAACATTCTTTCTTCTATCGGGAGAGGGGCAGGATGAGAGATTCCTTTAATTAAAAAGCATCAGCTTTAGAATCTCCTCATCCTATTTTTCTTCCTGAGGAAGAGAGCGTTAATGGCCAGCAGTGATAAGAGATCGCTATATGTCACTCATAAAAATCAGCTGCTTCATTAATATACAGTTAATAACTTGCTACTTTTAGGCTTGTTTGATTCGTTGACGGGTACAGCGTTTTAGTTCCCCATCGTTTATTTTGAATTTAATTTTGGAATACACCACTATGCTAGACACGAAACCAAGACCTGTCTTTCTTAATCTCGTTAAAATACGACTGCCTATGGCAGGCATCATGTCGATTATTCATCGTGCTACAGGTGTGGTAATGGTGCTCTCCATTCCACTGCTTATTTATCTATTTGATCTCTCCCTCTCAAGTGCAGATGGTTTTGCAACCGTAAAAGCTTTTTTCAGTTTGGGCTTGGTTAAGCTTGTTCTGTTTTTAATGTTGTGGGCACTGATGCACCATCTGCTGGCGGGTATACGTTATCTGCTGATTGATATCGATATTGGCGTTGATAAACCATTCTATCGTCAAACGGCCTGGGGAGTGACTCTGGCAGCCCCGGTATTGGCACTGATACTTATGGGGGGTCTGCTATGAGTCGTCGTGCGAGTGGTTTGAGGGCTTGGTTTCTGCAACGTGCCAGCGCCATCTATCTGATGCTGTTTTTCCTCTATTTGCTTCAGCATTTAATCTTTCACGCACCATCAGATCATCTTGCCTGGCAGAGCTGGGTGGCTCAGCCACTGGTAGGTTTTGGGCTGCTGCTCTTTTTTGCCTCGTTATTGATACACGCCTGGGTCGGTATTCGTGATGTGTTGATTGATTATGTGCATCCAACTGCAATTCGCGTCTCCTTGCTGACCCTGATCGGCTTTGTACTTACCGGCTGCGCACTCTGGGTGCTGCAGGTCATTATTCTTGCGCATGTCGCTTGAACAGAAAAGGTTAACCATACATGGCACTTGAAAAACAACGATTCGATACGCTCATTCTGGGAGCTGGCGGAGCCGGTCTGAATGCAGCTTTACAACTCGCGAATGCCAATCTGAAGGTGGCGGTTGTATCCAAAGTCTTTCCAACCCGCTCTCATACAGTGGCTGCCCAGGGTGGTGTTAATGCGGCCTTAGCCAATGTGTTGCCTGATAACTGGCATTGGCATATGTTCGACACAGTGAAAGGATCCGACTATCTGGGTGACCAGGATGCGATTGAGTATATGTGTCGTGAAGCGATTCCGACGGTGTACGAACTTGAGCATAACGGCGTACCCTTCTCAAGACTGCCCAATGGCAAGATCTACCAGAGAGCCTTTGGTGGCCAGAGTCAGAATTTTGGTGGGGATCAGGCAGCTCGAACCTGTGCTGCGGCAGACCGTACCGGTCATGCCATTCTGCATACACTCTATCAGCAGAATATTCGGGCCAAGACCCACTTTTATGATGAATACTTTGCTGTCGACCTGATCAAGGATGAAGAGGGTGTGATTCTTGGTGCTCTGGTGCTCAATATCGCCACCGGTGAACCTCTGCTGATCGAATCCAAAACGACACTGTTAGCCACGGGTGGCTGCGGTCAGGTATTTCGTACCACCAGCAATGCGCATATTAATACTGGCGATGGTATGGCGATGGCGCTGCGTGCCGGATTGCCTCTGATGGATATGGAGTTTTTCCAATTTCACCCAACAGGTATAGCCGGTAAAGGCATGCTGATTACAGAAGGTGTGCGCGGTGAAGGCGGATATCTAATCAACAAGAATGGCGAGCGGTTTATGGAGAAGTATGCCCCTAACGCTAAAGATCTTGCGAGCCGGGATGTGGTAGCCCGCTCTATCGTAACTGAGGTGAGAGATGGGCTAGGATGTGGCCCGGATGGTGATCACGTGATGTTGAAGGTTGATCATCTGGGTGAGGATGTAATTGCAAAACGTCTACCTGGTATCCGAGAGAGCTCTAAAATCTTTGCTGGTGTCGATCCGGTACAGGATGCGATACCGGTGTTTCCCACCGCGCATTACGTCATGGGAGGAATCCCGACAGATCGCTTTGGCCGTGTGATGCCAAGCTCCAGTGATGAGGGTGATCCACTGCCAGGTCTCTATGCTGCAGGTGAATGTGCCTGCGCATCAGTGCATGGCGCCAATCGTTTAGGTGGAAACTCATTGCTAGATATTCTTGTATTTGGCCGATTGGCAGGACACAACATTATTGAGTATGTGAAGGATAACTGCTCTCATCGCCCGTTAGAGAGTGCCAATGTTGATCAGGCTGTTAATCGTCTTGAAAGATGGAACCTTAAAGGAGATGGGATTACTGTCAGCGAGCTACGCAAGGAATTCCGCAAGACCATGGAGGATCATGCCGGGGTATTCAGAGTGGAAGAGATGATGGCTGAAGGGGTTGAAAAAATTAAGGCGATACGTGAAAAACTACAGGATGTTCGTCTTACTGATCACTCCAATACCTTCAATACAAATCGTACAGAAGCACTTGAACTGGAAAATCTGATTGATGTGGGCTTATCGATTGCAGTCTCTGCCTTACATCGTAAAGAGAGTCGTGGTGCCCATTCGCGCCCGGATTATCCGAATCGGGAAGATGGTGAGTGGATGAAGCACACCTTGTATTGGAAAGAGGCAGACAAGTTGGAATACAAGGGCGTAAGAGTACAGCCCCTGACTGTAGAGAGTTTTCCGCCAAAAGAGCGTGTGTATTGATTGAGTTCCATCTGGTTGATGAGGTTGTGCGTTTCTGCAAATCAACCTGATAAACAAAACTCAAAAATACATATTTAGTGATGAGGTTTTTAATATGAAAGTCAGCGTATATCGCTACAACCCTGAAAAAGACAATGAACCCTATATGCAGGAGTTCGAAATTGAAACTCGTCAAGGCATGATGTTGCGGGACGCTTTGTTGGCAGTTCAGGAGCAGGATGAATCATTCACCTTCAGACACTCTTGCGGTGAGGGGGTATGTGGCTCCGATGGTGTCAACGTCAATGGCAGTAATAAACTTGCCTGTATTACCCCATTGAGTGAATTGAAAGAGCCTGTTGAAGTAAGACCTTTCCCTGGTCGTCCGGTAATCCGTGATCTTGTTGTGGACATGAGCCAGTTCTATGCCCAATACAAACAGGTTGATCCCTGGCTGATTCGTAAAGAGCCTTTACCAGAGCAAGAGATTCTTCAATCCCCCGAAGATCGTGACAAACTGGATGGACTCTATGAGTGTATCATGTGCGGCTGTTGCTCTACCTCCTGCCCCTCTTTCTGGTGGAATCCTGACAAATTTCTTGGACCTCAGGCCCTGTTGAGTGCCTGTCGATTTCTAGCGGACAGTCGTGATCAGGCCAGTGATGAGAGATTGGATAATCTGGAAGGGCCTTACAAACTGTTTCGTTGCCACACCATCATGAATTGTGTTGAGTCCTGCCCCAAAGGGCTTAATCCAACCAAAGCAATCGGTCATATTAAGGCGATCATGCTGAAAGATGCGATTTAGTAGGGTATTGAGAGGTTAGTTTTAGTGGTTATAGAGGATAGTGAGTTAGATAACATAGACCGTTTACGCTGGCAGTGTCGACGAGGGATGCTGGAGCTGGATGTGTTGCTGGAGGCGTTTCTCGATCAGCACTATTCAGAATTGCCTCCCCGTATGCAGAGGCACTTCATACAGCTACTCGATTTTCCTGATCCGATTATTCACGCCTGGTGTGTCGGCGGAGAAAAACCAGATGATGATGAGTTTGCTGAATTGGTTGATTCGATTCGGGCTACTTCTGTAGCCTGAATGACAGAAGAGACAAATTGATTCTATTGCCCACTATCTATGGTGGAGCATTGCGCCACTCAACATTTCATTTAGAGATGTGGAAGTCGTATATTTCATCTCACTGCCTAAGAATGCTGTAAGAGGCCAGTTTTGTTAATACATTCAGAGTAAATTTAAAACAGAATCCACGCACCGCATGGTGCGGCAGGGCCGCACCCTACTTATCGAACTTCTCTTAACCTTCAGATCTACAGATTTAGAGAGCGCTTCTCATAATTGTGCAAAAGAGCTTGATTAGCGATTCATACTATCCAGCTCAATAAGAATAGTGACCAATGCATTGGAGAGCTTAAACATCTCTGTCATGGCATATCATTCATCCAAACAAGGATCCAAACTGTAGAGTAGTGCCTCAAGTAGTATCGAGATATCTTTTTTGTCACGGGCATCGATATCAAAAACCGGTATCTTTACGCCAGAGTTTTCAAGCTGGAGGTGGTAGTCTTCTATCATCGGCGTGTTGGCCAGATCCATTTGAGTCACCCCAACAACGACTTTACCCTGGGCAATGAATTCTTTGAAGGCATTCAGAAAGAAGTGGAGATCCCGAAACGGGTCAGGTCTCTGGTTGCTAATCAGTA
Organism: Candidatus Thiodiazotropha sp. AKIB8; assembly: GCF_058244675.1. NCBI lineage: Bacteria > Pseudomonadati > Pseudomonadota > Gammaproteobacteria > Chromatiales > Sedimenticolaceae > Candidatus Thiodiazotropha > Candidatus Thiodiazotropha sp. AKIB8. The sequence goes on along the minus strand of NZ_JBSYOO010000028.1, from coordinate 129,871 downwards.
AAACCAGTCCAATGCCTCCCTGGGTCAAAATCTCCCACATGAAATCGAAGCGTTCTTGGCCTGGCGTACCGTAGAGATGGATTTGTTCATTGCCTTGCAATTTTATCAATCCGTAATCCATCGCCACAGTGGTACCGTTTTTTCGTGAGCGTGTCATGTCAGTAGCCAATTCATCAGTGGAAACCGGTGCGATATCACTGATGGTTGTGATGGCAGTGGTCTTTCCTGCTCCGACGGGGCCGCTAAAAATAATCTTGAAGTCACTCATGATTCGTCCTTGTGTCCTCTTAAGGTGTTCAATAGACGACTGAAAAGTCCTCGATTCGACGATCGCTCTACACCAGGGGGTGCAATAAAAGTATCAACAGCGCGTCTGGTCTCTCCTGCAAGTTGAACTGCGTTGGTAGCACTGTAAAAGGCGAAGACATATCGCTGGGGGATGTTCAGACTGACCGCGGTGTCGATCAGTGAACGAGGATGTTTAGTCCAAAGTGCTGTAATAGCTAATGCGTATGGGGTGACAACCAGGCGACTGAAATTGGGCCAGCGGCGTAAATAGATAGGTTGGGTCAGACTGGTGCCCGCTGGCAGGCGTCCCCTCGATGCCCATAGGGCCAACTGCCAGACGAAAGCGTATAGAGAGTATTCACGTCTGCCGGTAGTCGGTCTGATATGGTCGTTAATCTGCAGGTCCACTTCAAGGGTTGCGTCTGGCATTGTGCAGTAAGGACGTAACTGACGTTCTCCGGCATCAACCAGTACCCGCTGATGTTCAATTATCAGGTCAATTGCAGGCCAAGGCCCCTCTATGGCCACATTTTTGTTATAGCGCTTCGCATGATTCAGGGCCTGCTGCATATGTCCCTGCAGGTAGTGTTCCGGGTTGTAATAGATCTTCGCCAACTGAGCATTATCATCCGGGTCAATATCTGGTGAAGTTCCGATAAAGGTCTTCTCCTGAGCTTTAGTCATTAAAGTGGCAACCTTGTGGGTATCCAGCTTGGGTGTTGACGCGTGAGTTTTCTGTTGGTTTGCTGGGGGTTGATCATCCGCTTTCAGTTGTAGTTCGCAATCTTCAGGAATTATTGCCCTATCGAGAGCTTGAGCATGCTGGTTAATTGCACTGATTAGTTGAGCTACCGGGATTGGCTTCTGCACAAACAGAGTGTGGCTGTCTGTCAATTTACAAGGTTTGAGTGAGACCAGTATCAGAGGACGTTCAGGATTGCGTTGACGGAACTCTTGCCATAGCCGCTCGCCACCGAAGGCATCCAGGTCAAGTATGCAGATCTCTGAAGACTCCTCTTCCATCAGGACATAACGGTTATGGCATTTGCTATCAAATAACATACGTAGAGCGTTACGCTGTCTCTGATCCATGCCAATCGCAGCCAGTCTTATTGGGGAGTCTTGCCTATTGTCCATGATCTATATCCTCCGTGTGGGGTTCATTGATGAAACTGCGCCATTCGGTTTCTGCAGGGCAGCTTTATTATTAAATTGGCGACTTAGTCTCTTGACCGGCTTGCAGCTACAGGCAATCAGCGGTGCTGATTGTTCAGCATCAGAAATGTTGGTTGTGGCAATCCTCTGCAACGAATTAAGAGAAGATACCCTGGGCATAAGGGTGCGTTCATCGGATGATGATTGGGGGCGGGGTATCAGTGATAGCATTGTCTGCTCAGCTGGTCCATGCCTTTGCTGTTCCATGTTGTATTAATCAGCAGGTAAGGATGTGGCGATCTTGTTTCGCCCATCAACGGCATACCCGGAGCTTAGATAGAGTGCTTTGGAATATCCCAGGCCTGGAAATTCTGATAGGCGCAGTGGGATTTCACCCCAGCTCTTCATAACATAGCGTTAGGAAGAGCTAACTCTTTAGTCCCTTCTTTCCTGAGCATTCAATTTCACGGGACTCTGATCGGTTGTGAATCCACCCCGGATTCAGGTTAAACTCTCCATCTAATCGGTAGCTTACAGAGCGTTTTTTTATGTCATACCAGGTTCTTGCCCGCAAATGGAGACCACAACTATTTGGCCAGTTGGTCGGACAGCAGCACGTGGTGACGGCATTGAACAATGCCCTGGAGCATGAGCGTTTGCACCATGCCTACCTGTTCACTGGTACCCGGGGTGTGGGTAAGACCACCTTAGCCAGAATCTTTGCCAAATCTCTGAATTGTGAGAAAGGCATCAGCGCCATACCCTGTGGTGTCTGTGATGCCTGCCGTGAGATTGATGAGGGACGCTTTGTTGATCTGTTGGAGGTGGACGCCGCCTCCCGTACCAAGGTCGATCAGACCCGTGAGCTGTTGGAGAATGTCCCTTATGCACCGGTGCGGGGGCGATATAAAGTTTATCTGATAGATGAAGTTCACATGTTTTCTGCTAGTAGTTTCAATGCGTTACTGAAGACTCTTGAGGAGCCTCCTCCGCATGTGAAATTTATTCTAGCGACAACCGATCCACAAAAAGTCCCGGTTACAGTGCTTTCGCGTTGCCTGCAGTTCAATCTGAAGCGCCTCAGCCGGGAGCAGATCGAAGGCCAGCTGAGACATATCCTGGGTGAGGAAAAGATTCCGTTTGATGATGAGTCTCTGGCGCTGCTGGCCAGAGGGGCAGATGGCAGTATGCGCGACGGTCTGAGTCTGTTGGATCAGGCTATCGCATTTGGTGGTGGGGTCGTTCAGGCTGAAGCAGTGAAGTCGATGATAGGTGTAATCGGAACTGATCGCATCGACAGGCTTGTGGAGGCTCTGCAAGAGGGGCAGGGAGCGGCACTGCTGGAACGCATCGCAGAGATGGCAGAGATGGCGGTCGATTTCAGTCAGGCCTTGCAGGAGTTACTTGCCATGCTGCATCAGATTGCCGTACTGCAGCTGGTATCCGGGTATCAGCCTGATGACGGTTATGATCTGGGACGCCTAAACTATTTTGCAGATGCGATCTCCCCTGAAGATGTGCAACTCTACTACCAGGTTGGTTTGATGGGGCAGAGAGAGTTGAATCTGGCTCCTGATCCCCGCAGTGGATTTGAAATGGTATTGTTGAGGATGCTGGCGTTTCGACCTGAGAATGGTGGTTCTGATATCAATCGACCTGCAGGTAGCGCCTCTGCCAGGTCTGCTCAACCCAGGCCCCGCTCTGTTGCACCCTCATCGCAAGAGCCATCTAAGCCTCGGTCTGTTGCCCCGGCATCCCCTGCGCCAGCAAAGCCCAAGCCGGTACAAACTGTAGTTGAGCCTGATAAACCGGTTGCTCAGTTGTCTGATCCAGCTGATTGGGAGGCATTTTCGGCCTCTCTGCAACTTGGAGGTATTACCCGTCAGTTGGTACAAAATTGTGCATTTGGCAGTTGGGATGGCAAGACCCTCAGTCTTACCCTGGATGCCTCAAGAAGACAACTCAGGGTGGGTCAATCGGAAATGCGTTTTCTGGAGAGTATTCGCAAACGCTTGGGTGATTCAGTTCAGCTCTCGATTTCAGAGGCAGTTCCTGAGAATGAGACCCCGGCCATGCGCCATACGCGTCAGCAGGAAGAGCGCCAGCAGCAGGCTGAGTCGAGTATGGAATCCGATCCGATGGTTCGGGAGATGGAGGAGCGTTTTTCTGCAAAATTGATGTCGGATAGTGTACGACCTGTAGATGACGCTGCTGGGTGAATTTACTAATTCAGATTGTGATAAGTATTCTATAACTCGTTGTAATATATATGTATAGTGCGCGAGCTAAAGTCAATTGTTAAGTTTGTTTTTCGCACTCGTGAGGCGCAATTGCGTCGACGACTGTCTAATTTGAATAAGAGGTGTTCAGCATGAAAGGCGGTATTGGTAATTTAATGAAGCAGGCGCAAAAGATGCAGGCTGAAATGCAGGAGACTCAGGAGCGTCTTGCTCAGGAAGAGGTGACCGGTGAATCTGGTGGCGGCATGGTGAAGGTGACCATGAACGGCAAACACGAGGTGCGCCGTATAGAGATCGATGACAGTCTGATGGGTGACGACAAGGAGATGCTCGAAGATCTGGTTGCAGCAGCCGTCAACGATGCTGCGCAGCGGGTCAGCCATAAGATGCAAGAGAGCATGTCCGGATTGACTGCGGGTCTCGGGCTACCCCCTGGCATGAAACTGCCTTTCTGACTTTATGATACAAGACTACTGTTGCCTGGTTGTGCCCGTGGTTTTAGTCTACAGGTCGGTTAATGCCTAGTCCTTCATTGCTGGATCAGTTGATGATTGCCCTACGTTGCCTGCCCGGTGTGGGGGCAAAAAGTGCCCAACGGATGGCCTATCACCTGCTTGAACGGGATAGGGAAGGGGGGCGAGCACTATCGCGGCTGCTGGCAGATGCCATGGAGCAGATTGGCCACTGCCGCCAATGCAGAACACTGAGTGAAGATGAATATTGTCAGCTCTGTTCCAATCCCCGGCGCGATCAGAGTCTGCTCTGTATCGTGGAGAGCCCGGCTGATCAGATGATGATCGAGCAGGCGGCTGACTACCAGGGGGGCTATTTTGTGTTAGGTGGCCACCTCTCTCCTCTGGATGGCATAGGGCCAAAAGAGATCGGACTTGATCTATTACAAGAGCGATTTGCCTCCGCTGCTGTCAAAGAGATTATTCTGGCAACCAATCCTACAGTTGAGGGAGAGGCTACAGCCCAGTATATCCATGACATGGCTCTGCAGCATGGCATCAAAACAACCCGTATTGCCCAGGGGGTGCCTATGGGGGGTGAACTGGAATATGTGGATGGTGCAACTCTGGCCCATGCTTTTCGCGGACGATCGGAATTTTGAGGAGACAATATGAGTGACTGCCTGTTCTGTAAGTTTGTCAGTGGTGAAATCGAACCCCAGACTGTTTATGAAGACGATGATGTGCTGGCCTTTCGGGATATTAACCCCCAAGCCCCCTGTCATGTTCTAATTGTGCCCAAAAGGCACATTTCAACCCTGAATGATCTCAAGCCTGAAGATGCTGAACTGATGGGTAAACTCTATCTGGCAGCTGCAAAAGTTGCAAAGCAGGAGGGTCTGGACGAAGCGGGTTATCGCACCGTTATAAACTGTAATGAACAGGCGGGACAGACCGTGTTCCACATTCATCTGCATCTGCTTGGTGGTCGGCAGATGAAATGGCCTCCAGGGTAATCCTCAACCATTTCTGATTGCCGCTTCCCATCTCAAATAATCACTACGAGTCTAAGTCGTGAACAATAGCGTTGCTTCAAACTACCGTCTGTTGGTAGATGGCATGTCCTGTATGCACTGTGTCGCCTCAGTTGAAAAAGCTGTGTCTAATCTACCCGGGGTAAGTCAGGTCGAAGTCGACCTTGAATCGGGGATGGTCACAGTGACCGGGGGCTCTGCCTCGGAGTCAGTTGCAGCCATTGTGGAAGCGGGTTTTGGAGCAACGCCCCTACTCGATGCTGAACTTCCTATTCTGCAAACCGATCCCGACAGTTGTGAAGTTGAATCTCAAAACAACGACCGGCTTTCCGAAGAGGGCTATCAACTGACTGTGGAGGATATGAGCTGCGCCAGTTGTGTTGCGGCTGTAGAGCGAGCCATCTGTTCCGTACCTGGGGTGGAGTCAGCCGCGGTCAATCTGGTGGAAAGACGGGCTCAGGTGGTGGGGGGATCACCTCAAGCGGTGGCACAGGCGGTGGTTGATCAGGGGTATGGTGCCCAGTTGATCGAATCACACCCAGACAGTAGTGAGCTCCAGCTTGAATTTGATCAGCAGGGCCTCTCCCAGCATGATCAACAGCAGGCGCTGCAGACTCTGTTTTCCATGTGGGATACCCAAGCGGAGTATCATTTTGATGATCCCCTGTGGCGCCTCAACACCTCATTGCATCCCGCTGATCTGCTGATCGAGTTGCAGCAGACAGGCTATCGGGCCAGATTAGTGGAGCCGTTCGACGATCCCTATGCACAGGAGGCACTGGCTGCGGCCAATGAGATTAGACGTTCCTGGCAGAGGGCGTTGCTGGCTGGTGTTGTGGGTCTTGGTCTGATGGCGATGGAGATGACTGGCCAAACTCCAGCGTTACGGGCGGCTGGCGGTCAAAGCTATTGGTTGGCGGTGGCCATCATCTGTTTGTTGGTGATGCGTTTCAGTGGTGGTCACTACTATCTTGGGGCTTTGAAGCAACTCAAGCACTACTCTGCCAATATGGATAGCCTGATCGCCCTGGGTACGGGTACTGCATGGTTCTCTTCTCTGGTTATCGTAATGCAGCCTGAAGGGGGAGTTATTCAGGGTGAAAAGCTCTATTTTGATGCCTCAGTATTGATTCTGGCTTTCCTTCAATTCGGCCATGTGCTCGAGACCCGCGCAAAACGTACCACCAGTGAAGCGGTAGGCAGTCTGGTGGGTTTGGCTCCGAAGCTGGCCCAGGTAGTACGGGATAAGGCATCGGTTGCCATTCCAGTCTCACTGTTGTCCGTTGGCGATCTCATACAGGTACGTCCCGGTGAAAAGATCCCCATTGATGGTGAGGTGGTGGCGGGGGCTTCAAGTGTTGATGAGGCGATGCTTACCGGCGAGTCCATGCCCCAGCAGAAACAGCCTGGAGATCAGGTGATTGGTGGCAGCGTCAATCGCTCCGGACAACTGCGTTATCGAGTCACACGTTTGGGTGATGAGACAACCCTGGCACATATTATTGCCATGGTCAGGCAGGCACAAATGAGCAAGCCTGAGATAGGTCGTCTGGTGGATCGTGTCTCCGCAGTATTTGTACCGGTTGTTGTGCTCATAGCCTTGACTACATTTTTTATTTGGCTGATTTTCGGGCCAGCACCATCCTTGCCGTTTGCGTTGACAGCAGGGATAGCTGTGTTGGTGATTGCCTGCCCCTGTGCTCTGGGTCTGGCTACACCGATTGCCATCATGGTGGGTACAAGCAGGGCAGCCCAGTTGAATGTGCTGATCAGAAACAGTGATGGATTACAATCCGCCAGCAGGCTGACTCATCTGGTGGTGGATAAAACCGGTACCCTGACCCAGGGTTCTCCGAAGGTCACCCATGTCTATGTTGATGGACTCACTGAGCGTGAGTTACTGGCATTTGCTGCGAGTGTGGAGGCGGTCTCCTCTCATCCGCTGGCAGAGGCGATCGTCGATCATGCCAAAACTGAAGCTATCGATCTCTCATCTGTAGAGGATTTCCGGAATCTTGAAGGCCTGGGTGTTGAAGGAAAGGTTGCTGAATCTTTAGTGCAGTTGGGTGGTGGGCAATATCTCCAATCACTGGGGATCGCACCCTCACAGTCACTACAGCAATCCGCAGAAGAGCAGGCAATGAAAGCAGGAAGTCTCGTCTGGGTGGTGGTTGATGGGTTGTTAAAAGGGCTGATAATACTCAGAGATCCTTTACGGGAAGATACCCCTCAGGCGATAAAAGCACTTCGTAATCATGGGGTTGAAGTTATTATATGTACTGGAGACAACGCCCGCACCGCCCAGGTTGTAGCCGATCGACTGGGTATAGAGCAGGTATATAGCGAGTTACTGCCGAAACAGAAACTGGATGTAGTGAGGTCTCTACAACAGCAAGGAAACCGTGTGGGTATGGTCGGAGATGGGGTGAATGATGCACCGGCTTTGGCCCAGGCTGATACTGGATTTGCGATTGGTAGCGGAACAGATGTGGCCATCGAACATGCCGATATTACCCTGGTGGGTGACTCTCTTTTCAACGTCTCAACTGCAATTACTATTTCCAGGGCCACTCTAAGGAATATCAAGCAGAATCTTTTCGGCGCTTTTGTCTATAATATTATTGGCATCCCTATGGCTGCCGGGCTGCTCTATCCTCTCACGGGCTGGCTGTTGCCCCCCATGTTTGCCAGTGCCGCTATGGCTATGTCGTCCGTAACAGTGGTCGCCAATGCCAATCGGCTGAGATTTTTCAAGCCGAGAGCTGATTAGAGTTTTTGTTTCAGACAGGAGATTATATTGACCACAACACTGAAGGTTTCAGGTATGACCTGTCCCCATTGTGTGAGCAATGTCAGTAAAGCCCTGCAGGCTGTGGCCGGGGTTGAAGAGGCTCAGGTGATGCTCGAAGAGGGGAGAGCAGTGGTGACTGGTGCTGCGGATCAAGCGGTGCTGATTCAAGCTGTGGTTGATGCCGGTTACTCTGTGGAGGCAGCTTCCTGAGGCTGTTGAACCTAGATTCCTCAGTTGACCGCACTATCCATAAGCAAGATATTGATATGACACAGATTTTTACTCGTACGCATCTTTACCTGCTGGGTGAATCAAGCTGATGCAAGTTTCCCACGCACTAGTAACAATCCCCAACCTCGCGGCCTCGCTTGAGCAGCAGAGAAATGCTGCCTCACATCTTGTTCAGGCTTTGCCATTGGCTTCCCAGGTCAGTGGCAGTGAGTCGACACTGCGTAGTGTGGAAAATGTTAAACAGGCTGAGAAATATCTGCAGAGACAACAATCCGAACGGCAATTGACTCAAGTCAGAGACGATCCCCGCAGTCAGCGGGCAGTGACGAGCTATCAATCAGTACAAGCGGCTCATAAGAGAGATTATGTGAGTGAAGTATTGGGGATCGATGTCTACGCCTAGTGGGCCAAAAAGGCACTCTCACTAGATGGTTTTTTGAATGACCTCCCTGTCATTCATTTTATGCAAAAAAAGTTTTCAGGTTGAGGCGGGTTGCATCGCCTCACGGATATTGGTGTGCGCTAAGATTTTATCATCATTGCGCAGGATGAGTTCGATGATATGCTCCCCTTGCATCACGCGAGGATTGATACCTGTCTCTTTCATGACTTCATAGCTCTCGAAAAAACGCTTCCAGGTGATTTTGCGAACTTGAAATTTTGAGCGTATCTCCGGACTGTTGGTCTCGAGGAAAAGACGGTCAATCTGTTTCCACTCCTGGTAGAGTTTTGGGTACTCCATACCAAGTTGATCTAAACGGGATTGGCACTGCATATGGTTTAGGTCATTGACTAATTTACCTTCCATGAAGAGAAGAGCTTGACGTACTGTTGTGGTGGGTGGACGATTATTCCACTCCTCTACCTTTAGAGGGTCGCTGAATATTTCACGAATCACATAGTGAGCCATAGTCTGATTCATCTTGAAGGTATAAGGGATATTAAAGTGTTTCAGGATATCCACCTGCCGGCCATCAGGGGGAGAGAATAGACCCAGGATATTCATCGCCTGACCTTTTGTGAGGGGGCGATTCAAACGAACTCCTTTTTCAGCTAGCTCGTTGAGTATTGCTTCAGTTGCAGGCTCATTTTGCCAGGCTTCATCTGATTCGCGAGGCAAGCTTAATGCTGTTTCAATCTGTTCTTCTAATTCATCAAATTTAATATTGCTACTAGAATTGTCAGTGCTATTGAATTGTACTTTTTTAAACATAAACAATAGACCGCAGAACAACAATACGGTAAGAAAACTGGCTATTTCCATGGGGAGCTCCCTTTGTTATCAATTATTAAGGGTTGAGTATAAGCAGATAGCCTGCTACTAATGTGAGAACTGACACACATAATGTAGGGTAATTGTCAATAGGCGAATGAAATGATTAGCTGAAAACTTTAGCTGTTTTTTGACTTGGTTATGAAGGAATGTGACTTGATTCTTATTTTGTGGTGTTTCAGATCACTACGGACCTGATTATCCCAGCCCTTTGCAGAGGAAGTGGATGTTAAGGAATAAAAGTAATATTAGATATTTGGAAATTAGTGTCATGAAGAAAATTCCTGGCGGGATGCATTTTTAGAGATGATGACGAAATCGAATCGACTCTTTCTTTTAATCTCTCTGTTCATACTGGCGACTGATAGTTTCTTCGTATGGTTGAACTATGTATCCGCACGGGATGTTATGTATGAGAGCCTACAGGATGAATTATTAGAAGCTGGTGGCGCATTCAAAATAGCTTTGGACAGCAATATGGATATGTTGCAACAGACAGCTCTTTTTGTTGCCAGTGACAAACGTGTACAAGAGTTGTTTCTGGCCGGCAAACAAGTGGTTGAAATGGAAGGTGGAGGCGCGGGTGGTGTAGGATCAGAGCAAATACGACAACAACTCTATGAATTGCTTGAACCGGGTTGGAGTGAAATGACAAAGCAATTTAATGTTCGTCAGTTACATTTTCATCTTGCTCCGGGAGCAGTCTCTTTTTTGCGTGTTCATCGGCGGCAAAAATATGGAGATCGTTTGGATGGTATTCGCCATACAGTCATTGATGCCAACAAATTTCAGCAATCTACTCGAGGCTTTGAAATAGGTCGCCCTTATGCCGGTATTCGTGGGGTAACCCCTGTATATGGTATTGATCGTGAATCAGGAAAGCGCCTTCACATTGGCGCAGTTGAAGCAGGTATGTCTTTCCCGCAGATGCTGAACTTATTAGAACGTCATACCCAGGTTAAGTATGCCGTATTGATAAAGCAGGAGGATCTGCAACGAAGGGTCTGGACAGAGTCATTGGAGCAGCTTTATAGAAAGAGAGCACCAGCGTTTGGATATTATATTGAGGCTAGCAGTGATGATAAAATGACAAGGAGTCTATTAGCTGATGAAAAATTGCAACAGGTACTATTCGATCAAAATAGAATATTCGTAAAAGATCAAGCGCAACCAATGGCCATGATTGCAGTTCCTTTTCATGACTATCAAGGTTGGCGAGACCCTGAAAAACCGCATGTGGGCTACATTCTGATGTGGAGAGAGGCGGCAGCTATTATTGAAGGTTTTAAGGCGGGTTTGAAGAATAATATACTTTTTGCGCTGGCAGTTTTTATTCTTCTAGAAATAATAATCTATCTGGGTATACGTAGAGTGACTCGCCAACTGGAAGTGGAAGTGAAGGAGCAAACTGGAAAGTTGTCAGAAAGTAATTTACAACTTGCCCACCGCAACACAGCGTTAAATCACTCTTTACACGATCTAAAGGCTACCCAGGCACAGTTGATCGAATCTAAGAAAATGGCGTCGCTTGCCGGATTGGTTGCAGGTGTTGCTCATGAGATAAATACGCCAGTAGGGACAAGTATCACCGCTGCTTCACACTTGGCCGATCGTATTAGAGATATTCAAGGACAATTCAACAAAGGTGAAATGACAAAAAGTGGCCTGGAAAACTTTTTAAATCGTGCGGAAATGGCCTGTCATATTTTACTCTCAAACCTTCAAAGATCAGGCGATCTTGTAAAAAGTTTTAAGCAAGTGGCGGTAGATCAGAGTAGTTTAAAGCGGCGCCATTTTGATCTGTGTGATTATCTGCAAGAGATCAGGCAAAGTCTGCAGCCACGCTTGAAATATGTGCAACATCAGCTTGTCATAGAGTGCCAGTCACCCATTGATCTCAATACCTGCCCTGGGGTGCTATCTCAAATAATTACCAATCTTGTTATGAATAGCTTGATCCACGGGTTCAGTGAACATCAAGGTCGACCAGGCGTAATGCGAATTGAGGTTTCATCAATAGAAAATTCAACGGTCAGGATTAAATATAGTGATGATGGAGCAGGAATTTCAGAAGATCACCTGCCTTATATATTCGAACCATTCTATACCACCAATAGAGAAGGAGGGGGGTCAGGTTTGGGGTTGAACTTAGTGTACAATGCAGTTACAACTCACTTGGGAGGCACTATTCGTGTTGAATCGAAGCCAGGCAAGGGTGTGTGGTTCATAATCGAATTCCCCAAGGTTTTTGATCATCAGGAGGACAAAAGCAAGGATGAGTAGTCAGTCTAAACAGATAGTGTTCGCGCAAGAGAGGGAGGAGCATTCAAAGGAACGAGCTGCTTGGCGGGTTCTGATTGTCGATGATGAACCAGATGTACACGCCGTAACTGAATTGGCATTAGAGGATTTGGTATTTGATGATCGAAGTATAGAATTTGGCCATGCTTATTCAGCTCAGGAGGCTAAGGCTTATTTAAAAAACTATCCGGATACTGCGCTGGTATTACTAGATGTGGTGATGGAAAGTGATCTTGCCGGGTTGGAATTGGTGGATGTTATACGAAACCAGTATAAGAACTCACTGATTCGGATCATTCTACGTACAGGCCAGCCAGGGCAAGCTCCAGAAAGAGAAGTGATTCTGCGCTACGATATCAATGATTACCGTGAGAAGACCGATCTTACATCATTAAAACTGTTTTCATCGGTAGTTTCAGCACTGCGAAATTACCGTGATTTACAGGTTATTGAGAAGAATAAACGAGGATTGGAAAAAATTATCCGTTCTTCTGGATCTTTGTATAACATCGACTCTCTTGAGACATTCGTAAGTGGTGTACTTACCCAATTAGAGGCCTTGCTGAATCTGGGTGACCAGACCTTTTATAGTCGCGCTTTCGGTGTTTTAAAAGAAGACGCTGGTTCAAGCATTGAGCAGCAAAGAATTATTGCAGGGACCGGTGATTATGCTTCAATGGTCAATCAAAGTTTGTGTGATGTTGTTGACGAACAGGTACTTGAGCGTATCAAAATAGCATTTGCGGAAAAAGGGAGTTTCTTTTACTCAGACGCCTGTCTTATAGAGCTTAATAACGCCGAGGGACGAGATGGCTTGTTATATATTGAAGGTTGTCTAGGTGGATTTGATGAAGTTGATCATAACCTAATAGAAGTCTTTGTAAGTAATGCAGCAATTGCCCTAGGTAATCTATTTCTCAATCAGGAGATCGAGCTGACCCAAAGGGAGGTTCTCTATACACTAGGTGAGTTTGCAGAGTGTCGCTCAAAAGAGGTTAGTCGACATGTTGCCCGTGTGAGTAAATTGACTGCTTTAATAGGAGAGAAGCTTGGACTGGATAAAGAGGAGTGCGATTTACTTCAACTTGCCGCTGCGATGCATGATATCGGTAAGATAGCGATATCATCTGAGATTTTAGAGAAGCCTGGTCCACTTTCTGATGAAGAGTGGCTGACTGTGCAGGATCATTGTCAATTTGGTTATAAGCTACTCAGCAGGGCAAAACGTCCACTATTAAAACTTGCTGCTATTATTGCTCACCAGCATCATGAAAGATGGGATGGCACAGGGTATCCTCAAGGTTTGAGCGGCGAAAATATCCACCTATATGGTCGGATAGTTGCGATTGCTGATGTTTTTGATGCTTTGGGGAATTCCAGGGTCTATAAAGAGGCCTGGTCGCAGGAAAAGATTATTGAATATTTTCAACAGCAGCGTGGCGGTCACTTTGATCCGAAGCTGACGGATTTATTGCTCAACAATATTACAGAGTTTGCCTCTCTTAGAGAGTTCTACAGTGATGAGCATTATCTACGCCCAACCCTTATACCACCCGGTGATGGATTTGGGACTATGTGAAAAGGGCCTTTGATACAATCCGTATCGCCCAAAGAGTTCCCTGGCAGATTGGATTGAACACCTCTTTCGGCTATGGCTTGAAATATTCAGAATAAATCCAAGTTGTGTAGGGTGTGCAGTCCTACCGCACAAAACTCAACCAAAACAAGACCATCAAATGTAGGGTGCGGCCCTGCCGCACCAAGCTCAATCAAAACAAGACCACCAGATACGCGTTTGTAAGGCAATTTCCGTATACCACCGTTGATCCGACGGTGATCTACATTGCATCACGAGATGTCTAATAAACCGCGCAGGGAGGGGTTAAACCCCACCTTATATATCCCAGGTGGAGAAACGCAGATTGTAGATATCGGCTTGCCTGCCAGATAAGTAACCTGAGATTCCCTTCTTCATCCCTGCTTTAAGAGCAGCGTGAGGGGGGGTAATTAGGTCAAGTTTTTTCGTGCTCTAAGTTGTTACACCCAAAAAAGCTACAATGAAAGTTGATCAGCACTGAAATCCAAAGTTGCAAATAGATCATCCAAGGTCTCTTCCCGGCGAATCAGTTCAACACTGCCATCTTCGCGCAACAGTAACTCTTTGGGTCTCAGTTTTCCGTTGTAGTTGAATCCCATAGCCTGTCCATGAGCGCCAGTATCGTGAATGCAGATAATATCCCCATCCTCGATTTTCGGTAGTGAACGTTGAATCGCAAATTTGTCATTGTTCTCACAAAGAGAGCCGACTACATCCACAACCTCATCTTCACCCTCTTTGTTAAGTACAGATATATGGTGATAAGCACCATACATACCCGGGCGCATCAAGGCAGACATGCATGAGTCCACACCAACGTATGTTCTGTAAATCTCTTTGCGGTTGATAGCAGTGGTTACCAGAATACCGTGGGGGCCAGTGATATAGCGACCGCTCTCTAAATAGAGTTTGGGTGCATAACCATGGTTGTTTTTGAATACGCTGAACAGCTCACCAATCTCCTGGCCCATGCTGTGAATATCCAAAGGTTTCTCTTCAGGACGATAAGGAATACCGAGTCCGCCGCCAATGTTAATAAAATCGAATTTGATATCGAGTTCTTTTGAAATCCAATTAATGCGATCCAGAAGCATTCTTGCCGTTTCAACCATATAGGCGTGGTTAAGCTCGTTGGATGCCAGCATGGTGTGCAATCCAAAGCGTTTTACGCCAAGTTCTTTAGCCTTACGATAAGCATCAATCAGTTGATCGTGGGCTACACCATATTTCGCTTCTATAGGATTACCAATGATGCTGTTTCCGGTTCTCCGCTCTCCCGGGTTGTATCGAAAACAGATTAATTCCGGAACCTGCGGTAACTTATCGAGGAGGGAGATATCATCCAGATTCAGGATGCAGCCCCCGTCGGTATCTGCAACGTTAAACTCATTCTCACTGGTGTTATTTGAGGTGAACATGATCTGTTCACCATGCCCCCCAGCCTGGCGGCTTAATACAAGCTCAGCGATAGAGCTGCAATCAAAACCAAATCCAATATCACCCATGATATTCAGAATGGTTGGATTGGGTAGTGCCTTGACCGCAAAATACTCGCGAAACAGATCAACGCTTTTAAAAGCTTCGATCAGCTCACGGCCTGTCTCACGAATACCTTTTTCATCATAGAGATGAAATGGGGTGCCGTAGTGTTCGACAATCTTTTCTAAATTCTGCGCAAGACGATCAGAAAAATCTTTTGATATTGGCACCCGAGCACCTCTTAATACAAATCGGAACGTTCTTCAGGCTAATAGCGATGGAGTAAAAGATGATCATCGCTATCAGCCTCAGTCAAATCAATCGACCCTAGAGAGATGTTTTAAGTCTCTCCATGGCCTGCTGCACATTTTCAAAGCTGTTGAAGGCACTGATACGGATATAGCCTTCACCACATTTTCCAAATCCAGCGCCAGGAGTGCAAACCACGCCAGCGTTGTTCAGCAGAGTATCGAAAAGGTCCCAGGAGTCGCCTTTGGCATCGATCCAGATGTAGGGGGAGTTTTCACCACCAATGCAGTCATAACCCAAAGCTTCTATCTGTTCACGGATATATTTTGCATTTTTTAAGTAGTAGGTGACCAGTTCCTGCACTTGTGCCTGGCCCTCGGCGCTGTAAACTGCTTCGGCAGCTTTCTGCACAGGGTAGGATACGCTATTAAATTTGGTTGTATGACGACGGTTCCAAAGCTCATGGATTGATACTGGATCACCATCGTTCGTATAGGCAGTGCAATCCTTTGGAACAACGGTGTAAGCGCACCGAGTACCTGTAAAGCCGGCAGTCTTTGAGAAACTACGGAATTCCACAGCGACTTCCCGAGCGCCTTCGATTTCAAAAATAGAGCGTGGCAGGCTGGGATCCTGAACGAAGGCTTCATAGGCTGCATCGAATAGAATCAGGGCTTTATTCTGCTTGGCATAATCAACCCACTGCTTGAGTTGCGCTTTGGTAGCCGTTGCCCCAGTCGGATTGTTGGGGAAGCAGAGATAGATCAGATCGACTGGTTGGCTTGGCAATTCAGGGATAAATCCGTTGCCTTTGTTACCATCAAGATAGGTAAGTCCGCTATAGCGGCCATCTTCAGCTTCACCAGTCCGCCCAGCCATCACATTGGTGTCGACATAGACAGGGTAAACAGGATCAGGAATAGCAACATTGATGTCGTTGGCAAATATCTCCTGAAAATTGCCTGAGTCACATTTTGCACCATCACTGACGAATACCTCGTCAGCTACAATGTCACACCCACGAGACTGATAGTCCCCTTTGGCAATTGCCTCACGCAAGAAGTCATAACCCTGTTCCGGTCCATAGCCGTGAAAAGTGGCATCGTTTGCCATTTCATCGACGGCTGCATGGAAGGCTTTTACACAAGCATCAGGCAAGGCTCGAGTGACGTCACCAATACCCAGTCGAATGATCTCTTTATCCGGGTTCGCCTCCTGGAAGGCTGAGACCCGTTTTGCAATGTCAGAGAACAGGTAGGAAGCCTGGAGTTTCTTATAGTTCTCATTGATTTTGATCATGCTACACCTCAGGAAACCGAAAAACGGGCCATTATACAGGGATTGCTGCAGAGTAGGAGAGGCCCAGAAAGTGGATATTTAACTAATTGATTTATATGCTATTTATTTAGAGGTCTTCATGCTTGGGTGGTGGCTTTCGAAAGATTAAACAGATGGGAGGCTGGTTGAGTATCCAATCTACAATCGGCGGGTAACTTGTTGCTGTGATGTTTTGACTCCGACAAGTGGACAAACCTGCTAGCTGAATATTTGAGAATAGTGATCTGCTTTAAATCCCAGGTAGAGTTTTTCCCCATCATCCAGCAGCGGACGCTTAATTATCGTGGGGTTCTGCAACATGATCTCCATCGCCTTAGTCTCATCTAAATTGGACTTTATCCCGTCATCCAATTGACGCCAGCTTGTGCTTCGCTTGTTCAGCAGGGCCTCCCAACCGAGTGATTGAATCCATGACTTCAGCATCTTCTCATCAATACCAGCCTTCTTGTAGTCATGAAATTCATAGCCGATTCCGTGGTCACTAAGCCATATGCGAGCTTTTTTGATCGTATCGCAGTTTGGGATCCCGTAAATTTTGACCATCTTTATTTTGCAACCCGTATTGTTAATCTGCATTATGCGGACTGTTTTTAATGTATTTCAAGAGCTTAAGTAAAGCAGTGAGCTGCTTGCTAAGGGCTAACAATTGCCTTAATAAACTATCCAGAATTGTTATCCTAAAAACATCTGTAGATCAAGAGAGCTCTGTAATGCTTGATTATGTCGTTAAATTCATACATAGATACTATAAACCAGACCATAGCGATCTCAACACTCTGCCATTGTGTGGTTGCTCACTGCAAGAAATCATAGCGCCGTCGTAGCACGTCCCCCCTAAAACAAATTTTGATAACGCAGGCTGTGTGCAACCACACGATGCGCTGTCATTAAAAATCAATAGGTTAGGGCTATAAGAACGGCTCAGCACGGTGTTGCGGTTGTGGGCGCTTACCTGTCGAACATACCTTGGTCTGAGCCATTATTGTTGCCCTGGGTGTCGGATACTTATGCTCTGGTTAGTATGAATTCCGGTTTCTGATTGGGGGATAACCATACAACCGATATAGCTCGTCCTGGATTTGCTACCGTTTATTCCATTTTCTCAATAAGAGGATTAATCACGGAAATAAATAGTGGTAGTATCCAATTCATCCAACGCTGAAAAGGTTTTCTTAAAAGGACTTTTCTATGAGCAAGTACAACGAAGACACTGGCTGGCAAGTGAATGTCGACCAACAGTTAATCTCCCATCAAAACGGTTTTAAAGCCGAATATAAAGGGGATAATATTTATGGCATCAAGCACTTTCCAGTCGAGGCCACAATTCGGGATATAAGAGACATGGTCACGAAAGCTGAAGAAGTTCTCGCTAGCCGGTAGATCTATCTAATTGAAAAAATAGGATAATTAATCCGCATAAGGGAAGCGGTGTTCTTGGCGGGGCTTCTTTTCAAGAGCTGCTTTTAGTTTTGCTCTTTCCAGCTTGAGCGGCCAACTGTACCGGGTTGTTTTGAACCCTCCCCACGGGTTACTGAGTTCAATTTGTGGAAACTCGTCACGATTTTCTCCGTTCGCCATCAATCATTCAGATTTTACTTCTCTATTTATAAAGTCAAAACGATAGGGGAGCACTTAAGTATTGTGGCGACGCCTCAGGAAATGGATTCCTCTTCAATAGTTTTATGACATTCAGCGATCCTTGTCTCAATCTTGCCAGAACAGATTGAACCCAAATTTTAGTGCTTCCACTAGGCAAAACCTGTGATTACCGGCCACCTCATATAGAGTGATTCTGCACCCAACGCTATTTTTGATCAAAATGCGGAGATATGTCGGCATATTTCCATCTAAACTCAATGGCACTGGAGCTAGCTGAACTGAGGTAGGTGATATGCTTGCGGCCTGGTTAGTATGTAGGTCATCCAGGAACTCTATTTTTTAATAAGAAAGAGAAATTATCTCATGCGAATTGAATTGACCACTCTAGAGGCTCGAATTATTGGCTGCCTTTTGGAAAAAGAGATCACCACCCCTGATCAATATCCTCTGTCACTTAGTGCTCTAACCCATGCCTGTAATCAAAAAAGCAGTCGTGATCCGGTTCTTCAGCTCACTGAGACTGAGGTACAGAATTCTCTTGACGATCTTAGAAAAAAGCATCTGGTCAGTGATCGCAGTGGCTTTGGTAGTCGGGTGACCAAATATCAACACCGCTTCTGTAATTTAGGCTTCGGCTCACTGGAATTTTCGCCTCAAGAGTTGGGTATTATTTGCGTGCTACTCTTGAGAGGGGCACAAACACCAGGTGAACTACGAAGTCGTACCAACCGCTTATGTGAATTTTCAGATGTCCAAGAGACAGAATCGGTGCTGGTAAACTTGATGCGCAGAGAGGATGGCCCTTTTGTGACTCGACTTGTTCGTGAGCCAGGTAAAAGGGAATCCCGCTATGCCCATCTGTTAAGTGGGGAGGTAGTTGAAGAGCAGGAGTTGAGTCACTCTGATACTGTGCAGAATCAACTGCCTCAGGATGACCAGTCAAGAATAGAGCAGCTAGAACGGCAGGTTGAGATGTTGCGACAGGAGCTTGATGAAATAAAGGATCAACTTGGTTTGAACTGATCAGCAGCCACGCAAAACAGAAAAATCATAGGCTTCCTGGTTTCTCATGTCGGGTGAGGAATGGGCACGGAAAAGCACTTCACAGCAGAGGATGATGGGCGAGGGGCTTCTACACCTGCTTCTGCTATAGAGTGGCTTTAATGGGATAGCAGTGAAATCGATTTACCAGGGTATCCTCTCGCCATGGCGAAAAAAGCCACCACTCGGTCCATCTTCAGGTAGTGTTGCAGCCCAGACAATACCTTTTGCTCCCTCTTGGACAGAAAGTGTCGCCTCATCACCCCCCATACGAGTTCTGACCCAGCCTGGACAGACCGAGTTGACTTTAATCCGGGTCTCCTTCAACTCATCAGCAAGAATTCTCGTTACTGCATTTATCGCGGTCTTGGAAAGGCGATAGGCTGGACAGCAGCCATTCATTTCACTGAGTTGACCCATGCCAGATGAGACATTTACCACAGCTCCCTGGCCATTCATAAGAGGAATCAGAGATTGGCATAAGCGAAGTGGCCCGAGGGTGTTGGTTTTAAATCCGTCCATTATTGATTCCAGATTGGCACTGAGAATAGTGCTCTGACTGTCAGAAGGAGGGGGGTCGGGAAAGATACCGGCATTGTTAACAAGTATGCCAATTTCGTTATGATTTTCTTTGAGGTGTTGCACTAGGTTTGCTATTGATGCTGTGCTCGTAACATCGAGTGGAAAAAATTCAACATCAAGTCCTTCAGTAGTTAAGCTCTCTGCCGCCGTCTCTCCTGACTCTACATCACGGGCGGTAAGGACAATATGCCAGCCTAATTCGGCCAACTGTCTACTTGTTTCAAGGCCCAATCCGCGGTTGGCTCCTGTAACTATGGCAACTGATTGATTTGACACGAGTTCTCTCCGTTTTGGTGATAGTTTTAACTTCTCCTAACTGCGGAGGTTGAGTATAAATACCACCATTGATCTGGCATATCATCACCTTACGACAGATATTAGAGGAAAACTACGGAATCTGGGATTAGACGGTTGAATCTGTCGCTGTGTTAGCCAGTCCATTTTGTGGTATAGAAGTGTCTATCTGAAGGATGAAACTCTGGGGCAGGACTTTGGATATTTGAGTAAAGGAAATAGTAAGAAAAATGGCCTATTCTTCATACATTGGTCTCACGGATGAGGTGATTGATCTGCTAAAGATTATTTCAGCAAGGCAAAAGTAATTTTTTTATCGCCCGAAAGTCATAATCTATGTGACAAACCAAGATAGATAGGGTCAAATTTCACATATAGCCGATGTCAGGTTGTTATGATGCAAACTTTAGAAAACGTTACCAATGGAACCATACGGGAAATCGATGGCAAAACCGCTATTTTCTACGATGGTTATTGGATTAAGCACTACAAGCCCATGGAAGATAGCTTGGAGACCAAGAAATACCTTATTGAGGCACTGACCCGGCGCCTGTTCAATCATGTTGAGCATGGAATCAATATTCCCGGTAATCGTTTGGATGAGGCCAGAGAGGCCTATGAATCCGAACAGGACGAAGACCTGAAGCGGGTTAAAGGGGCGATGCTGGCAGGTTCTCTCTTTAATCGTGGTACTGAAATATTTCGTCAGCTTGTAAAACTTGAGGACGAAAGCATCAAGAGCGGTAGAGGGAGAGAGATGCTCCATGAGTGTGGGCAATACCTGTTGGAGGCATTGGAACTGGGCAAAATGGTTAAACACCGCAGTGGCGATGAGGGTATCGATGAACTCTGGGGTGAACCTTTTCGTGCCTTCACTGTGCCTATTGAGTCTTTTTATGAGACTCGCTATATCAAAATCGCTCAGACCATGCATGATATTGATCGCATATCGTCAGCGATGATCAAGGCATTTCAAGACAGTCTCTTTTTCAAGAATACCTCGGTTCTGATCAGCCAGCTTGCAGATACTGCAAAGCTGAAATGCGAGACTTTGCGTACCGACCCCGTAATATTTGATGTCTGGTCAAGATTTGCAGTTGCAGGGGAGAAACTACTGGCAATAGGTCCAGCGGAAAAGACATCTAACTCCTGTCTGGCATGTTGGGAGGCTGATGAGGGGCAACGTCTGCTCAAGGATGGTACAGATTTAATCACACATATTGCTCGGGCCAGAGTCTCTATGCCGAAGAGCACCAAAGAGTATATTGATAGATGCCACGCCTATTTAGCTTGTCGTAAACCAATATCCAGTACCATCTCTGCTGAAATCAAGTCACTCTAGTCTACCTCTGGGTGTTACCGAATTTACCTAGCGGCCCACTAGGTATTGCGATACTGGATAATAGTTATTAATGGAAGAATTCAATTTGGTTATGATGTGCCTCAGATAGTTACTCTGTCCGTCTTACTTCCTGATATGAGTAATGAGACATCAATGCAGCCAACTTTCATCTGCTGAGGATATTCCCCTTTTGAGCCAATGGCTTAGAATGACCATGCAGAGGATTATTTATTTAGAATTGAATTTGATACGTGCTGTAGAAACGCCAGATGGTAGATAATTTCATAGAGACTATATATCTGAAGCTGTCTAATATACGATCACTGTTGGGATCTATGAATTATTTGCCGGAACCATGTTTGAATCCTATTACGAGTTAAACGAAAATCCCTTTCGGTTAAGTGCCGATGAGAGCTTTCGCTTTGCTCATAAAAATTATCTAAAGGCCTGGTCATATCTAAGCTACGCTCTGGAGCAGGGTGAAGGTTTTGTCATGATCACGGGCCAACCTGGCTGCGGTAAAACCACCCTGATACGCGATATCCTGTCGCAACTTGACTCATCCAAAACCTTGGCGATTAATCTGGTGACCAATCAGCTTCAGGCTGAGGAGTTGCTTCGCAAGGTGGCGTTGGAGTATGGATTACCCGCTGAGACATATAATAAGGCCACGCTGTTAACCCATATCGAAGAATATGTCGAAAAAGAGTCTCAGAATGGCCGACGGGCAATCATAGTTATTGATGAGGCCCAGAATCTGACACTTAATGGCCTTGAAGAGCTGCGACTGCTCTCAAATCTACAGTCAGGCAGTAACCCGCTGTTTCAGGTGTTTTTGGTGGGGCAGGATGAGTTAAGGGGCGTTATTCTTGATCCAAAAATGGAGCACGTTAGACAACGCCTGATTGCCTCCTGTCAAATAGAGCCTATGTCTGTTTCTCAGACAGAGGGTTATATTGAGCACCGGCTGGGAATCGTGGGTTGGCATGGAGATCCTGAACTTGAATCCTCCATCTTTCCGCTCATACACTACATAACAAAAGGGATTCCAAGAAAAATAAATCACGTTGCCAGCCGATTGTTGCTCTATGGTGCACTGGAAGAGAAACATAAATTTACTGAGGATGATGTGTGGATCATCGCTGAAGAGCTATTCGGCGAGGAGCGTCTCTCTCTAAAATCCGGTGAGACCTTTGAATCCTTCAAAGAGGGATATTCAATTGAAAATGAGCTAGAAGAGAGTGAGCAGGAGAGTGATCTATTAAGGGAAGAGGATCAATCAGAGGAAGTTGTAGAAGAGAGTGCTGATCAAGAAGATTTGGATAGTATTGTTCCTGAGATTGGAGGTCAAAGCTCAGAGCAATCAGATTTAAATATTGAACTGGCTGATGCTGATAACCTGGATTCAATTCAGCTGATGTCGGAGCATTCTTCAGATAGAGAGCAAACCGATAGTTATGTAGAGGAAGATACATCTCAGCTGTTTCCAGAATCAAAGACCCATTTGAGCTCGGCTGAAGTAGATGATCTTACTTCAAAGATTGTTGATGCAAACCGTTTCGTGGCTGATGAACTTGCAATAGAAGCGCGAGCTGACGTCCAGCTGAACGGTGATGATTCAGACGAGAAAGATGATACGGTAAGGCGATGGTCATCCGATGCTGAGAACAATCAGGATTTCACATTGGAAGCAGATGAGATCCTAAACACTCCTACCATGCGCGCTGAGAGACGCCGGCATGAAATAGAGGCCAGCGGAGGATTGATCGTATCAGATGACCTGGTAGAGAAAGATGAGGTGTTCTCGGGTGGCTTGGCACGCTCTTTACGTAACGTTCTACTTATCGTGTTAGTGGGCTTTCCTCTTATTGGATATATTGTATTGCCACCAGAGCAGATAAACCGATTCATTGATGAATTAAATAGCACTATTCCAGCATTGTTTACACCAAAATCAGATTCTTCTCAATCTGAAGTGGCGACCCAATCATCTGAGAAAGAGGTCCTATCAGAGGCACCTGAACAGATAAACAGCGCGCCAATTGTTCAAAATCAATCTGAAGAGAAGCAAAGCGATGAACTCACTTCAACCGTAAAAGACGCCGGAGATGACTACGTTGCCACACAATCCAAATATGAGCAGGTGGTCGTCAAGGAGAAGAGGCCCCCTCCGATAGTGGAGACCGTTAGGGAGCGGAAGTTTCAAGTATTCTTTGAATTAGATAACACAGAGATACCTGAAGAGTTTAAAGAGATGCTGAATGATCTCTATATCGTATTGTCATTGAACGAGCAGGCCAGTTTGAAAATTAGTGGTTATGCAGACGCCGACCCCAATGACGATCCTCTTCAGAATATGCGCCTATCACTTGAAAGGGCGCAGACAGTGTCTAGCTACTTTATCCAACGGGGCATCGATCAGGCGAGAATACAAATAGAAGGGCACAGTCCTATTTTAGTCAGCGAGAATAGCGCTCAAGAGGCACTGGAGAAACATTTGGGTAACAAGAGAGTAGAGCTTGTTTTGCGTGATGGCTTGAATTAAGAAATCAAGTTTCAGAGTTCAAATTTCACCCATTGCTATGCTCACCTTACTCAGGGAATAGCAGAGCTTTTAATCTGTATATCTCAAGGATAATAGAAGTTCGAAACGTAGGGTGCGGCCCTGCCGCACCAAAAGGCTATGGATATCCATTGATATCCCGGCCACTCGCCTCATTTCCATCAGCATCAGTCGAAGCAAGCCTATACAACAATGTTAGGTATGATGCCTTGTTCTTCCAAAGCTGCTAAGAGCGAGTCTACACACTCATCAATTTCCCGATTTTCAGTATCGATAACTATTTCCGGTTTCTCAGGTATCTCATAGGGTGAGTTAATGCCGGTGAAATTTTTAATCTCACCTGCACGTGCCTTTTTATAGAGCCCCTTTACATCCCTCGACTCACAGGTTTCAACCGAAGCTTTTATATAGACTTCGATGAAATCATCTTCCTCAAATAGTCCGCGTACCTTCTCCCTATCCTCGCGTATAGGGGAGATGAAGGCAGTGAGTGCAATAACTCCGGCATCCACAAACAGTTTTGCCATTTCACCGATACGGCGAATATTTTCAGTACGATCTTCAATTGTGAAGCCCAGATCGTTGCATAATCCATGTCTCACGTTATCACCGTCGAAAACGTAAGTTCGACATCCTCTTTGATGCAGACGCTCTTCGAGAGCATGGGCTATTGTCGACTTGCCAGATCCGGATAGACCGGTAAGCCAGAGCAGTTTAGCTCGATGCAGGTTCATCTTTTCCCGTCGATCACGGGTCACAGTGGCTTGATGCCAGATGACATTATCATCCATGTTTTACACCTTTCATCTAATCAGAAAAATCTATTTCTATCCTGTTAATGAGATTAATATGCATTGTCACTTTTAAGTGAGAATGGTGTCCTCGCCAAGATTGAGAGATCAAGCCAGAGGGACCAGTTGTTAATATATTCCAAATCGTACTTTACGCGCTTTTCCATCTGCTCAAGCTCCTTTGTCTCACCACGAAACCCTCTTATCTGAGCTAAACCAGTGATACCTGGCTTGATTCTGTGGCGAGCAAGATAGGCTTCAATCCTTTTTGAATATTCCATATTGTGCTGCAATGCATGGGGTCTAGGCCCAACAAGTGACATTTGGCCGGTCAGTACATTAAACAGTTGTGGCAGTTCATCAATACTGGTTCGACGAATAAACCGACCAACACGTGTAATACGGGAATCTTGCCGGGTTGCCTGTTTCACAACACCATCCTCTTCCGGGTGTGCTTTCATACTGCGGAATTTCCAGATCCTGAAGTTTGTGCCATCCCAGCCAGTACGCTCCTGTCTGAAAAAAACCGGACCCGGGGATTCAGTCTTGATGAGTATCGCGGTGATCAACATAATTGGACTGACCATGATTAGAATAATCAGTGACAGTACACGATCCTCAATAGTCTTGATCAGTAGATGTGTACCGATCAAAGGGGTTTCTGAAAGAGTCAGAATGGGAATACCTGCCAACTCTTTCACGCTATGGTTAATCAAATTTAGGGCGAAAATGTTGGGTGCCCAGTGGATATTTACATTCTCATTCAGCAGGTCGAAGTAGATCTTCTGGATCATTGGTGAACTGTCAAGAGAAACGGCTATATATATAGTCTGGATCTCATGCCGCTTAATCAGGTGCTTGATATCTTCCAAATCCCCGAGTACAGGCAGTTCGGTACTACTTGATGAGTCCTGCATGGGTTTGCAATCAGTGGTCAGTACGGCACCAACAATCTCTTCCGGCATCCAGGGATTTTGGTTGATGCGGTAGTAGATATGCTCGGCTAATGTGCCATTGCCGATGATCAAAGCCTTGGTGTTTGCTTCCTGAGAGGCCATGCGTCGTTGCAGCAGGCGGAAACCAAAGTGAAGAAAAACCTGAACAAAATAACCAGTGACAAACAGAAGCAGTACCAAAGTCCTTGAGTAGGTCTCAGTATGTTTGGTGGCAAATGCTAACAGGAGCAGAAAGGCGAAGGCACTGCTCCAGGCCTTCAGGAGTTTAAAGGCCTTTTTGGTCATGGTGCCGTGATGACGATAGATATTCATCCGGTCATAGATGACAGACATACTGCCCAGCAGAGCCAGGGCTAGAATAATATACTGGTTTGTCAATTCCCCATGCAGGGTGAACAGCAGGGCGAGTATCAGAACCAAAACAGCCAGACCATCGAGAAAGGCCTGTAATGATGTCGTCAGACTATTCCGTCGCTGTAACAGTGACCGTTCTGTTTGTTTGACATCTAGCAAATCCCTTTCCTCCTGAACTGCTGTGTCCGTCATGGTATCTCCAGCTGTGGATTATGATCCAAAGTGATGTGAGATAACAAGAGGGATTTAGTGCATAGGAGAAGAAAGCTAATATGATAAAACTCACTAATCAAACAGCGTCACAGTTCTACTCTATTACTAGTAGAAATATCACACCAAGGTTGATCTGATATCTCAAATATCTAGTAGTGTAATTCGTGGCTGATCCTGAAATTAGATCACCCAATGTAGGTATTACTAAAAATCGTAAGGTGCGGCCCTGTTGCACCAATTTAGGTCTGAAAAGCGTAGGAATTTGCGTTGTTATGTACAAAATTAGTTTTGCGAATATTCTCGACTTGCTTTGACAGCAACCTCACTATACAGAGAGAACCAATTACAAGCTTCTTGATAGTAGTTGCTTATAGGAAGGTTAATATCGAAAGTTACAGCTAGTAGAGGTCTACGTTGATAATTGGAGATTTGCACTCAAAGAGTGCGAAACGGCTATATAGACCAAACGCTGTCGATTTATTTAACACCATCAAAGTGTCCCTGTTTCGCCGATATAAGAAGTAAATGACTAGAAAGTGTAATAGATTCTATTTATAACTTTACCATTCTTAATTCAAGATCAAATGTAACCGCTATCTAGGTTATTGAGTGTTTGAATATGGTGATAATTGTGCATCGCTCAAATTACAAATAAATCTAAGGTATTGATTAAAAGTAAGAAAAACACAGCAATATAGAGAAGTTGAGAATAGTATCCAGCTATATTCTCTTCATTGCAGCAATTGTATCAAATTGGTGCGCGATCAAGATGAATCTAATTGATACCCATCTAAGTGTCGGGAATGCTTACAGTGCTTATAAGTAAGACCAATATTAACCTGCGTAACTTTCAATTAGGATTGTAGATTAATAACCATACTTTCAATAAGTTATATAAAGTCATGTCTTGCTGGGCATGATTATTGCTTAATCACTCCGTGATCACGTCAAATTTTATATCAGAGGTATGTGATCGTGACGCACTCTTAGCGGAATCAGTTTGTGTCTACCCATTAGGGATGATTACTAACGGATGCTTCGCTTTGATAAATAGGACATTTTAAAGAGGCAATTAGATGAAGTTGTATAAATGGATTTCTGTTTTAACATTTGGTCTGTTGGGCCTGATATGTTCTGGAAGTGTGTTGGCAATCAATTACAATGCAGCGCTTACACTTGGCCAAACGCATACATTCAATCACTTAGTTACAGATACCGAAGATTATTCAGGTGCTTTTACAGACAGGGGAACCTTTGAGATAGCTGATAAAGGCTCGGTCAGCTTATCGATTAGGGACAATGAGTTGACAACAAGTTTTATCGATTTGTTGAATGTGTCACAGTTTTCGGTATTTGATAATGCATCCATTGCGTTGTTCTCCACAGGCATAGGCGGGGACCTAACCAGCGCTACATTCACATTGGCGGGACTATCTGCTGGTCTTTACACATTGGAATTTTTTGGTGATGCCAATGGTGTATTTGGAGTTGCATATGATGTCACAGCCAGTTCAGTGCCGTTGCCTGCGGCAGCTTGGTTGTTTGGATCAGCTCTCATAGGCTTTGTAGCCTTTAGCGCGAGAAGGTCTGTATAAATCTACAATATCAAGAGCACTCCAAGGATGGAGATTCAAAAATATGCATTCGAATCTAGGCCTGTCGAGTGAGACTTGAGTCCTGAATATATCTATCATCGAGCTGTGCAGTTTGTCTCCTCTACTATCATGCACTACTGAAAAAAGAAGCGTGAAGTCCATCAAGAATAGCTGTCAGATTATTCTAAATTGTTGATATATAAATATCTAAATTTGTGCTGTTAAGTATTAGAAATTTCTTCTAAAGCTGAATTGTTATGATACAATCCGTGTCTTAGTAATGTGATGTGACAGGGACAATGGAAGAAGAAGAGTTACTGGGAATTGGCGACTACCTGGCCATTCTTAAACGAAGGAAAATGCAGCTAATCGTACCAGCTGCAATCATACTACTATTAAGCATCGCGCTTGCAGTAGGGCTGCCATCAGTTTATCGCGCAGAAGCCACTATCTTGATTGAGCAGCAGGAAATCCCAACGGAGCTAGTTCGTTCCACCGTAACGTCCTATGCCGGTGAAAGGATTCAGGTGATCAGTCAACGTGTAATGACGACTGAAAACCTAGGTAAGATTATTAATGATTATGGTCTCTACAAGGACGAACGGGACAGAACAAGCATGACATTGCTGGCTAAAGAGCTCAATGAAGACATTGAGCTTGAGATGGTCAGTGCGGATGTAGTAGATCCTCGCAGCGGTCGTCCCACAACAGCCACTATTGCTTTCAAGTTGGCATTTAGCAACAAGGATCCGCGCATCGCCCAGAAAGTAACCAATGAACTTGTTTCACTTTATCTCGACGCAAACATGAAACGACGCACACAGTCAGCACTTGAGACATCGACTTTTCTTGGGGCTGAGGCTGATAAGCTCAATCGACAGATAGCTGAGCTGGAATCACAATTGGCGACATTTAAAGAACAACATGTCAGCAATCTACCAGAGCTTCAACAGCTGAACATTCAGCTCATGGAGAGAAATGAGCGGGAGTTATCTGATACAAACCAGCAGATCCGCAACCTTGAAGAGCGAAGAATCTACCTGCAGTCTGAAATAACACAGGTGAATCCTACAAGTGATCTGTACAACTCTAGTGGTAACAGAGTGATGGGAACAGAAGATCGACTCAAAGCCTTACAGACGGAGTACATTGCGCTTTCTACACGCTACACAGACAAACACCCAACTTTAATCAAAATGAAGGGCGAGATTGAGGCGCTGAAAAAGGAGCTTGGTGTTACTTCCAGTGCTGAGAGTGAAATTACCCAATCAGATAACCCTGCTTACCTGCAGCTACAGACCCAGTTACAAGCGGCAGAGAGTGAATTGGCATCACTCAAAGAGATGAGGGGTGAAACCAAAGCAAAGATCAAAGATTTTGAAAATCGATTGATGCAAAGTCCGCAGGTAGAGCGGGAGTATCGTAATCTCACCCGTGATTATGAAAATGCCCTGGCTAAATACCAGGAGGTCAAGTCCAAGCAGTTAGAAGCGGAGTTGTCAGAGTCACTGGAGCGAGAACGGAAAGGTGAGCGTTTCTCGCTCATCGAGCCACCCCAGTTACCTGAGGAGCCAGATAAACCCAACCGAATGGCTATCCTCTTCCTGGGGTTCATGTTCAGCTTTGCAGGGGGGCTCGGTAACATTGTTGTCAGAGAAAGTATGGATCAAACTGTGTATGGAAGCAAAGGTGTAATGGCCATCACACAAGCGCCTCCTTTGGCTGTAATTCCGTATATTGACAGTAGTGAGGATTATCAGCAACAGGCAATAAACGGTAAGCTTGTAGCAATTGGTTTAATGGCTGTAATAGCCTTAATGCTGGTCTCTGTTCATCTATTCTATAAGCCCTTGGATGTGATTTGGTACATCGTAATACGAACACTGGGCATAGAGACGGGTGCATGATGATAAATCAATGGCAAAAGCAATCTAGTCCCGCCTTACTGGAACTTGCACATGATGAGATAGAAGCGCTTAGATCTGCAAGGAGAAGGTTATGGAAAAGATAAAGCAAGCATTGGAACGCGCCCGCGATGGCCGCGCTGCGACTAAGAGTGTCGCCCCCCATCGTTCGATAGCACGCCAAGCGCCCGAGCCGGAGGTTACATCGAAGATAACCTATACCAAAACCAAAAAAGTAGAGGTGTCAAAGGATGCCTTACGGGAAAAACGGGTTATCCTTGGTGATGTAAACGACCAGATTTCAGATCAGTACAAGGTACTGCGTACACATGTTCTTCAGCGTCTAAAAGCCAATCAGTGGAATTCATTGGCTGTGACCAGCCCCAGCGAAGGATGCGGTAAAACCCTCACATCGATTAATCTGGCAATCAGTTTGTCTAGGGATGTCAATCATTCTGTCATACTTGTCGACCTTGATCTTAGGCGTCCGAGTATACAAAAATATTTTTTATCTGATGAACAACTGGGAATAAGCGAATACCTTACCGATGGCAAGGAATTGAGTGAAATCCTTTTCAATCCAGGTATGGAGCGATTGGTAATTCTGCCGGGTAACAAACCTTTTGGCAACTCTTCTGAGATGCTCTCTTCACCAAAGATGTTGCAACTAGTAGATGAGTTAAAGAACCGTTATCCTAATCGTATAGTTATCTTTGATATGCCTCCGCTACTATCATGTGATGATATGATTGCTTTTTCTCCATATATAGATTCCGTGATGTTGGTTGTGGAAGAAGGAGTTACGAAAAAAGATGAACTTAAACGGGCGTATGAGTTGATAGAAAATAGTAATGTTCTCGGTTCGGTACTGAATAAGTCTAAAGTAAAAGACTCAACCTATAGCTATTATTGATATTAATGTGCAGCTAAAATATATAGATACAGGCGATTCTGGGTTAGTATTGTATGAATAATTAGTGAGGTTTAGACTAAATTTTAAGAAATCTTGATTACGAGTAGGCTGTACTGTTGGATTCTATATGTAGTGCAATATAGCATTCGGTTTTAAAGTTATAGAAATATCTATCAAAGATCTATTTACAAAGTAGTTGCTCCCATTAAAAGGTATGTTGACTGTCTGGAAATAGACAGATAATCATCAATAATGAGAAATATTCCTTTTACTTCTAGATATAATGCCTTTATTTGTTCCGCAAATTTTAAAGGTTATTTTTTGGATAGATTTACGTTAAAGATAGTTTTTAGTTAAATATCTAGTTTTCATTTTTATGTGTATTTACCGATGACTTTTTTATAATGATAATAAAGCTTATCTTGCTAAGAATTAAAAGATCAATCCAGTGATCAAGAAACTAGGTATAAGCCGTACTACCCTTGTTATTAAATTCGCCTTTGCAGCAGGAGCTAAAGCTTCTGCGGCTTTAGCAGCTTTCGCTCTGACCGCGCTTGTAACACGAAATATGCCTGAAAATGAAGCTGGGTTATTTCTACTTGGCTTTACTGTTCTTGCGGTATTCGCAGTTGTTTCACGTCTTGGTTTAGATAACGTAATACTACGTATTCTGTCTGCTCATGGAACTGATAATTATGCACAAGAAAAGCTTAATCGCGGTTTGCTTTGGGCGTCTACTGTAAGTTTACCGTTATCTTTACTGGGTATGTTATATAGTAACCAGATAGCTACCAATATCTTTGGTAAACCAGCATTCGCCCCCGTTCTTTTTTGGATGTTGCCAGCACTACCGGCGATGGCAATCTTTTTTCTTCTGTCTTACGCATTTCAATCGCAGCACCGTGTAATACTAACCACTGTGTTCCAGAACTTAGGAATCTCAACCTTCTTTATCTTAGGGATTGCGTACCTCTGGTTCGTTAACCCAGAAGCCATAAATTCAACAACTGCAGCACAGATCTACAGTATTGCAGCTTTCATCGTGCTGATGTGCAGTTTAGTGGTGTGGCTCAGACAAAAAAATGTCAATTTTTCAATAGTTGCCTATAAAGATCCGGTGTTGGGGGCAGCTGCTATAAACCTCTGGACTGCCGCTTTGATGGGTTTGATGGTTCAATGGACTGGAGTTATTGCTGTTGGTGCAATGTTACCTATTGAAAATGTTGCATTATATAGTGCAGCACAGCGCACAGCTGCACTAATAAGTTTTGTACTCATGGTATTTAACTTGGTAGCAAGCCCAAGATATGCAAGATATTGGAGTGATAATCGTTCTGCTTCTATTGAAAAGTTGGCCAAGATGTCAAGTATGGCGATGAGCATTCTTGCTGTTCCAGTGTTTTTGATTATGGTTGTTTTTCCTGATTATATCTTGTCGATATTTGGCGAGAGTTACACTAGTGCGAAATACATTTTAAGTATTATGGCATTTGGGCAGTTTATTAATGTTATGACTGGTTCAGTTGGAATGCTTTTAAATATGACTGGCCACGAAAAAGAATATCGCGTAGTTATTGTTATATCTGGTCTTATTACGATTGTCTTGTCCTTTTATTTGACTTTTTTGTATGGAATTATTGGTGCCGCTATTGCGACTACAATTGGAATGTCTGCACAAAATATTTGGGCGGCAATTTTAGTAAAACGTATACTTGGATTTTGGATTATAGGAAAACCTAGCGTAGAGCGGTAAGTTTTTATAGTGGTACTGGTTGCTATTTATAGCTAGACAGTTCCGTAGCCACTATAGAGGCTTTCTTTTATGTAAGAAAGGTGTGGTTATGCTGATATCAAAAAAAAATAATTTTCTTTTTTTTCATGTATACAAGGTAGCGGGCACTAGTATTCGTGACGTATTACTACCTTATTGCTCAAAGGGTCAAGTTGTAGCTCAGTATGTTGAATATGCTTTGACAGTTGCCAAGATTCCTCACTATTTTCCACCTATATATCAATATCATCCTCCACTTGTATCTGTGAGGGATTATTTAGGTAGCAAATTCTTTGACTATTATCGATTTTCGTTTGTTAGAGATCCTTTTGATTGGCAAAAGTCACTCTATTATTTTATGAGAAAAAATAATAGGCATCATCAACATAAGCTTGTAATGTCAATGGATTTTGATGCATATATTAATTGGAGGATTGAGAATGATCTTCATCTAGTATCTGACCTTATTACTGATGAGAGAGGGGAGTTGCTAGTTAACAAGGTGTATAGATTTGAAAATATTGAGAATGACTTTGAAGAATTGAAAAAAGTAATAAATATAGAGGGAGAGTTGCCTCTTAAGAATGTAGCAGGTAAAGGTCGTAGTGTAGAATTATCTAGTAAAACAGAGCAAAGATTTCTTGCTGCATTTTCTAAAGACTACGAAACATTAGGTTACTTACCAACTATACCAAGGTCTTAAAATAATGGTTTTTTGTATGTCGACTGTTACAGATACAACCATTATGATCTAGTTGTAGGTGTACATTCTTCAAAGAAGTAAGTCATAAGATTAAGATAATAATTTGGTAGAGAAGGATGTAGATGAGGGATTATTGGAGCTATATAAAGATCTTTTTTACATGAGTGAAGGGATAACTAATAATTAAAAGACCAAGTACATTATCAAAAAAAAGTGATAACAGATGTATTAAATTAAGGGCTAGTCTCCATACTTTTAACTACAAATCCAGAAATCTATCGCTATAGCACTATTTATTGTTGTAAAACCTATGGGAATACATATTTTAAATTGGATCTAGACCTCTAATATAAAAACAATATAAAAAAGTTAATAAAGTTATTTATGTTGTTTTTTATTACTCAGTTTTAGCGATGTTGTTTACATGGAGTACTCAAAAAATTGATTAGGTCGCCTTCCTCGTGCTTTGTTCAATAAGATTTGAGTATTGCCTAATAGTAGTAAAAATCACTTACTAATTAAATCTTATATATTCGCATAGGGTGCGATAACGTATGAGAATTTATTAACTTTGGTTTATTTTATTCAGGTTGTGAAGTAGGTGTAATTTACAATTCTAATTTATATATCTTGATTGTAAAGTAATTCGAGCGATCTAACACAGCGATTGAAATAGTATTATGTTGGAGGGATACTGCAACGCATTCAACGAAATGTGGTAGCTAAGTAGTTTGTGACCATAATCAGCAGGCTCCTGAAAGCTAAGTTTATGAAGAATTGAATATATGAAAAATAATAAAAAAAGTTGTCTGAAAGACTATGATATCTTTCAGATACTTTTCAATATTGTCTATAATAAACTGGGTTACATACTAGAAGTAAGAAACTGGGGTACTACTGATAGCTAATGATTTGGTATTATTTGAGATCTTTTAAAAAGCTCCTCATCAGGTAGAGGCTATGCTAGTGAACCTCATAGAAGAGCTTTGGCTCATCATTTAAACTGAAAAGAATTGTATTATGCTGCAATAAAAGATAAAAATTTCGTGGATATCAGATGCTATGGTGTAAGATCTGGTACTGCGCCAAGGTCTATGCCAGTTCAAGAGTCAAGTTCGAATGCTGACGCACTGGAAAATCACGTTATCGATGAACCAAGTAATCTAAAAACTGAGTAAATATATTCGTAGCTAGGTTGGTTATTTTTAGGCTTCAGGAGTTCAAATATAGTTTTGAAAGCTCAATTCTTAGTTGAGAAGTCGTTTGAGAGTGAAGTAGTTGAAGAATGGAAGAAGCCTAGGAAATAATAACTTATCATGATCAAGGCGCATTTTGATCCGAAGTAAGGATAACGAGTATGGATCAAAATGAAACGATGGCATTCATTGATGAGACATCCGTTATCGAAGTATATAACATTAGATTCTTAGTAGAGAGAGTATAGCACTTGTTTGTGATACATGATTATACTTGGAAAATGTTGTGATATTTCAGTAAATTGAGATTGCTATAGTTTGAACGTTGATACTAGTAGTCTGCAACTGTATTAGTTAGTAATAGTTTCTTAAAAAATCATTTTAAAGATGATTTTTATAAGCCCTTTTAGAATGGGTTTGAATATGAATGTGCGTAAAAAAATGGCGAAGGGTGCTTTCTGGTTGTTCCTTGAAAAAGGAATTCAGCAAGTATTAGGATTTATTGTTTTTGCTATTATCGCATCCATGATAGGTCCGAAAGAGTATGGTCTTATTGCTTTATGTACTGTTATATTAGCTTTCTCAAAAAATATCACATTAGGATTAGTAGATTCTATTGTTAGTATGAAAATTCGTGATGATGAACGACTTTCAACATTATTTTGGTTTGTATTGGTTATCGGTTTTGTATTAAGTATTTCCTCTTTTCTTGTTGCTGAATATTTTTCGGTATTATTTGGCGAAAGAAAACTAAAACCACTTCTACAGATGATATCTATTATTCCTGTTTTAATTAGTCTCACTGCTGTTCCTATTGGTCTTATAACAGCAAAAATGGATTTTAGATTATTTGCATTACGTTCCTTGATCGCTTCTATTCTTGGAGGTGGAGTAGGTGTTTATCTTGCATATAATGGTTGGGGTGCTTATGCTATAGCTATACAGCAAATTGTCGTACATTTATCGACAGTTGTAATCATATTTATATTATCATCATGGCGACCGTGTTTTATATTTAAGAGCAGTGTTCTAAAAGAAATGACTTATTTGGGTTTTGGCCAGACAAGTTCTTTAATTATATCTTTTGTTGAGCAGCAGCTTCCACATTTAATATTAGGTTATTTCTTAGGTACTACAGCTGTTGGCTATTATGCATTTGTTCGGAGAATTATTGGAGTTTTACAAGAAGGTATTATCCAACCTGTTCTCAATGTCATATATCCAGCAATTACACAAATTGTTGACAAACAGGAAGAAAAACAAAAAGTAATATATCAAATAGTATTTATTTTAGGAGCAATACTTTTTCCAATCGTTGTAGGGCTGGTGTTAACATCTCCACTTTTTATTACACTTATTTTCGATAATAAATGGGCATCGACTACATGGTTAGTACAGTTATTCGCACCAGCACTCATATTATTTACATATAATTTGCTAATTAGAAATATTCTACGTGCTCACAAGAAAATATATGTAGTTGTACGCATACAGATTCTAATTACATTTTTATCGATGTTAGGTGTGTATCTTGCTTCCCAATCAGGCAGCTTGGCTTGGGTGCTTATGGCGTTACTACTTTCTTCATTTTTAAGCAATATAGCATTTAGTATTTTAGTAAATAAATATGTGAACATTTCTATCTGGAGATGCTATCTATCTCTTCGTACACAAGTTCTTTCATCACTTGCAATGATAGGCCCAATATTATTTGTTCAAAACCTAAAAGTGTTAAATGATAGTATTGTTGTATCATTAGTATTTTCTGTATTATCTGGAATATTAGCCTACATTACAGTATTTACTATCTTTGAAAGAAATAAATTGCCTGAACTGCTTATTATTTTCAGAAAAAATATACAAGGTTAAAGGAGGCGCGTTAACAAAATATTTAAATGGAACATTGTTAGCAGCAGATATCATGGAGTCAATTATGACAAAGATTGTTAATATTTTTTGGACAGGTGGTTGGGATTCAACATTTAGACTGCTTCAGTTAACAAAAAATGAATGCTGTATACAGCCATACTACATTATTGATACAGATCGCCCATCTACATTAGTTGAAATCAAACAGATGTCAGAAATTAACAACGACATTCTTGATAAGTATATAGACTGTACGATCGCGGTTTCAAGTAATAACTGCAATTCAATTACGCAGCAAGTAAATCCTTTCGCTGCCCCATAAATAATTTGATAAGAGTCAGTAAGCTCAACAAGAAGGTATACAAACACATCGAGTCATGGAGAAACCGTCACATCGAAGGAGTTTAAACGATATCTATCTGGTTGGTATCGTGCTTTAAGGCTGTTGAGCTGGTGAAAAAAAGTTTTTGTGCTGGTAGTTGTCGGCGTTGATGAAGAAGGCTAACGCCGTATTCAGGGTGTGGATGAAGAGCAAAAGGAAAAGAATGCTGGATGAAATAATTTTCTTGATCACCTCAAATAGCGAAGATTGAAAGGTGTCAAATGATCATCTCCGATGCCTACCTGGGCCTGGTAGATTCAGTAGCTGATTATTATCCCGAGGCTGACTGGCAACGTTGAACGGGTCATTTCTACCACTAATATTTCAGCTATTTGCAAAACACCAATGTCAATTTAATGAACAAAGTGTTCAATGACATTCATGCTCAGGAGCCTTGAAGCAGCATAACAAAAAGCTGATAGAGTGATCGACCTACTCCAAGAGATGAAACTAACAAGGCTGTAGATATTGCTAATCCTCGTAGTTTTGAAACACTTACCTACTGTCTCTACTTCGATACTAATTGGCAATTCTTACGCACAAACAATTCGTTAAAACAGATCATGCTTGTATTTAGATGCTGAAATTGGGTGGTTGGTGCAGTCCGTTTTGATTCAATGTACTGCTTGACTTAGGCTTATCACACGGATAAATGGGGTAACCAGATGATAGGTCTCTTTTGAAGCATTATACTTCATTACCCAAATTAATAGAAAAATTAATGAAGTCCGTGAGCAGAAAACCCGCTTATTTAGAAGATGGTGTGTAACCGGTATGTAAGATAAGCCGTTGGTCGCCGTTGAAGAAAACGGAAAACCTGAGTGACGTCAGAAAGCAAGCTGGAATATAAACTGTAGTGCGATTAAAAGTATCAACAACGATTTTCTCAAGGAGAACTTTTAGCACTCATGAGCTATGTCTCACTCAGGAAATAGTATTATTGTTAACGTTTGGCATATAACTTATCCCTGTAAAGACACAGGAAATATACTGATAAGAATTTAAAACTGAAATTGTATAACTGCTATTACGATAAATATTATTGCTTAATAATCCAAGGTTCACCAAAAATTAGATCCCATTTATCAGGATAAAAATTTACTAGACCACTAGCAGGGTAAAATGTCGTTTCTCCAAAAAAAACACCTTCATGTGTATCATAAAAATCGACACGAACAAAATCAAATAGTGTGCCTATTTTTTCCGCTAATTGAACCATATGATTAAAGTGTTCAGGTTTTGGTGGAGCACATTTAATCCTTGGATAGCCTTTTGTCACAGGCAGAAAGTTCCACTGTTTATCGAAAAAACCCATTGCATGTTGTTTAAATCTTCCAGTGTCATATTGAATAAAATGTACCCGACCACTATAAACGAAAAATTTATAATCATCTGGACTATCACCGTTGGGCTTAAGTAACATTTTTTCTACAAATATCTTTGGTTGAATATTTTTATATGCCCATTCACGACGCTGCAAACCATATGTACTTTTATTAAAAGCATTCATTATTTTACAGACAGCTTTTTTATTAACATCATTCGTGCGTACAAATATTATATCCGCACAACCATGATTAGTTTTGATAACATAAGGAGGTTTTAGGGTATCAAAAGGTATATCTGCCGCATCATCACCTGACCAGAGAGTTGAGATAATATAGAGATCACTAGTTATTTCTGCAATTTTTTGCTTTACAGATAATTTATCGGTAAACGTTATAAAATTAAGATCATGTTGATAGAGTTTACGCCAATTAACTTTCTCATTAAAAGTTTTTGGATATTTAAAATTGGCAATGCGTTTAAATTTTTGTAAGTAAAGAATATGTAGCGCAAGTTTATCTGGCAATGTTCGAAGTGCTTCAAGTCCTAAAGCATTTAATCTATCCGTGATCAATGTCTATTTCCTTTTATGTGGAAGTTATATTTAAAATACTTTCATGTTCTATAATTTCTTTTTTTGTAAAGCGCCACCCAATTAATCTTGCAGGGTTTCCTCCAACTATTTGATATGGTTCAACATCTTTTGTTACGACAGCGCCGGCTGCAATTATAGAGCCTCTACCAATTGTTATGCCGCTAAGTATGATGGCCGCGTGGCCTATCCAGACATCATCTTCGACAATTATAGTGTGCTTATTATTTCTAGAGCTATGTTCAGATTCATATATCCAAGGTGAAGAAGCGATACGGACACCAACTACTTTATGATCATGATCGTATCGTCCAATAATTCCAACATAACTTGATATCAAAACACCATTTCCTATTGTGCCATTACAGGCAATTGTAGTGTAAGCGCCAATTTCGACATTTTGTCCAATAGATAATTTTTCTGGTGCTCTAATTGTTGTTCCAATTCCCACCGTCAAGTCCGGATTGCACATTACATTCCTACGAACGGCAAGTTTTAGGTTTATCCATCGATATGCTCGGTGTACAAAAGTTCTAGTTTGATTCATTGTAGCTATCCTTTAATTTTCCGTTTTATAGATCCTAGAACTGCAATAAGCTTTTGTACACGAGCATCCCAAGATGCTTTAATTTTATCAATTGCCCAATGATCAACGGAGAAATTATCAGGAAATTTGACTAACTTATTACTTGGGAGAGAAGGATTTACAAGTAGCGAATATGGATTAAGGTTAGAAGCGTGTGTTCCGCCGCTTTGTAAGCCTATATTGCTAATATAGCTAGCTGGTGGGAAAAGAGAAACGCCATGTTCGGAGAATACCTTATAGTTCCATCGGATAAACCAACTGTTAATTTTTCCAGACAATGCAAGTTCTAACATATCACTGAAGGCTTGTATTCCATGGACATCAAAGCTTTTCCTAAAAACCGTTGACTCAAGATCTTGTTTGCGTACAGGTGCGTTTAAATCAAACTGTTTCCAAGCTCGGTCCCAAGTGGCCCAACCCCAACAATGTGTGAAAGGAAGAATAAGTGCTCGGTCTAAATTTCGCAGAGCCGGTGTATCATATTGATAACCGACAATACTCCAAACCCGCTCATTGTCGTTGTAGCGTTTTAGCCCTTCATTAAAGTATTCAAGAGCAACTGGAGAGAGTACTAAGTCGTCCTCTAATACGATTGCTCGACCATACTTAGCACAAACGTCAGATACTCCAGTAAAGATCGATTGTTTAAGGCCTAAGTTTTGATCACGAATATTAATCTGGACTATATTAGGCCAATTTAAAGATTCAACAAATTTCTGTACTTTGTCAATTTTAACCTGATCTGCACTGTTTTTAGGCCCGTCAATAAAAAATATAATCGGACTGTCGGAAAAACCATTACACTCCTCTAGTGCTTTAAGCGTCTTTTTTAG
This sequence comes from Candidatus Thiodiazotropha sp. AKIB8, assembly GCF_058244675.1. Lineage (NCBI taxonomy): Bacteria > Pseudomonadati > Pseudomonadota > Gammaproteobacteria > Chromatiales > Sedimenticolaceae > Candidatus Thiodiazotropha > Candidatus Thiodiazotropha sp. AKIB8. The sequence goes on along the minus strand of NZ_JBSYOO010000028.1, from coordinate 90,038 downwards.
ATTATCAGCTCGATTATAAGCAAATATTGCTAATGGTGCGTTATCCATTATTCAGAACCCCTTCAGTACATCGCGAGCTTAACATATCAGTATAACGTTTAGATTGATTGTTGAAAATACATGATTGGATGTTTTTTATGCCAAGGTATTAGCCATAGCACCTACTTTTCAAATCTTCTATCTGGTTTTGTTGCTCTTATGCAAGCTACGTTTAGTGCTCTGATGTGTCTCTTGACCTTGCTTGAAAAAAATTATAAATACTATCATGTTGCTCTATGGGCTCTACTCAGTTAATCGCACTTTAAAATAAGGTTAAGTTATTATAATTTATTGTTCGTTGTATAATTATTCATAACTAAAATTATAAATATAAAACCAGTCATATTGATATTAAATGATCTTGGGAACGTCATTAGTGCTGCAATATAGCTTATAAGTAAACCAAAGTAAGTCCAATTCCTTTTTTTAACTATGCTAAAAAAACTCCTTCCTATTATAATAAGCGCCCCAATTAGTCCAAGCAATCCGGTTTCTGCCATTATTAATAAAAAGCCATTATGAACGAAATCATACTCTCCAATACCATTACCTAAAACCGGTGATTTAAGGAATCCCTCCCAAGCGAGGAGATATCCTTCAGTTCTTCCTGTCAATCCAGTTCCAACACCTCTACGTGAATCATTAAGTAACAATACTTGGTTAAATATATAATCTATTAACCGCTCAAGAATTCCTCTCTCTAGGATTATTTCAGAAGCAGTTACACCAACAAGAAGTACTAATAGAGTAATAAATAAATAGAATAATTTTCTAGATTGTATTGGCAGGAATAGTCCACTGCTAAATAGTAATACTGGCATAAGGGCAACAATGGAACCCCTTGATTGAAGTTGCACCATAAAAATAAAAGCAGCTGTAATTGCAGCTATTCGAAGTTTCATCGATTTTAGAGCCATTGCACCCCATACGGAACCAAGGGTCATCATGCCCCACCAGTTTGGTTGTATATCAAACGGATGCCATCTACCCCAGATATAAGCTTCTCGTTGTGAAATAGAAACATATAGAAATAGAGGTAATGAAAATAAAAAAACATATTTCAAGATGTACTTTAATAAGTCATGTTTACTACAACTAGAAAATATAGCAGCTATGTAAAAACCAAAATATAAGTTAATAATAACAATAATATCGAATATATTAGTGATACCAGAATTTAAGTGATTTATAAAAAATGATAACAATACAGGTATCAAATAGAAAAGTGCGTACATATAATGCCTATGCGCACGTCGTATATCTGCAAGGCCGTACCGAATTTGTAGTAGTGCTGGAAATATTAAAGCGATAAATGCAAGTTCCTGAAGAATTCGAGAATGTAGGAAAAAGTTTATGAAGAATCCGCAAACCAAACATATAGCAATAAGTTTAGCAATTCTAATAATTGATTTTTCAGAAACAATAAGTTTGTTTGAGGGTATATTTTTATCAGATAACTGAAGTGTCATATTTATTGTATCCAGTTATTCTCATTAGATTTTTGCCAAACTCGGGCAGAACGAATATCCATAGACAGATTTTTACCTGTTCCAAAAATTAAAACTATATGCTGTTTATCGAGTATTCCAAAAGTCCATGATGACTTACTCATTGATGTTGTCTGCCCATTGTATAGGGACCATACTGTCTTAGAGCCAATTGGTTTGTTGTCAAAATAAAATTGTCCCCATCCTTGAGTGTCGCTTGTGGCTGGAACCCATAGAAATCCGTATTTATGAAATTTACCTAAATCTATTTTATCAGGTACTTTTTTTTTAACGTTTAGGTATGGAATACTATGACCACAAAACTGTTTTGGACTGCATGTTTTTTTCCAAACACCAAACCAGTCATGAATGTTGGCACCATAAATTTGTTTATTGAGAGGATCTTTAATTAGGTACTCCATGATGTCAACCTCTATGAAATGGACAAAGCCGTCGTCTTGTCCAGTCCATTGTTCTTCCGGAAGGTTTGCCATGTGTTCTATAGCCATTGCCCAAAATGATGGCCAACCACCACTGGTTGAAACAATAACTTCATCAGGATCAAATCTTATATCTGCCTCAAAATAACCTCCACCACCAAAAGCCTGTCCAACCCATTTCTGTGCCTCCTTGACGCGTGTCGCAGTTGCAATTGAAAAATTATTACTTTCACTTGATGTTATTGTTAAATATTTGTTATGGAATGAAAAATTATATCGAGGAGTGGCATTCCATCCAAAAAATTTACCTACGTACCAAGCATAACCAGAGTTTCTAGTATCTTCTATATCTATATCGTTAATTAAAAAGTTACTACTAAATGTATTTTCTAAATATCCCTGTTCTTTCGCTTGTTCTGGAATAGGAACAGCAGCGAGTAAAACTGAGGTAGTACTATTAAAAATAAAAAACAAATAGAAAAAACATGCTAATTTATGTTTGTACATCAGATCTCTAAACATATATTGTCGAAATAGCCATAAACAAATCTAGGGTAATTACCTGAAGAGGTAATTTACTATGAGTATAAGACAATGTAATTTCTGTGGCATAAAATATCCGGGATCCATGCGATTTAATGACGGGTAGTTTTACCTGCTTATTAATATCTTAAAAATTTCACTGGTAAGCTGACCTTTGGCTGTAAACCAATTCAATGTAATAGATAATTTTATTAGTAAGCTTACTTATCGATACCTATCGTTTCAATAGTAGATATATCTCGATGTAACTTGCACAAGGTTTCGACCACTCAATTGAATTGAATACGTGATCTCGGCTGGTTCTTATAGCTTCTGTAACTTTCTTAAGTATGACCTCTCAGTCAAGCCAGCAAGAGACCAGGATAAGCATCAGTCAAATCTATACACTCTTAGGTATTGTAATTGATCAGCAACTTCACACCAGTACGGATAATGAACCCGTCTAATCAGATAATAGTGTAATACCTTGAAATACATTGTGTATTTGTAGCAAAAGATCATAGCCAGATCGCTTGTGTTCATTACCTGAGTAAAAAGCTTTTCAGTTTGCTCACACCCTTATCTTAACTTTAACTACAGGTACTTGATCTGAATCAATCAACCGTACCTTAGTATAAATAAAACACTCGAATATCTGTAAATTATAGATGGTAGTATCTTTAGGTCTTACTTTAATCTATCCAGAAGCCCCTCAATGTGTGCTAACTCAATTTATCCTTACATCAAACTAATAAAAGTGCTATTTTCTATCCGAAATTACGTCTGAAGACCCTAATATATAGAAATAATCAAGATATCCAAGACAAATTTGAATACAAATATTAAGTATTCTATTTAATGACAGTAGAATAGCTTTACGGTAGGCTTTATGAAGATACTATTATTTTCACTCAATCACTTTCCAGAACAAACCGGAATTGGAAAATATCAGGGAGAAACTGCGGCATGGTTCACAGAAAGGGGACATCATGTAAGTGTTGTAACTGCCCCACCTTACTATCCAGAGTGGACTGTATCCAAGGGCTATTCAGCGTGGAGGTACCGTAAAGAATTAGTTGATAATGCTGAAGTATATCGTGTTCCATTGTACATACCTGCGAAGCCTACAGGGCTAAAACGAATTGTACATCTTTTATCATTTACATTATTTTCTGCACCTATAATGTTCTGGCTTGCAATAAAACAAAAACCAGATGTCATTCTGTTGACGGCACCTCCATTAATGTCAACACCTATTGCATTAATAGCAGGTTGGTTAGCAAAGGCAAAGGTCGGTGTTCATGTCCAGGATTTTGAGGTAGATGCAGCTTTTCAGCTTGGGCTCTTGAGTAAGCCATGGATATACAGATACGCGCTAAAGATAGAGAGACTTGCGTTACATGCTTTCTCAATAATATCAACTATTTCGCCAAATATGCGCAATAAACTCATTGAAAAAGACGTACCAGAAAAACAAATACTTTTAATACCAAACTGGGCTAATACTGATATGTTTGATCCCACTAAGGGGGCTGGGAAATGGGAAAGAGTGTTCAAGCAGCATCCAGAGCAGATTTTAGCCCTCTATTCTGGTAATTTAGGAAAGAAACAGGGTTTAGAAACTCTCATTGAGGCAGCGAAATATTTAAAAAATGAAAATAATATACATTTTGCTATTTGTGGTGATGGTGCAGGTCGCGAAGATATGGTCAAAAGTGCACATGGCTTAAAGAATATTACATTTTTACCACTACAACAAATGGATGATTTTGTACATTTAATGATTGCAGCGGATATCCATCTTTTACCACAGAAAGCAGGAGCTGCAGACCTTGTTATGCCATCTAAACTTGGAAATATTCTTGCTAGTGGTCGCCCTGTCGTAGCAGGTGCTACTGAAGGAACACAAGTATTTGAAGCAGTGAAAGGCTGTGGATTCGCTGTTTCTCCGGAGCATGGCAAGGAATTTGCGCAAGCAATCATTCGCCTTGCAAAAGATAGTAATTTACGTACTACTATGGGCGACAAAGCAAAGGAACGTGCTGCTGCAGAATGGAGTAAAGAAGGCGTGCTTTCGAGTATGGAAGAAACTCTATTGACAGTAATCAGTGCTAGTCCATGAAGCTAATATGAAATGGCTAAAAAGCAACTTGTCTAATAAATAGAAATCGCTTTAAGTATTAGCGGCGTACAGGTTAACTTCGAATACTAATATCTTTTTTGTATCTTAAAATATTTAAAGAAACAAGTATTTTATTATTGAAAACCGCCATTTAGATGAGCAGATTATTACCTAAGGCATTCCTCGTTTCCAGTTTTTTTGACAAGTCGTTCACACTAAAGAAAATACACCTGACTTGTGGGATGAATGAATTATTATGGGATGCTTACTCCCTTCTTAGACGATTATGGATAAAACCAAAACTGAATATCATTGCGTTCGATATATGACGCTATAATTATGCATTAGTCAAAAATAACTAATTAAAACAATCGTATATATCATATTTGTGTTGTGTCAGGATTATTTAAAAAAACGTGAATATATTAATGAGCATCAGTGGCTAAAGAAAGCCGCACAACTAACAAGTGACTAAAGCATTCTTTGATGGTGTCGAAGCCGGCTAATGTTCTGTTTCGATAGCTACATCGATATCAAAGATACTGTGACAAATATTCAGTATTTATTTCTGACTGACAATTACAATCTGACATCATCCGGTTTCATCGCGGAAGCTTACAAAACGCGTTGATATATTTAGCAAGATTTCAAAGGATATGGTTGAGTCTGATATAATATTACCTTAAAACACAGATAATGTGGGTATGACTTTGATTTGGCTTCCATCTCTGTCTATTTAGTGCAGTTAGTACCTTTACACTCAATACAAGAATATGCCCAATTCAGCATATTTATTTGATGATGCATGTTCTCATGAAATCTCGATAGTATGGATATAGACTCAATTCACTACCCTTCGGCAGGCTATGACAGGCTTAAATACTTATGAAACCCAATAATTACAGCTTGTGAAGTACCATATTATTGATGATTTGTAAGATTGATGACACCAGTTGGGATAACTTATATGCATAGATGGTGATGTAATTAATATTCTGGGGCTAATAATCAGTGTACGAATTATCTGTTTGTATATATTATGTGCTGATTGATGACTAATGCAGGATTCTTATGATTGAGTTTTGTAGAAGTCAATGCTTTTGATACTTTCTAAATAAGTGGAATTTGAAACTAAGAATGGATTTGCAGAAAAGATGAAAAAGGCGTTTATTACCGGTATTACAGGCCAAGATGGTGCATATTTAGCAGAGTTTCTCCTAAAGAAGGGGTATGAAGTTCATGGGTTGAAACGACGTGCATCATCGTTCAACACAGATAGAATTGATCATCTATATCAAGACCCTCATGCGGATAAACGTGATTTTATTTTACACTATGGGGATTTAACTGATTCGACGAATCTAATTCGGGTTATTCAGGAAATTCAACCAGATGAGATCTACAATCTAGCGGCGCAAAGCCATGTGGCGGTCTCATTTGAAACTCCCGAATATACAGCGAATGCAGATGCTATTGGTACTTTACGTTTGCTGGAAGCGATCAGGATACTCGGGTTGGAGAAAAAGACACGTTTTTATCAGGCTTCGACTTCAGAATTGTTTGGCGATGTTCGTGAGACACCACAGAAAGAGACGACACCTTTCTACCCTCGTTCTCCCTATGCCTGCGCAAAGCTCTACTCATACTGGATTACCGTGAACTACCGTGAGGCCTATGGGATGTATGCTTGTAACGGTATTTTATTCAATCACGAGTCACCAGTAAGGGGTGAAACATTCGTCACACGTAAGATTACACGGGCAATGGCACGTATTAGTCTTGGGTTGCAGGATTGTCTCTATCTGGGAAATATGAATGCGCTCCGAGACTGGGGTCATGCACATGACTATGTGAAGATGCAGTGGTTGATGCTACAGCAGGATAAACCAGATGATTTCGCAATCGGTACGGGTGAGCAACATTCAGTGCGTGAATTTGTGGATGCAGCAGCTAAGGAGTTAGGTATCTCGTTGCGTTGGGAAGGTGAAGGGCTTGATGAGCAAGGAATCGTTGAATCCAATTCAAATGGTACTGGACCACAACCTGGTACTGTTGTTGTGCGGGTTGATCCACGTTATTTTCGTCCGACAGAGGTGGAAACCCTACTCAGTGACCCGAGTAAAGCCAAGAATGAGCTAGGATGGGTGCCAGAGATACCGTTCAGTGAACTGGTTGCTGAAATGGCAAGAGAGGACCTATCTCTTGCTGAGAAGGATGTGGTGATCGAAAAAGCCGGTTTCCGTTCTTATCGCTATTTCGAGTGATAGGGGGGGCAGGGTATGGAACTGGATGCAAAGATCTATATTGCCGGACACAGCGGACTTGTTGGGGCGGCAATCGTAGAACGGTTGAAGAAAAGCAGATGGAATAATCTTCTGTTGCGTACGCACGCCCAGCTAGACTTAACAAATCGCGAAGAGGTCATGGATTTCTTTAACAGTGAAAAACCAGATTATGTTTTTCTTGCCGCAGCCCGAGTAGGCGGTATACATGCGAATAATACTTACCCGGTGGATTTTATTGTTGATAATCTTGCGATAGAGCTGAATGTCATATCGGCTGCTTATGCCAGTGAGGTGAAACGGCTGATGTTTCTTGGTAGTTCCTGTATCTATCCCAAGCTCTGCCCGCAACCCATGAAGGAGGATTACCTGCTGACAGGGTCGTTGGAACCGACTAACGAGCCCTATGCGATCGCCAAAATTGCTGGCATCAAGATGTGTGAAGCCTACAATCGTCAGTATGGGACAGAGTATGTCTCCGTCATGCCGACCAATCTCTATGGACCCAACGATAATTTCGATCTGCAGAACTCCCATGTACTGCCTGCCCTGATTCGTAAGTTTCACGAGGCAAAGATACGGGGTGATGACAAGGTTGTTGTCTGGGGGACAGGGACGCCTCGTCGGGAGTTTCTCTATGTGGATGATATGGCGGATGCCTGTGTCTATTTAATGAACAAGAACGGGTTTACCGATATGGTAAATATCGGCGTTGGGAATGATATTGCCATTGGCGAACTTGCTCAGCTTGTCGGTGAGGTGACTGGCTATCAGGGTAGTCTTGAGTTTGATACAAGCAAGCCAGACGGAACTCCGCAAAAATTGTTGGATGTATGTCGTTTATCATCCCTTGACTGGCAGGCTCAAACCTCTTTAAAAGATGGTATCAAGCTGACTTATCAATGGTTTTTGGCAAATCAGGAGAGCTTGAGGGGGTGATCCACTGATTATGTGCATTGGACTTGAGTGGTGCGGGGTAGGTCATGCTACCACTTTAGCCTGTGACTGAATGTATGGCTAAATAGTGTTTTTTTTAACGTTAGTGCTTGTAGATATACAATTGCTTTTGCCGAATCTTTATATTAAATGGATAGATAACTAAGGACATTGTGATTACAACTACTCCAACTGGATGGCGCATTTCTCCAATGGTATGGGGATTGTTTGGTGTTTCCGCTATTCTCTTAATCTATGGATTCTGGGATGGTGTTGTCGATATGCTTGGCCGCTGGGGCAATAAGGAGGAGTATGGCTATGCCTATTTCTTACCTTTTATTTCAGCTTATCTGATCTGGCAGCGGCGAGGCAGGCTAATCGAGTCGGAATTTCACCCATCCTGGCTGGGTGTGGTGATTCTGCTTGTGGCAGGTCTCCTTTTTTTTGTGGGGGAGATTTCTACCACCTATACCCTGGTTCAGTATGCCTCGATTCTCACCATCATGGGGCTAGCTTATGCGATTTTGGGATGGCCAGCATTTAAAATAGTACTCGGCCCCATTTTCTTGCTTTTCTTTATCGTTCCCCTTCCGCCTTTCATCTACAACAATCTTTCAGGAAAGCTGCAACTGATATCTTCTGAATTGGGTGTCGAAGTGATTCGCTGGTTCGGCATCAGTGTTTTTCTTGAAGGAAATGTGATTGACCTGGGTAGCTATAAGCTTCAGGTCGTCGAGGCCTGTAGTGGGCTGCGTTATCTATTCCCATTGGTTAGCCTTGCTTTTCTGGCCGCCTATCTGTATCGGGTTGAGTTCTGGAAGAGGGCGATTGTTTTTCTTTCAAGTATTCCTATCACCGTGCTGATGAATAGTTTCCGTATCGGGGTAATCGGTGTGCTGGTGGATAACTGGGGACAGGAGCAGGCCGATGGCTTCTTGCACTATTTCGAGGGCTGGATTGTGTTTATGTCATGCCTCTTGATCCTGTTACTGGAGATGACTGTTTTGGCGAAAATAGGGAGATCCAAGCGACAACTCAGTGATGTCTTTGGATTGGAAATGCCGAAACCATTACCTGAGGGCATGACTTTTCGTGTTAGGTCAGTTACTCCTGTCCACTATGCCATTCTGGCATCGGTATCCTTAATAGCGGTCAGCTCTCTCTATGTGAAAAATCAGGAGGAACTTCTTCCTGATCGACATGACTTTAGCGCTTTTCCCATGCAGATAGGTGACTGGCGGGGTGATGAGGAAATGTTAGAGGATATCTATCTTAAATCCCTGAAGTTGGATGACTATATTATCGGTGACTATACCAATTCAGTTGGCTCAATGGTTAATTTCTACATCGCCTACTATGCCTCTCAACAAGCTGGTTCGGCTGCACATAGTCCCCGTTCCTGTATCCCTGGGGGGGGCTGGGAGATAGATAAGGTTACCGAAATCGCTCTACCTGGTCTGCAGGTCAATGGGAACCCACTGAAAGTCAATCGGCTCGTTATCATGCGGGGTGATACCAAAAAGTTGGTCTACTACTGGTTTCAGCAACGTGGTCGTGTGATTACCAATGAATGGCTGGTAAAATGGTATCTGTTTCTGGATGGTCTAACTGAGCATCGTACAGATGGTGCCCTTGTTAGGTTGACGGTATCTATCGGCGATGGTGAGGATTGGTCAGATGGCGATAAGCGTCTTGAGATGTTTGCAGGTCAGGTAGTTCCCTTGTTGGAAGACTATATCCCCAACTAATTGTGTTGCTTGAAGGAAATACATTTTCAGAATTATTTACACAACTATGAATCAGGTGTTGTGTTTTCCTGTGTGAAACATTTGTTAATAGAAATACAACAGTTTGATTGTAAAATGATAAATTAATGGCCCACCAAAAATGAGTGCAAGGTGGGCATTCTCGGATAAGTAGGTAATGTCAATGAAGACGACCCTGGATCTCTCTTTCTCTGTAAAAAAATCTCTTTTGATAGTTCTTGTTTGGTCAGTGCTCGCCATGGTTTCGGGTTGCTCCAGTAAGGAAGATCGAAAACAAGCCTATTTCGATCGTGGAATGGAACTCTACAATCAAGGCAACTACACCAAAGCCCGTCTCGAATTCAAAAATGTTCTGCAGATCGATCCCAAAGACGCCGATGCCTACTATATGTTCGGCTTGCTCGAAGAAAATGAGGAAAACTGGCGAAAGGCTTTTTCACTCTTCTTCCGGGCTGTGGAGCTGAATCCAAAACATCTGGATGCTCAGGTTCATCTTGGCACCATTTATGTCCTTGCAGGAGAGACTGAAAAGGCGTTAGAAGCAGCTGGTGCAGCTTTGACTATCATCCCGAATCACGCAGAAGCACTCGTGCTTCGTGGCTTTGCCATGGCAAAATCAGGTAAGAGTGATGCAGCAATAGAAGATGTGCTGAATGCGATATCGTCTGATCCGGGTAATGTTGAGGCCGCTTCACTACTGTCGGCACTCTATGCGGATCAAGGAGAGATGGATCGTGCAATCAAGATTGCCAAGGATTCGTTAGCCCAAAATAGTGATCGGGTTGCCTCATACCTGCTGTTGGCTAAGCTCTATGCCAAGGCGAATAGAGAGGAGGATGTTGTCAGCGTGTTGTCTGACTTGATCAAGTCTAATCCTGATAAGTTACAACATCGCTTGCATTTAGCCAGCTACTACAAAGAGAAGGGTAAAAGCGATTTGGCAGAGGCGGTCTTCAGGCAGGCTGTAACCGATCTTCCCGATAGTGTTGAAGCGAAAATCGGTCTGGTCGCCTTTTTGAAAAGTAACAATGATGAGGAGAAAGCAGAGGAACTACTGAGTGAGTATGCTGCTCAAAACCCTAAGATTCATGCTTTCAAACTTGAATTGGCACGAAACTATATCAGTTCTGACCGCAAGGCTGAGGCTATTGGTGTGCTGTCCGACGTTATTGATCAGGCCGGTGAGACTTCGGACGGACTGGTTGCCAAAACACTCAAAGCTAGTGTTCTGGTCAAAGAGGGTTCGATCGATCAGGCCAATCAACTGGTCGAAGAGGTGCTGGAGGCAGATCCAAAATATAAAGATGCGCTTTTGGTGCGTGCCGGTATTGCACTGGTTACAAATGATCCAGATAGGGGTATTGCTGATCTGCGAACCCTGCTGCGAGAAGATCCTGGTTACGTCAAGGCCCATCGTCTGAAAGCGAGATCTCACTTAAAGAAGGGGGAGATCGAGCTGGCTCGGCAGAGCCTTGAGGATGCCATCAAGATTCAGCCTCAGGAATCAGCGACTAATTTTGAGTTGGTTCAACTACTGATTCAGATGGGTGAACTTGATGATGCAGCAGTTGTATTGCAAAAGATGCGTCGGTTCGCACCCAAAGATATTACGGTGCTTCGAGGTCTTGGAATCGTCTATCTAAAACAAAAAAACTGGAATGAATTGTTGAATGTAGCAAAAATTCTTCAATCAGAACATAAAGATGAAGCTTTGGGTTACTACTATCAGGGGTTGGTCCTCCAGAGCAAGGGGCAACTGGAAAAGAGTGTGCCTCAATTAACGCACGCTTTGGAGCTTAAGCCTGGGGCAATCGATGTGCTTGTCGCACTGGCGAAAAGCTATATGGGGTTGGAACAGGCTGGTGAGGCGCTGAAACAGATTGAGAAGGCTGTTAAATCAGATCCGAACCACTTCCTTGCTTATAATTTGTTGGGCGAACTCCACCTCTCACAGAAGCGGCTTAAGGAAGCTGAACGTGCTTTCGAGCATAGTCTCAGCATCAAAAAAGAGTGGCCTGTTCCCTATCGTAACCTGGTTAAAATAAAGCTTATGGAAGGCAACCAATCTGATGCTGTAGCCATTTTGAAGAGAGGATTTGGGAATACAAATGACCCGGTTTTGGGTATCGAACTTGCTAATGCGCTGGATCAGCTCGGGCAGGTTGAAGAATCGATTCAAATCTACCAGCGCATTATTGCTAAGTATCCGGATCATGTTTTGGCAGCTAATAATCTGGCTATGATACTCCTTAGAGGGGAGCCTGATCAGGCTAAACTGGATCAGGCACTGAGACTTGTAGATAGTTTTGCCACATCCGAGAATCCGATTGTGCTTGATACGCTGGGGTGGACCTACCTTAAGCGTGGTGAAACAGATCAGGCCTTATCAGTTCTCAGGCGGGCCCATAGTAAAAGCTCAGAGATACCTGAGATCGATTACCATCTCGCCCTGGCTTATCATCAGATAGGGGATAATGGGGCTGCAAAAAATCATCTTGATGCGGCATTAGCATCTGGCAAATCTTTTGAAGGCATGAGTGAGGCTGAATCACTAAAAGCTAAATTGTCACAGTGAGGGTGAAGGTCATTACATTGCCTGCCGAGATTTATAATAAATGCTCTACTAGCAATGATAAATTCAGCATGATCTTGCCAGGATGGTGGGCTGCTCTTACCCTGCAGTCGTTTAGTTGGCGCGAGTAGAGTGTTGCCTGCCGTACCTTGTTTTACCTTTAGGCAGACAGAATGGGCAAAAAAGTCTGCTCATCAAATGAATTTGAAATTGAGTATCCATTCACACGGGTTTTGTACATTCACTCAAGCATTGCCACATGCTGTAAGATTCGTGACTGTCGATACAGTCATAGCCCTCTTTTAATGGATTACCAGTTTTTACAATTAAACAAAGTAGAGCCCTGCAAATCCAAATCTAAATATCACGTAGTTGGCAGAGGCTCAACTCTGTATAATGCTGCATTGCGTTTTCGGTTGGCTGTGGCATAACATATTGATTTGGATGGCATTGTAAGTAATGAAAACAATTCTCGTGACCGGTGGTGCCGGTTTTATCGGTGGTAATTTTGTCCACTTTCTCCTCTCTTTGGCGAATCCGCCTCGTGTTGTGAACCTGGACGCCCTGACCTATGCCGGTAATCTGGATACTCTGCAATCGCTGCAAGATCATCCGAATCACCATTTTGTAGAGGGAAAAATTCAGGATCAGGAGCTGGTTTCGAGCCTTTTTGAGCGCTTTCGACCTGATGCTGTGGTCAATTTTGCTGCTGAGAGCCACGTTGACCGGTCAATCGATGGCCCTGCCGAGTTCATTGACACCAATATAGGTGGTACTTTCAACCTGTTGGAGTGTGCCAGATCTTACTGGCAGACCTTGTCTGCTGGTGAAGCTGACTCTTTCCGGTTTCTACATGTCTCCACCGATGAGGTCTATGGCTCATTGGGGGCGGAGGGGATGTTTACCGAGACTACGCCCTATGCCCCGAATTCACCCTACTCAGCATCCAAAGCGGCCTCTGACCATCTGGTACGTGCCTGGCATCACACCTATGGCATGCCGGTATTGACGACAAATTGTTCAAATAACTATGGTCCATATCAGTTTCCCGAAAAGCTTATTCCGCTCTTCATTCAGAAGGCGCTGGCTGGTGAGCCGCTCCCTATCTACGGCGATGGTAGTAATGTACGGGATTGGCTCTATGTTGAAGACCATTGCAGTGCTATCTGGCGGGTACTTGAATCGGGAAGGGCTGGAGAGGTCTATAACGTTGGGGGTAATAATGAGATGTCCAACCTGGAGGTGGTGGATACCCTCTGCGCCTTACTGGATGAATTGGCCCCTGACTCTGAATATATACCCCACAATCAGTTAAAGACTTTTGTAAATGATCGGCCAGGCCATGATCAGCGATATGCGATCGATGCAGGCAAACTTGAGCGTGAGCTGGGTTGGACGCCCAAGGAGACCTTTGAGACAGGATTGAGAAAAACTGTTCAATGGTATCTGGAAAATGTGACCTGGAGCCAAAGGGTTCTGGACGGTAGCTATCGTGGTGAACGGCTGGGGCAGGGCGAGTGATGGAAAAAACTGTAACCAAAGGTATTATTTTGGCTGGTGGCTCAGGCACTCGTCTCCACCCACTCACGCTCACGATTTCAAAGCAGTTACTCCCGGTTTATGACAAGCCGATGATCTACTACCCGCTTTCCACACTGATGTTGGCAGGAATTCGGGATATCCTGATTATTACTACTCCTCAAGATGCTCACCTTTTCGAGGGCTTGTTAGGTGATGGTAAACAGTGGGGCATCAATATCACATATGCGGTGCAGCCTGAACCAGGTGGATTGGCCCAGGCTTTTATTATCGGGCAGGAGTTTATAGCTGGGGATCCATGTTGTCTCATACTCGGTGATAATATCTACTACGGCCATGGTTTGGTTGAGTCGCTGAAACGGGCTGCCGTTTCTACGGATGGTGCTACAGTTTTCGGCTATTGGGTTAAGGATCCAGAACGCTATGGTGTTGTTGATTTTGATGATCAGGGACTGGTCAGCGGGATTGAAGAGAAACCAGAGAAACCGAAATCAAACTATGCAGTTACCGGCCTCTATTTTTACGATGAGCAGGTAACAGATCTGGCATTGTCCCTCAAGCCTTCACCACGAGGAGAGCTGGAGATCACAGATCTCAATAAATGTTACCTGGAAATGGGTAAATTGCAGCTGGAAAAGATGGGGCGTGGGATTGCATGGCTCGATACCGGTACTCATGAGAGCCTGATCCAGGCCAGTAATTTTATTGAAACAATAGAGTTACGCCAGGGATTAAAGATTGCCTGTCCAGAGGAGATTGCCTTCACTCAAGACTGGATCGGTGTAGAGGAGCTGAAATCGATGGCAGAGGCCCTGAGCAAAAACGGCTACGGACAATACCTGCTTAGCCTTTGCGAGCGGAGAATGTAGACATGGATGTGCAAGAGACAAAAATTCCGGGGGTGCTGATTCTTAAGCCCAAGGTTTTCGGTGACCAGCGTGGCTGGTTTATGGAAAGCTGGCAAAGTGATCGATATGCATCATTTGGTCTGCCACAGCGATTTGTACAGGATAATCAAGCCTATTCAGAGCGGGGGGTTTTACGTGGCCTGCATATTCAGAATCCTTTTGGTCAGGGAAAGCTAGTACAGGTTATTCGTGGTGAAGTTTTTGATGTGGCAGTCGATGTGCGTAGAGGCTCACCCTGGTTTGGGCAGTGGGTCGGTGTACATCTTTCAGAATCCAACCACCATCAGTTTTATGTGCCGGAAGGTTTTGCCCATGGCTATCTTGTGCTCAGTGAAGACGCCATATTTTCATATAAGTGCAGCGATTATTACCATCCAGAAACCCAATTTTCAGTGCTATGGAATGATCCTGAGATTGGGATCGAGTGGCCATCTGATCTAACCCCATTGTTGGCCGAAAAAGACCGGGATGCACCACTTCTCAGTGAAATAGAGACAGAGTTGTTCCCAATATACCAACCTGAAAGTTCCTCGTAAGGTAGTCATGCTTCGTCCTAAAATTCTTTTGATTGGTTGTGATGGCCAAGTAGGCTGGGAGCTCCAGCGGACAATGGCTACATTTGCCGATGTAGCAGCAACTTCGCTTTGTGGTAGCTATGGTTATGCCTTGGACCTTCTTGATGCAGAAGCTGTAAAAACGACAGTTGCAACTCTACAGCCTGATTACATTGTTAATGCAGCTGCACATACAGCGGTTGATAAAGCAGAATCTGAAATCGAGCTATCACATCAACTGAATGCTGAGGCTCCTGAGCTATTGGCTCATATGGCTGCTGAAGTTGGTGCAGTGATGGTCCACTACTCGACAGATTTCGTCTTCTCTGGTGAAAGCAGTACACCCTACACGGAGGGTGATGAAACCGCTCCACTTGGTGTCTATGGAGAGACTAAACTGGAAGGTGAGCGCCGTATTCTTGCGGCAGATGTGAATGCTTTGATTATTAGAACAAGCTGGGTATACGGCAATCATGGCCAGAATTTCATGAAAACCATGCTGCGGTTATTCAGGGAACGAGATGAGCTAAGTGTAGTGGACGACCAGAAGGGGGCGCCAACCTGGAGTCGAATGATTGCCGAGGCAACGGCACAGATTATTCTCCAGCTCCATCTGGGCTTAAAGCAGATCAATCAAGTGCGAGGGCTCTACCATATGACAGGAGGTGGGGTAACCAGTTGGTATGGTTTCGCCAGTCAGATTCTCGCTCTTTCAGGGGAATCTTGTTCGCTGAAAACCATAACTACCTCAGAATACCCAACCCCGGCGCAGCGTCCAGCCTACTCAGTACTTGATAATTCAAAGTTAAATCAACAGTTTAACTTGGTTTTGCCTGATTGGATCAGCTCCCTTAAAAGATGTATGGAAGACGAAGTCCTGCTTTAAAAAAGCAGCTAACTAACAGTCCTTAATTGACATATCATAGTTAAATCAACAACTTACAGAATTTCAGCTGAAATAGTGAAAATGTCGATCTGATTATTGCTGTAAATCAGCGTTGCGTGAGATAATAACAGAACCATAACCTAATATTTGGAGAAGTGGCTGCTTTCCTGAGCCTGAGCACGGATGTACGAAGATTTCTACGGTTTTACTGAAAAACCATTCACCTTACTTCCAGATCCTTCTTTCCTGTTTTTAGGGAAAAAGCATAGTACTGCCTATGCCATGCTTGAGTATGGGATGGTTAGTCAGGCAGGATTTTCAGTAATAACAGGTGAAGTAGGCAGTGGTAAGACAACACTGATCCGTCATTTGCTCAACCAGTTGGATGAAGATATTACTGTTGGACTGGTGAACACCAGCCATCACGATATGGGAGAACTCCTTCAGTGGGTACTGTTGGCATTCGGGTTGGAGTACCGTGAAAAGGAACGGGTTGTTCTACATGATATTTTCACCCAATTTCTCATTGAGCAATACGCACAAAACAGACGAACTGTACTGATTGTCGATGAGGCTCAAAATCTGCAAGCCCAGGTTCTGGAAGAATTAAGACTGCTATCGAATATCAATGCAGATAAGCATCAAGTGTTACAAATTGTGCTTGTCGGCCAGCCGCAGTTACGCAGTATGCTGAAACATGATGATTTTCTGCAATTTCAACAGAGAGTCTCGGTTGATTACCATTTATCTGCACTTAGTGAAGATGAAACACGGGCCTATATCTTTCACCGAACCCGATTGGCAGGAAGGAACAAGCCTCTTTTCACCAAGGGCGCATCTACTCTGGTTTACCGTGCCAGTCAGGGGATTCCCCGGGTTATCAATACAATTTGTGATGCGGCTCTGGTTTATGGATTCGCCGATCAGAAAACACTATTGGATAGCAAACTGGTCATCTCGGTTTTAGAAGATAAAGCCAAGGCTCGAAATGCTCACACGCAGAGTAATCAGGATGCGTCTAACATCGTCAAGCCAGTGGTTTTAGCAGGAGGCCAGGCTGATTCCTTAAGGCCTCAGCGCGAAGATCATGGAGAACTTGGTAAATCAGGTAGACGCATAACTGATTTCAATCGAGATTCTGCCAAGTTACTATTCAAGAAATATTATCACGATTCATAAGGATAGGTTTTCCTAAACGATTTGGACTTTCAATAGCGCATCAGCACCATTATGAAGACCTATTCATACGCTAACAGTTAACTATTTTTTAAGGACAACCTATTTAGGTTTAATATGGATTTGAGCTACCACACAATAACCGAAATGATGCGGGATTCCGGGGTTACGTTTGGTACTAGCGGTGCACGGGGTTTAGTGAGTGCATTGAGTGAAAAAATTGCATATTCATATACAACTGCATTCCTGCAACATCTTACTGATTCTGGGCTGAGCAGTAGAAAAGGACAGGTTGCTGTAGCTGGGGATCTTCGCTCCAGTACTCCAAGAATCATGGGGGCGGTCTGTAAGGCTATTCTTAATAGTGGTCTTCAGCCCATTAACTGTGGTTTTATCCCCTCTCCGGCGGTTGCACTCTATGGACTACAACAGTGTATTCCCTCGATTATGGTTACCGGTAGTCACATACCAGATGACCGTAATGGAATAAAGTTCAATCGTCCTGATGGTGAAATTTTAAAGCAGGATGAAGAGGCAATTCGCAATCAGAAGATAGCGATTCCTAAAGACCTCTTTGATCAACAAGGCGCTTTCACCCAATCCATTGACCTGCCTCCTATCGAGCGTGAGGCATATAAGAAATATGTAAAAAGATATATCGATTTTTTTGAACCAGGTTGTCTGGATGGTATGAAAATCGGTTTGTATGAGCACTCAAGTGTCGCCAGGGAATCCGCTGCAGAGGTTCTTGAAGCATTAGGCGCAAAAGTCACCCGCTTAGGTTTTTCTGAAAAGTTTATCCCGGTGGATACTGAGGCGATCAGGTCAGAGGATATTGTTTTAGCGAAAAAATGGGTCCATGCACACGGTCTGGATAGTATTGTATCAACTGATGGAGATGGTGATCGGCCATTGGTCAGTGATGAAAAGGGAGATTGGTTGCGTGGCGATATGGCAGGAATGCTATGTGCTAATTTTCTTCAGGCAAATTGGATCGCAACGCCTGTAAGCAGTAACAGTGCAGTCGAGCGTTCTGGTTGGTTCAATGGGATCAGCCGTACCCGTATCGGATCTCCCTATGTCGTGTCTGCCATGCAGCATCTGCTTCAGGAAGGAAAGCAGGGTGTAGTCGGATACGAAGCCAATGGTGGATTTCTCAATGCCGACAGTCTGTCACTGGCGGGTAGGATACTCGAACCACTACCCACCCGAGATGCGTTGATTGTCATGCTGAGTATCTTGAATCTGGCTCGCAGCAAAGGAATGAAGGTCTTTGAATTACTGGCTTCGGCACCTGCACGATATACCTTCAGCAATCGTTTGAAGGCATTTCCCATCGACCTCAGTCATAAACGACTGGAAACCTTTAAAAGCGGAGATTTTGAGCGCGACAGTAAAGCAGTTGAGCAGGCTTTTGGTGATCAGTTTGGAGAGGTCAAAACTATTGATTTAACGGACGGTGTACGCATTACCTTTAAGGGGGATGATATTGTTCACTTGCGCCCCTCAGGTAATGCCCCGGAATTACGATGCTACACAGAAGCAGGTTCTGAACAATGGGTTCAGGAAATGAATCGGATCTGTATTAGATTACTTGAAGGATGGAGAGTACATTGATAGTACCAGTTATTTTATCAGGCGGATCAGGAACACGACTATGGCCACTATCCAGGAGTGCCTATCCAAAACAGTTCATACCTCTACTGGATAAAAGTTCACTTTTTCAGGCAACGCTGGAGAGAGTTTCTGGTTTACCGGAAAGCACTGATGCCTTGATTGTATGTAATGAAGAGCACCGTTTTATGGTTGCCGAGCAGATACGAAAGTTGGATAAAAAATCTATCGGTATCATGCTTGAGCCAGTGGGCAGAAATACGGCGCCAGCAATCGCCTGTGCAGCGCTGCATGCATTGCAGCATGATAAAGAGGCACTCATTATGGTGACCCCTTCAGATCACATTATTAATGATCAAGCACAGTTTCTGGAAACAATGGAACAGGGGATCGAGGCAGCGAAAAATGGTGGCTTGGTGACATTTGGTGTGGTGCCTGACAAACCTGAAACAGGTTTTGGTTATATCTGTAAGGATACAGAGAGTCAGACTGCAGGCGCTTACCCAGTCAAAGAGTTCGTTGAAAAGCCGAATTTGGAGACGGCACAGAACTACCTTGATTCAGGATGCTATTTGTGGAACAGCGGAATGTTCGTATTTCGAGCGCAACTCTATCTGGATGAACTTGAAAAATACCAACCTGATATAATTCGAGCAGCGACTACTGCTTATGAGAAGCAGAGCGTAGACCTGGATTTTATACGTTTGGATAAAGAGGCTTTTCTCGCCTGTCCTTCTGAGTCCATAGATTATGCAGTGATGGAGAAGACAGACAAGTCCATGGTAGTACCGATGGAAGCTGACTGGAGTGATATCGGCTCCTGGTCTGCTCTTTCGGATGCAGCGGTAAAAGATAGTGATGATGATAATGTCTTTTTAGGGGATGTTCTCGCCAAGGATGTTACGAACAGCTATTTGCGTAGCGAAAGTCGAATGATTGCCGGTATTGGCTTGGATGGTTTAGTGGTTGTCGAAACCGCTGATGCAGTGCTGGTTGCTGATAAATCACGGTCACAGGATGTAAAAGATATCGTTGATCGGCTCAAAGTCTCAGGTCGAACTGAACATTTCAGTCATGTCAGGGTGTATCGCCCTTGGGGTAGATACGAAACCGTGGACGAATGTGCAAGATTCAAAGTAAAACGAATTGTCGTCAATCCTGGAGCCAGCCTCTCATTGCAAAAACACAATCACCGTGCTGAACACTGGGTTGTAGTAAAAGGCACTGCAAGGATAACTAATGGACAAGAAGAAAAGTTACTAACAGAGGATCAGTCTACGTACATACCAATTGGAACCATGCATCGCCTTGAAAATCCTGGTCTTATTCCTTTGGAAATTGTTGAGGTGCAGACAGGTAGCTATCTGGGGGAAGACGATATCGAACGGTTTTCTGATGACTACGGACGTCATGTGCCTACTGCTGATACAGAAGCTAAGACGACTTTACGAAAGACAGTTTGATAGAGCTGAAGCAATCAATGGATACACAAAGGCATCCATTGATTTGCCAGAATAAGAAGAAAGTTTGTTGAATTGGTGGAGGCGGGCGGATTCGAACCGCCGTCCGCGAGTCCTCTGCCAAAAGTTCTACATGCTTAGTCCAGCCTATTATATTTAGCCGATTACCACCCGACGGACAGGGCGCGCAATAAGCGATTCCGGTAAGGTTTTAACGAATCCACCCCGGACGAGCTTCAACGCGATCTTGTGAGATATGACGCCTGAAAAGCTGGACGCACAAGCACGGCTCCAGTCAGACGGCACCCTACCGGGTATTAAGCGGCGAGTGCGTAGTTGTCGTCGTTGGCAACTATAAGTTTGCAGATAGTTTTGCGAGGTATTCTGCACCTCGGCATGCACTTCAGGTTTTGCAACCCCCGTCGAAGCCTACGTCGCCCCCGTAACGGTTAGTGAGTCAGACATTATATGCCAGGCAGTGGTTCCTGACCAATGAAAATATGCTTAGTGTCGCTGAGCTGTGAAAATGGGATCAGCTGTGCTTAAAGAGGCGCTCTTTTTCTCTTTTCCAGTCACGGTCTTTATCTGTCGCTCTTTTGTCATGGAGCTTCTTGCCTTTGGCGATGCCTATTTCCAGTTTCGCCATGCCTTTCTTCCAGTAGAGCGCGGTTGGTACCAGTGTGTAGCCTTTGCGCTCCACAAGCCCGATTAATTTATTCAGCTCACTGCGATGCAACAGGAGTTTACGCGTGCGTGTGGGATCAGGGTGGATGTGGGTGGAGGCAGTACTCAGGGGGACGATATGGGCACCAAATAGAAAGGCCTCGCCATCCTTGATAGTGACGTAACTCTCTTTGATTTGAACCCGTGCTTCCCGTAGGCTTTTGACCTCCCAGCCTTGTAGAGCCAGACCTGCCTCATATCGATCTTCAATGAAAAAATCGTGGGTTGCTTTCTTGTTCAGCGCTATAGTAGGGCGCCCCTGACCTTTCTTCTTTGCTTTGCTTGCCATCGGGCTATTCTAATGCTGTATTAGACTACTAGCTAGAGCTGGCTTGTGAAATGCCCTCGAAATCAGGAAAATCATCAGCATTTAAATTCCTAACCTCACGTGGCAATATTCAGTTAAGCTTTGGGGGTGCTCATTCAGGGGCTGTTAAAGGGCAAGATTATATGACTGAAAGACAATCCATTCATGGTCAGTGGTCGTCACGGCTGGTATTCATTCTGGCAGCTACCGGATCAGCAGTTGGTTTGGGTAACGTCTGGAAGTTTCCCTATATCACCGGTGAAAATGGCGGTGGTGCATTTGTTATCGTGTATCTGTTATGTATCGCATTGGTAGGTATACCTATCATGATGGCCGAGATCATGCTCGGAAGAAGAGGCAGACAGAGTCCGATCAACACAATGGCAGCTCTGAGTCGGGAGGAGGGTGCCAATAAAGCCTGGGCACTGGTTGGTTGGAGTGGTGTTTTAGCCGGTTTTTTCATCCTCTCCTACTACAGTGTCATTGCGGGATGGGCGTTGGCTTATGTTGTGCGTGCCGGTGCTGGGGTTTTCAATGGCATGGATGCGGTTGCTATCGAGGGACTGTTCAATGGATTGGTGGGTAGTCCAGAACGACTCTTGGCCTGGCATACCCTGTTCATGCTGATGAGTATGTTTGTGGTTGCGAAAGGGGTGAAGTCGGGTCTTGAAAGGGCCGTCACCTATCTGATGCCAGCACTATTTGTACTACTCATTGTGTTGGTCGGATATGCAATGAATACTGGCTTTTTTGTTCAGGGTGTTGAGTTTCTTTTTACCCCGGATTTCAATAAGTTAATTTATACTTGTCAGGTTGTTGATGGGCTTGAACAGTGTAAGTTCAGTGGCAGTCCGCTATTGGTTGCGATGGGGCATGCATTCTTTACCTTGAGCTTGGGTATGGGGGCAATCATGGTCTATGGCTCCTATATGCCGAAAAAGTCCTCAATTGCGGGATCGGCAGTATTAATCGCATTATTGGATACAGCGGTTGCTCTATTAGCCGGTATGGCTATCTTCCCCATTGTTTTTGCAAATGGTCTCGAGCCAGGAGCAGGTCCCGGTCTGATTTTTCAGACTCTACCGATCGCCTTTGGGGCTATGCCTGGGGGGCAAATTTTTGGCACGCTGTTTTTTATTCTGCTGGTTTTTGCTGCCTGGAGTTCTTCGATCTCTCTTATCGAACCTGCAGTAGCGTGGTTGGTTGAGAACCGCAGTATGACGCGAGTTCGTGCTTCAATCTGGATTGGTATGACAACTTGGGTTATCGGTCTGGGTACTGTCTTCTCATTTAATATCGGATCGGAGTTGAAACTCTTCGGTATGACCTTTTTTGATCTGCTCGACTATTTGACGGCCAACATTATGTTGCCCCTGGGTGGTTTGCTGATCGCGGTGTTCAGTGGTTGGTTGATGAAAAAATCATCCAGTCAGGATGAATTTCAGATGGGCCCTGGACGATACAAACTGTGGTGGACACTGATCCGTTATGTATCGCCATTAGCTGTAGTGGTGGTTTTTTTGAATGCTATTGGAATATTTTAAAAGTGCCGGTTGTTAAAAAGAGTGCGCTGGTTACACACTCAGCCCATGAAATGTTTCAGTTGGTTTGTGATTTCGAGGACTACCCACATTTTTTACCCTGGTGCAGCGCTAGTCGATTGATTTCCCGTACACCTGAAGAGATATGTGGTGAACTCGAAGTGTCACGGGTAGGTATCAAACAGCGGTTTTCAACCTGCAATAAACTGGTTACAGATGAAAGAATGGATATCCATTTGAGGGATGGTCCATTCAAAAAATTACACGGGAGCTGGCATTTTATTGCACTCAAACAAGATGCTTGCAAGGTTGAATTAGTATTGGAATTTGAATTCGCTGGCCGATTGATTGATGCTGCTTTTGGTCGGGTCTTCAGTCAAATCGCCAATACGCTGGTAGATGCCTTTTGCCAACGTGCAGACGAGATTTATAGGAAAGCAGGACAATGAAATATGAAGTTGCCTATGGCAAGTTGGACGAGCAGGTATTACTGGTGGTCGAGTCCAGTGAACCCTTGACAGTTCAACAGGCGATAGAACAGTCAGCCGTTCTTGAGCGGTTCCCGGAGATTGACCTTAAAGTCAACAAAACAGGTGTTTTCGGCAAGGCGGCCAAACTTGAAAGTCTGTTGACTGAAGGAGACAGGGTAGAGATATACCGACCATTAATTGCTGATCCCAAGGAGGCTAGGAAGAAACGGGCTGCAGAGGGTAAGACGATGCGTAAAGGGGGGGCTTGAACGATTGCTGCTCGCTCCAGCATGAATTAAATTCAGAAAACTACAGCTGGATTATTTTCCTGAGCGGGTTAACCGTGGGCTCTGGAAATTAATGAATTTACTACACTGCCCACTAGTCTGGCTCACCGAATCCTAGTGAATACCAAAGTCTCTCCAGAATACCAAAATCCCCGTCATAATCGGGTACGCTGGCTACAAGTTCACGCTTTTCCTGATTTGATTCCACATTTTCAGCGGGTTTGATGTCACCACCAAAGCGAGTCAGGTAATCACCCTCGAAATAGGCGCTAAAACGTTTGATCTCAACTGCTTCGTTGCGGCGTTTTATTGAGAGCATATAGTCCCACCGCTCACCGTGAAAGACATCCCTCAGCATCGGTGTACCTAAAGCGAACCGTACTTGACGTTGAGACATGCCGGGCTCAAGCAGAGCAACCATTTCCGGGGTAACAATGTTGCCCTGTTCAATATCAGGTGAGTGAACCAGGGATATCTCCTCCCAGGAGGTACACCCATTGAGTCCAGGCAAAAGAGTTAAAATGAAGATGAGAATCTTTTTCATTACGAGTACAATCTGTTTCCAGTCGTCATAATAACGCATTCCATATCCAAGAGACACTTGTTGGAGAAAAGAAGGGATGGATAATCAAGATATCCGAAAAGCCGGTCTCAAAGTGACCCTGCCCAGGGTCAAGATACTGGAGTTGCTGGAAAGTAGTGCTCAGCGTCATGTAAGTGCTGAGGATGTCTACAAGTTACTCCTTGAGAAGGGTGAAGAGATTGGTCTGGCCACCGTCTATCGGGTTCTCACCCAGTTTGAAGCAGCTGGTCTGGTTACCCGACATAACTTTGAGGGTGGCCATGCGGTGTTCGAATTGGAACGTGGCAGTCACCATGACCACCTGGTATGTGTGGTGTGTGGCAAGGTGGAAGAGTTTGTCGATACAACCATTGAAAAGCGGCAACGGGAAATTGCCAGTGAGCATGGCTTTGAAATCGTCGATCACTCCCTGATTATTTATGGCCATTGCGGTAACCCAAAGTGCCAGGTGGGTTAATATTAATGGGCTGCGAGTGAGACCATCTCCTGTGCGTGAGCCAGTGTCTGCTCTGTAATCTTTACGCCTCCCAACATGCGGGCAATCTCCTGAATGCGCGCTTCATCATCCAGTCTGGCAATATCGGTACGGGTCATCTTTTTCTGCGTTGTCTTCTGGACTTGGAAATGGTGCATGGCCTGTGCCGCTACTTGTGGCAAGTGGGTAACACATAGAATCTGTCGGTCTGAAGCCAGTTTACGAAGCATTTGCCCAACAATTTCTGCAACACTGCCACCGATGCCTACATCCACTTCATCGAATACCAGGGTGGGTGTGGCGCTGTATTGGATGGTCGCTACCTGAATTGCAAGACTGATGCGGGATAGTTCGCCACCGGAAGCAACTTTACTCAACGAGTCGAGTGGTAACCCTGGATTAGCAGATACTTGAAAGTCGATTTGCTCAAGGCCCTGGGGACCAGCTTGTGTTGAATCCAAAGGGGTTAAGGAGACCGTGAACCGACCACCAGGCATGCCCAGTGTCTGCATCGCTTCGGTAATCTCCTTACTCAGCCGTTTTGCAGATGATTGACGCTTCAAAGAGAGTTTTTCAGCCAATTTGAGGTATGTATCTCTCTGCTCCTCAACTTGATTCGATAGATCAGCGAGGGTTTCGTCCGCTCGCTCAAGTGTTGCTATCTCAGTCTCGATTTGCTGGAGTTTTTCAGGCAGTTGATCTATTTTGACCCGGTATTTTCTTGAAGTATCGTGCAGTGTGCTCAGACGCTCCTCAAGCTGCTGTAGACCGGCTGGATCCAAAGCTATGTCTGTCAGATAGTTACGTAAATAAGCCAGGGCCTCATCGAGCTGTATCAGGGCGCTGTCAAACATCTCTCTGGGGTCTGCCAGTGCTGCATCCAGCTGCGCCATCTGGTTGATATTGTCCAGTGAATGGGAGAGTTTGCTGCGTAGTGAGTGATTTTCGCTATCAAGTGAAGAGATAATCTCACTGCAACTGCTTCTGAGCTGTTCCAGGTGACTCAGTCGTGAATGTTCCTGCTCTATCGTTGTGAGCTCTTCTGCAGTAATACCCAGGCTGGTCAGTTCCTGTGCCTGGTAACGGAGCAGATCAAGGCGAGATGCCCGCTCTTCGGCAGCAGCGGTTAAAGTGACAAGCTCTTTATGCGCTTTCTGGTAGCGCTTGTGCTGTTGTGCCAGCTTGGTGCTCAGCTCGGTGTGGCCGCCGTAGGCGTCCAGCAGGCTTCTTTGGTGATTCGGTTTGAGCAGGGATTGATGGGCGTGCTGGCCATGAATTTCGACTAATAATCCACCTAAATCCTGAAGTTGCTGTAAAGGTACGCTACGACCATTGATAAAGGAGCGTGATCGCCCCTCTCTGTTGAGGCTGCGTCGTAAAATACACTCATCCTCTTCATCCAGGTCATGCTGCTTCAGCCATTCACTGGCCTGCTGAAGTTTGCTGATATCAAACTGAGCGGTAACCTCTGCTCTGTCGGAACCTGCCCTGATCATACCGTTGTCAGCCCGCTCACCGAGGGCTAGTCCAAGTGCATCGATGAGGATCGATTTGCCAGCGCCGGTCTCCCCGGTCAATGCAGTAAGTGCATCCAGCAGCTCCAGCTCCATGGATGAGACGATGGCCAGATTATGGACCTGTAATTGAATCAGCATCTATTTTTTTTCGGATTTTCAGCCCATCCGAGCTTCGCTCTCAGGATACTGTAGTAGTCGTAGCCTTTGGGATGTATCAGTCTGACCATCTGTTCCGACTTGCGAATCCGGATTACCTCTCCCGGCATGGCCGGTATGGTGGCTTGTCCATCACAGGTGATCTGAACATCCTCCGCGTGGGCCGGATCAAGACGTATCTCTATCAAGCTGTCACCATCCACAACAATGGGCCGGTTACTTAAGGTGTGAGGACAGATCGGTACCAGAACGATAGCGTTCAACGAGGGGTGGAGCAGTGGACCGCCACCTGAGAGTGCGTACGCAGTCGACCCGGTCGGGGTTGAGACAATCAAACCATCAGACCTCTGATCATTGACCAGTTGATCGTCAACATAGGTCTGAAATTCAATCATCCTTGCGATATTCCATTTATGTAAAACGACGTCGTTGAATGCCAGAATATTCTGCTTATCTGACGACTCATCTCCCATCCCGACCTCAAGCAGGAAACGACACTCCTGCTCATATTGACCGTTCAGTATCTCGGTCAACTGCTGGGTCATCTCATCTGGTGAAATATCGACCAGGAAACCCAGTCTTCCCAGATTTATCCCCAGAAGTGGGATATTCTGTTTCGATAATACCCGGGCTGCATGTAGTAGTGTGCCGTCACCTCCGACAACAATGACAAGATCACTGTGCTTTGGAAGATCGATCTCCGGTACACTGGATACCGGTTTATTGTTAAGCATCCGACAGGTAGCCTCCTCAATGACCACCTCATGTTGCTGCTCGATGAGATAGTCGTAGAGTCGCAGTAGGGTCTGCTTGACTAGCGGGTCGCCATGTTTACCAATCAGTCCGATTTGTTGAAACCGTTTATGCATACTCTGGTATATGGCTCGTAGGTTATGTCATTGAAGGAGTGCTTAAAATGCACCATTACTCAACGTTAGCATGCTGTCAAGGTCAATCCAAGTAGGACATTCAATGTAGTAGAAGGCTTGACTATATCGATTTGAATTGCTAATTTTTTGATTAGTTGGCACTCGACCGGAATGAGTGCTAATAATCACCCGGAGACTCCCTTGTCAGAGAAAAAATCGGTCAATGAAACCGCGGTCAGTGAGCGCGCGCAGCATTTTCTCAAAGCGTTGATTGAACGATATATCAAAGAAGGTCAGCCTATAGGTTCCCGCACCTTGGCGAAAGACACTGGTCTGGATCTCAGTCCAGCGACCGTGCGTAATGTCTTGGCTGACCTGGAGGATCTGGGGCTGGTCTCTTCACCCCACACATCTGCTGGTCGTATTCCTACAATTACCGGCTACCGGATGTTCATAGACTCCCTGCTTACCATACAGGATTTGAGAAAGAGTGAGGTGGAGAAGATACGTTCTGAGCTGATTATGGGTGGGGAAGAGAACAAAGCACTACTGGCCTCAGCCTCACGTCTTCTTTCAGGCGTCACTCATATGGCAGGTGTGGTGACCCTGCCAAGACGGGAAAAGACCACTTTCCGTCAAATTGAGTTCCTGCCCCTGTCTGATCACCGGGTTTTGGGGATTCTGGTGACAGATGCTGGAGAGGTACACAATCGCATACTTCATACCCACCGGGATTTTGAGCGAGTGGAACTGGAACAGGCAGCCAATTTCCTGACAAATTCTTTTGCCGGGCGTGATATGGACCTGGTGCGCCATACCCTCTTGCAGGATCTGAACGAGGCTCGGGATCATTTTGATCAGATGATGACTCAGGCGCTGAAAATGGCAGGAGAAGTGGTCAATGCCAGTGAGTCTGAAGAGGACTGTATGATTGCCGGACAGACCAATCTGATGGAGTTTGCAGAGCTATCCGGATTGGATCAGCTGCGTAAACTGTTTGATGCATTTACAGAAAAGCATGAGATTCTGCATCTTTTGGATCAATTTCAGAATGCGGATGGGGTGCAGATCTTCATCGGGGAAGAGTCAGGTTATCAGTTGCTCAACGGCTGCTCAGTGGTAACTGCCCCATATCAGGTGAATGAAGAGATGGTTGGAATGTTGGGGGTTATCGGACCAACCCGTATGAACTATGAGCGGGTTATTCCTGTAGTCGATATTACGGCAAAAATTCTTAGTGCAGCCTTGAAAAAAAATTAATCATCCCAATTTGTCAGAGAATAACCCGATATAGCGGGGTGTTATACGTTCTATTTTTATAGTTGAGGTCAAACCAAGTGATAGATAAGGATCAACCGCAAGATTCAGCAGAAAGTGTGGATGAACCCCAGGCTTCTCAGGCTGAGGATGCTGCTGAAAATGAGGTGATTGAAGAGGCTTCTGTGTCCGGTCAGGATCATGGTGAGCTGATGAAGTTGCTGGAAGATGCTAGGGCAAAAGCTGATGACCACTGGGATCAGTTGATGCGCACCCGTGCTGAAGTCGACAATATACGCAAAAGAACTCAGCGGGATCTCGAAAATGCCCACAAATACGCCTTGGACAAGATCTCGCAGGACATGCTGCAGGTCTGGGATAGCCTGGAATTAGGCAATCAGGCAGCTCTGGATGAGAGCGCCGATGTGAATACAATTCGTGAAGGTACTGAGCTGACCCTGAAGTTACTGGTGGATGTGATGAACCGTCACGGGATCGAACAGGTCAACCCTGAGGGAGCGGTCTTTAATCCTGAGTTCCACCAGGCGATGTCGATGCAGGAACGTGATGATGTGGAGCCCAATACTGTGGTTGCCGTAGTGCAGAAGGGTTATCTGCTGAATGGACGATTGTTGAGACCTGCGATGGTGATGGTTTCCAAGGCCTCATCCAGCACATCAATAGACGAACAGGCTTGAAAGCCGGCGACATGACCCCACATTAGGGACAGTCAGTAAGAAATTTTATTATTTAGTAAAGAATTCGGAGAGTTAATCATCATGGGCAAGATCATCGGTATCGACCTGGGAACCACCAATTCCTGTGTGGCGGTTATGGAGGGTAGTTCCACCAAAGTGATTGAAAACAGTGAAGGTGATCGTACTACACCATCAATTATCGCCTACGCTAATGATGGCGAGATCCTGGTTGGCCAATCCGCCAAACGCCAGGCTGTCACCAATCCCCAAAATACTCTATTTGCTATCAAGCGTCTGATTGGCCGCATGTTTAAAGATGATGTGGTGCAGCGGGATGCTGACATGGTGCCTTACAAAATCGTTGGCGCAGACAATGGCGATGCCTGGGTCGAGGTCAATGGTAAGAAGATGGCGCCACCGGAGATTGCTGCAAAGATTCTGCAGAAGATGAAGAAAACTGCTGAGGATTATCTTGGTGAGACCGTTTCAGAGGCGGTCATCACAGTTCCTGCATACTTTAACGATTCCCAGCGCCAGGCCACCAAAGATGCGGGACGCATCGCCGGTCTGGACGTAAAGCGTATTATCAATGAGCCTACTGCTGCTGCGTTGGCATACGGTATGGATAAAAAACGTGGTGACCAGACCCTGGCAGTGTACGACCTGGGTGGTGGTACATTTGATATCTCGATTATCGAAATCGCCGAAATTGATGGTGAGCATCAGTTTGAGGTGCTCTCTACCAACGGTGATACTTTCCTGGGTGGTGAGGATTTCGATCTGCGTATCATCGATCACCTGGTTGAGGAGTTCAAAAAAGAGCAGGGTTTTGATCTGCGTAATGACCCCTTGGCTCTGCAGCGTCTGAAAGAGGGTGCTGAGAAGGCTAAGATCGAACTCTCTTCCAGCCAGCAGACCGATATCAATCTGCCTTACATAACAGCAGATGCAAGTGGTCCTAAACATCTCAACCTGAAACTGACCCGCGCCAAGTTGGAGTCGCTGGTTGACGATCTGGTAAGTCGTACCATCGAGCCTTGTAAGCTGGCGATGAAAGATGCGGGTATCTCTGCATCGAAGATCGATGAGATTATTCTGGTCGGTGGGCAGAGCCGTATGCCTAAAGTACAGGATGCGGTGAAAGAGTTCTTTGGTAAGGATCCGCGCAAGGATGTGAATCCTGACGAAGCCGTGGCGATTGGTGCTGCTATTCAGGGCGGTGTTCTGGGTGGTGAAGTCAAGGATGTCCTGTTGCTTGATGTTACCCCGCTCTCCCTGGGTATCGAGACCCTGGGTGGCGTGATGACCAAGCTGATCGAGAAAAACACCACTATTCCAACCAGTGCTTCACAGGTTTTCTCCACAGCTGATGATAGTCAGACTGCGGTGACCGTCCATGTACTGCAGGGTGAACGTGACCAGGCAGCTGCGAATAAATCCCTGGGTCGCTTTGACCTTAGCGATATTCCGCCGGCTCCTCGTGGCGTACCTCAAATTGAGGTCAGTTTCGACATCGATGCCAATGGTATCCTTAACGTTTCTGCCAAAGACAAGGCAACAGGCAAGGAACAGTCGATCGTGATCAAGGCCTCATCCGGGCTGAGTGATGATGAGATTGACCGTATGGTAAATGATGCCGAGGCCCATGCCGACGAAGATCGCAAGTTCCAGGAGTTGGTGGGCGTACGCAATCAGGCGGATTCGATGATCCATGCCACTAAGAAGTCGATGGAAGAGTTGGGCGAGGATAAACTCGAAGCCGGCGAAAAAGAGTCTATCGAAAGTGCTATCAAGGATCTTGAAGCGGTGATGAGTAGCGATGACAAAGAGGTTATCGAAGAAAAAACCAAAGTATTAGCGGAAGCTTCAGGCAAAATGGCCGAGCGTTTGTATGCTCAAAAGGGTGCCGATGCCGGTGAAGGTGTTGCCCCAGAGGCGGAAGCGGAGAACACCGCGAGTGCTACTGATGATGATGTGGTCGATGCCGAGTTCGAAGAGGTTAAAGACAACAAAAACTAGTCTGTCACTGTTGCCAGCAGACCGTACGCCGGCTTGTCCGGTGTGCGGTTTTTGGCGTTATACGGATCAGCATGAAAAAAGGGTGAGATCGCAGTTGAATCAGAATTCATGCGATCACTATTTCATTGAATATAGATGTTATTTAGATAGAACCTACCATGGCGAAAAAAGATTATTACGAAGTTTTAGGCGTTAACAAGAACGCCAGTGAGGCCGATATCAAAAAGGCCTATCGCCGATTGGCTATGAAATATCATCCTGATCGAAATACCGGTGATGCTTCAGAAAAGACTGAAAAGAGCTTCAAAGAGGCCAAGGAGGCCTACGAAATATTGTCAGATGCGCAGAAGCGTGCTGCCTATGATCAGTTTGGACACGCTGGCGTGGATCAGACTATGGGTGGTGGTTTCAGTGGTGGTGATGCCAGTTTCTCGGATATCTTCGGTGATGTATTCGGTGATATTTTTGGTGGTGCACGTGGGGGCGGTGGCTCCCGGGTTCACCGTGGTGCCGATCTACGCTATAACCTGCAGCTCTCCCTGGAGGATGCAGTAGCGGGAACGACGGTCAAAATCCGTGTCCCAACCCTGGTGAAGTGCGATACCTGTGATGGCAGCGGAGCCAAGAAAGGCAGTTCACCCAAGACCTGTGAAACCTGTGCAGGGCATGGTCAGGTCAGAATGCAGCAGGGATTTTTCTCAGTTCAGCAAACTTGTCCCCGCTGTCATGGCAAGGGGACGATGATCGATAATCCCTGCCCTAAATGTCACGGTGAAGGTCGCATTCAAGAACAGAAGACCCTCTCAGTAAAAGTACCACCTGGTGTGGATTCAGGTGATCGCATTCGTCTGGCGGGAGAGGGCGAGGCTGGTGAGAGCGGTGGCCCGCCGGGAGATCTCTACGTGCAGGTGGCAGTCAAGCCGCACACCATCTTCAGTCGGGAAGATAACCATCTGTTCTGCGAAGTTCCAATCAGTTTCGTGATCGCAGCCCTCGGTGGTGAACTGGAAGTGCCGACTTTGGATGGAAAAGTCATTCTGAAAATTCCAGCCGGTACTCAAACAGGACGCCTGTTTCGTATGCGAGGGAAAGGTGTCAAACCAGTACGTGGTGGGCCTGTTGGAGATTTAATGTGTCGTGTGCTGGTTGAAACACCAGTGAAACTTACGACCGAACAGGAAGAGCTGTTGAAGCGATTCGATGAAACTATGAAACATGGTGGGGGGAAACACAGCCCCCATTCCACGAGTTGGGTAGATGGGGTGAAGAAATTCTTCGAGAACATGGGTTTCTAAGGTTTTTTACTCTTCAGAACCCTCTTTCAGTGGGATTTTTAATATAAAAAACGGATAACGGCTCCGGACGAGGGGTAAGCAGATGACAAGAATTGCAGTGGTTGGTGCCGGAGGCCGGATGGGGAGAACCCTGGTTCAGGCGGTTCATGAAGCTGAGGGCTTAACTCTGGGGGCTGCCACTGAGCGATCTGAGTCAGGTCTGGTTGGCCGGGATGCTGGAGAACTGGCGGGACTCAGCAGACTCGATTTGGCCATCTCATCTAGCTTGGATGAAGTCTTGGACAATTTTGATGTGGTTATCGACTTTACATCCCCCGCAGCAACGCTGAACCATCTACAGATCTGTCGCCAGGCAGGAAAACGTATGGTTATCGGAACAACCGGTCTAAGTGATGATGATAAAAAGGTGCTGCAAGAGGCATCTGATGAGATTGGCATAGTATTCGCTCCGAATATGAGTGTGGGTGTCAATCTCTGCTTTAAACTGTTGCAGCTGGCTTCTAAGGTTATGGGTGATGAAGCGGATATAGAGATTATCGAAGCTCACCATCGTCATAAAGTCGATGCCCCATCAGGTACAGCTTTGCGCATGGGTGAGGTAATTGCTGAAACCCTTGGGCGGGATCTACAAAGCTGTGCTGTATATGGTCGTGAGGGCAATACAGGAGCACGGGATAGGAAAACGATAGGATTTGAAACCATTCGTGCCGGTGATGTTGTTGGTGAGCATAGCGTCTGGTTTGCAATGGAAGGAGAACGGGTGGAGATCGCCCACAAGGCCTCGAGTCGAATGAATTTTGCCGGCGGGGCCGTCCGTGCTTGCAAATGGATCAGCAGCAAGCCAAATGGGCTTTTTGATATGCAGGATGTATTAAGTTTGCGGTAAACCAAATCCTTGAATTTTTACCCACAGCTCAATATGGCGATAACAGATTTCATGAGTGCTACATACAGATACTCTGCCATTGCTTTGATTGCCCTGGTTATCTTGGGTTGCAGCGATAGTGCAGTCTCTCCCGAAGCACAACTCCGCCAGACAATCAGCGAAGCTGAGACATCTATCAAAGCTCGGGATTTATCTGCATCCATGGCATTTATTGATGCAGGCTATCAGGATCAGAATGGATTTGAGCTTCGGCAGTTGAGGGCAATGCTGGCCGGCTATTTTTTACGTCATAAATCGATTTTTATGTTAACCAAAATCGAAAATCTCGAAATAGTAGACGAGGATAAAGCTAAAGTGCTGCTGTTTGCCGGTTTGGCCGGCTCTCCTCAAGAGAACGCCCCCTCCTTGGCAGCGTGGCGGGGTGACCTGATACGCCTCGAGCTCAAATTTATACAACAGGATGACGATTGGCTGTTAACTCAGGCTGATTGGCGCCGTGCAGGCCCGGAGGATTTTATTCACTGATCTTGGCCCGGAATCTGCTTGTTATCTGTCGACAGGAGACCACACTGACAGGTAACGCCATGGCACAAATACCTCTTATGCCCCAAATGACTGGTGGAAATTCATCTACTGCAATAACCAGTGAAAGCGAGTCAGAGCTATTCAGCCTCTCTGCAGAGGGTATGGTTATCGGTATTCCCTTCGATCGAGCATTACAGGAACTGCTCACCCCTCAGGATAGTGAAGGGGGGGTGCAACTGTTTGCTATGCAGATGCCGGTCGATGTGGAAAACCAGCCGCTGCCTATGCCTATGCCTATGCCTATGCTCACTCAGGATGGCAAGTTGTTGCCGCTGCCACAGCAGGCAGACGGCAAGCCATTGCCGCAAATCAGTGAACAACCTCTATTGACAATACAGGCAACTGAATTACCAGCGCCTGTCTCAGCAACACTTACTCAGAAGGTCCAAACAGAAGTTGCGGCACCAAAATTCGCCAATTTAGTTAATTATATCAACACTGAAAAACCTGTTGATCTGCTCCCCCTGATTTCTGCTGAGAGTAGCGATAGAGCTTCGCCAGAAGTCTCCCGAGGGAGTGATTCAGTATCTCCATTTTCCCTCAATGCATTATCTCAATCAGCCTCTTCTTCAGCTGTCAGTCGACCCGCCATTGCATTACCGCTGAATACCCCTGTGGGGCAACCAGGTTGGGACCAGGCTGTTGGTGAACGTGTCCAGTGGATGGTCAGCCAGAATGTACAGCAGGCTGAGATAAAGCTAACCCCCCCCAATCTTGGCCCGTTGGAGATCAGAATTTCGGTACATAATGATCAAACCAATGTCACATTCATCGCTGCACAGGCACCAACACGTGAAGCTTTGGAGTCTTCAATACCCCGTTTGCGTGAGATGTTCGGTGAGATAAATCTGAACTTGGCAAACGTGGATGTAGGTCAGCATCAGACTGGTGAGCCGGGCCGTGATGGTAGTGCGGAGGCTCAAGCTAGTGGTGTTGGGATTGACAGTGAGAGTTCAATGGAAGGCTGGTCATCTGATTCGAATTCCACACGGATTCAATCAGGCAATGGTTTGTTGGATACTTACGCTTGAATTGATCTTACTAACCAGGCCATAGATATTAATACACTCAGCCGTCGAGTGTTTGCTCACGGCAAGGCATCAAAACGCCGCTGTAGCCCTGAGTCTATTAATATCTATGGCCTGGTTAGTATATCACTACAGTTCAAGGGCCTCATTCTGAGGCCCATATTTAGAAAAACTCCCTGCAGCAGCCCATTTTTACCATTTGTTTATTCATTACGCTTAATGAAAGCTATTTAGAGGGTCATGAAAATGACCTATTTAGGTGCTGGATCAAAGGAATCTTGCCATAATTGCCTGGTTAATATTACTAACCAAGGTACCCTTGGTGCTTCTTAAAACATAAACTGTTGTCAAAATTTAATTTGTTTGGATGAAATATCCTGCACATTAAGCGAAAATGGGTAAAGTGATAGATATGCGGAATGGCAGATGCGATTCATAAAACTATTTATAGTGATTTTTATTATGATGTTCGGTGCTGTATTTGCCGTGCTCAATTCAGATTCTGTGCCTGTGAATTACTATTTTGGCAGCCGGGATCTTCCTCTCTCTCTGGTGTTGACCCTGGTGCTTGGGGCTGGAGTGATATTGGGCCTCATCTCCAGTATGGGGCGGATCGTCGGGCTTAAACGTGAAATACAGAGCCTCAAACGGCGTAGTGAGATGGTAAGCAAAGAGGTGAATAATCTCCGTGCATTGCCATTGAAAGAGTAACCTGTGTAGTGTTCATGGAACTGACTTTACTAATCTCAGCCTCAGGCATCTTCAATCGACACCTGTTTCTGACTGCTGATCGAGCGGGATTTGAACATCAGGGAGCTGTTGATGTATGAGGTGCTGTTACTACTACTGCCGGTTGCGGCCGCCTCTGGGTGGTATGCTGCAAGGCGTGGTATGGCAGTTAAAAGTCAGAAGAAGCCAGCGGAGATATCGCCTGTCTACTTCAAGGGCCTCAACTATCTGTTGAATGAGCAGCCAGACAAGGCTATCGATCTTTTCATAAAGCTGCTTGACGTTGATAGCGACACAGTAGAGACACATTTAGCCCTGGGTAACCTTTTTCGGCGCAGAGGAGAGGTTGAGCGGGCAATACGAATTCACCAGAATCTCATTGCACGACCAAGTCTGAGCAGAGAACAGCGAGCCCAGGCCCTGCTCGAACTGGGACAGGATTATATGCGTGCCGGTCTATTTGATCGGGCGGAAAACCTATTCATCGAATTGACTGAGCTGAAGCTCTACAATGAGCAGGCAAATGTCTTCCTGCTGGAGATCTACCAGCAAGAGAAGGATTGGAAACGTTGCCTTGAAGTAGCTGAAAAAATAACAGTCTCTCACTATCCGGCATTACCAAACTCGATTGCCCATTTCTACTGCGAACTGGCTGAACAACAGTTGCGTCAGCAGAACATGGCTGCGGCAGAGGGCTATCTCAAACGTGCCCAGCAGATGAAGCGCAGCAATGTCAGAGTATTAATGCTTCAGGCTGAGATAGAATATTCCAGGGGTGATTGTCGCTCGGTCATTCGATTGTTGAGACAGGTCGAAGGGAGTGATCCAGCCTATCTTTCCGATACCCTGCCGCGCCTGGTTGAGTGCTATAGGAAACTGAGCCAGCAGCAGGAGATGTATGACTACCTGCAACAGCTTTATCAGCGGCACCACTGTACTGAAGCGATGTTGATTCTTACAGATATGATTGCAGATACGGATGGGGAAGATGCAGCCGTTGAGGCTGTCCTCGACCATTTGGCCGAGACCCCTGATCTGAAGGGTTTGGAGCGTCTGGTCAGACTGAGTCTGCAGCGTAGTGAAGAGAGTCCAAGGGAGACATTGGATGTGTTATTGAGTTCCGTCTCTAAACTGCTTGACCAAGTGCCTGCGTATCAGTGCGAACACTGCGGTTTCACTGCGAAAAAAATTCACTGGCACTGCCCCAGTTGTAAGACCTGGGGCGCGATTAAGCCACTTCAATGTTTGGGTAGAAACATCAAAGGTTGATGCTGCCCGGCTACTCAACAGAATACTAACCCTGGTTAAGGAGTATTAACCATGAATGAAACAGGCTCTAGGGTCATTGTCGCGCTAGATTTTCCGCAACAGCAACAGGCCTTGGATCTGGTTGAACGCCTCGATCCATCACTTTGCAGGCTTAAGGTAGGCAAAGAGATGTTTACCCGATTGGGCCCTCCATTTGTCGAGCAGCTGAGAAAAAAGGGATATGATATTTTCCTGGATCTAAAATTTCATGATATCCCAAATACGGTAGCTGCAGCATGCGATGCCGCTGCTGATTTGGGGATATGGATGATGAATCTGCATGCATCTGGAGGACGAAGAATGATGGTGGCTGCCAGAGAACGCCTGGAGAGCCGTTCCAACAGACCTTTACTGGTTGCAGTAACCATTCTGACCAGTCTTGGCGCAGAGGATATCCACGAAATTGGTTTTACTGGTGAAGCTGCTGAGCATGTTGTGCGATTGGCAAAACTGACCGATGAAGCAGGGCTTGACGGCGTTGTCTGTTCGCCAAGAGAAGCGAGTGAGCTACGTCGTCATTTAAACCAGGATTTTCTGCTGGTTACACCAGGGGTTCGCCCCAGCAGTGCGGCTAAAGATGATCAGCGACGTGTGATGACCCCCGCTGAGGCGATTGGTGCAGGTTCAAGCTATCTGGTCGTGGGGCGTCCAATCACAGCGGCAGAAGATCCGATTCAAGCACTGAAATCAATTAATGCAGAGGTTGCGCAGAGCCTATAGAGAGTAGAGCTGATGCAGATAATCGGGTGTCATCTCAGAAACATCCATTGACAGTCTAAATCTGGCCCCATAGTCTTGTGCATCCATATTCTTATGTTCAGTTGAAACAGTTAGAAAATACAGGAGTTGTAATGGTTAAAAAGATTCGTAAAGCGGTATTCCCTGTTGCTGGATTGGGGACACGCTTTCTGCCGGCAACGAAGGCAAATCCAAAAGAGATGCTGCCGATTGTGGACAAACCTTTGATTCAATATGCAGCAGAGGAAGCTGAAGAGGCAGGGGTTACCTCGCTGGTTTTTGTGACTGGACGAAACAAGCGCTCAATTCCTGACCACTTCGATAAGGCCTATGAGTTGGAAAGTGAACTCAAAGAGGCGGGTAAAACGGCATTGCTGGAAAAGGTTCAGAATGTCTTACCGCCCGATGTCAGCTGTATCTATTTGCGCCAATCAGAGGCGTTGGGACTGGGGCATGCTGTGCTCTGCGCAGAACAGGTGGTTGCTGACGAACCCTTTGCAGTTATTCTTGCTGACGACCTTATTCAAGGGGATGACGGCATCGGCGCTATCGAGCAGATGGCAGAGATCTACGAACGCTATCAATGCAGTGTCATCCTGGTTGAAGAGGTGCCTTTTGAAGAGACCGGTAAATATGGCATCGTAGAGGTAGAGGATGATGATGGAGAGACCGCTACTATCACCTCTATCGTTGAAAAACCAAAGCCGGAAGATGCGCCATCCAATCTGGGGGTGGTAGGGCGTTATATTCTAACGCCACGAATTTTCTCACTGATCAAAGAGACTGGTCGTGGTGCCGGCGGTGAGATTCAGCTGACTGATGCGATCGCTGAGTTGATTAAATATGAAAAAGTCAGAGCTTATCGGGTGAAAGGGAAGCGCTATGATTGCGGCAGCAAGCTTGGTTATCTCGAAGCGACAGTCGAATTAGGATTGGCCCATGAGGAGTTGGGCGAAGGTTTTAAGAGCTATATCAAGGATCTAGCAGAAAAGCTGTAAAATGGATTAATATCAAAAAGGCCGCACTGTTGCGGCCTTTTTGGATTGGTACTCCCTAGGGGACTCGAACCCCTGTTACCGGCGTGAGAGGCCAGCGTCCTAACCACTAGACGAAGGGAGCAGCTTCTTACGAAAGGCGGTATTATACTGACTTGGTTGCCAGGCTCAATGACCTGGCGAAAATATCTTTGGTGAATCGACCCTTGAAACATGCTGCCAATTGGCTAAAAAAGACCTTTTCCAGATTGGTTAATGGCTCAGCCCAAACCTCTGGGCTGGATAATGGTGATCCTGCGTCAGTGTTATTGATACCCAGAGATGAGCATAATATTTCCCGCGCAAATATCAGTAAAAATGCGGTTAAGGTACTTTATCGTCTGAGTAAATCCGGTTATGAGGCCTATCTTGTCGGTGGTGGCGTTCGGGATCTGCTACTTGGCCGGGAGCCGAAAGATTTCGATGTGGCGACTAATGCTTTGCCGGAAGAGGTTAAGGAGGTCTTCAGTAACTGCCGCTTGATCGGCCGGCGTTTTCGTCTGGCTCATGTCCATTTTGGAAGGGAAATCATAGAAGTCGCCACATTTCGCAGTAACCTCAAAGACTCCGACGATGGTGGAGACCGTCGTATGGAAAATGGCAGGATATTGCGGGATAACGTCTATGGCACACTGGAAGAGGATGCGCAAAGGCGTGATTTGACCATTAATGCGCTTTACTACAGTGTGGATAACTTCTCTGTCGTCGATTTCGCAAACGGCATGTCAGATCTTCAGCAAGGGATTATCAGGCTGTTGGGCGATGTGGAGAGTCGCTATCGGGAGGATCCTGTAAGACTATTGAGAGTGATCAGGTTCGCTGCCAAGCTTGGATTTGTGATTGAACCACAAACCGAAGCGCCGATTATCAAACTCGCACCACTACTCAAGGATGTCCCCTCTTCGAGGCTCTATGAAGAGGTTTTGAAGCTGTTTCTGGGTGGTGCTGCCCTGGAAAGTTTTGAAAAGTTAAGACACTACGAGTTGTTTGGACAGCTTTTCCCAGCTACTGAAGAGGCTCTGTCCCACGAAGACCACGAGTTTCCGATCACCTTCGTCAGTCGAGGTATGGCGAATACCGATGAGCGATTAAGGCAGAACAAATCTGTCACACCGGCATTTCTTTTTGCCGTGTTGTTGTGGGAGCCGGTCAGGCTTAGGGCTGAAAGATTTCAGGCACAAGGGGCACATCCTGTGGAGGCGCTACAGAATGCTGCTTCTGATGTACTTTCTGAACAGTCACAGCATGTCTCGATTCCTAAACGTTTCAGCTATCCAATGCGCGATATCTGGCAACTTCAGGTTCGCTTTACGCAGCGTCAGGGTAATCGTCCTCAACGCTTGATGACCCATCCAAAATTCAGAGCCGCATATGACTTTCTGTTGTTGCGTGCAGAGTCTGGAGAGGTTGAACGAGAGTTGTCTGACTGGTGGACTCTCTATCAGGATGCAAACAGTCAGCAAAAGCTCTCTATGACAGAACAGGGAAACAGAGGCCGAGGTAAGCGGCGAAGAAGACGTCGTAAAAAGCCACAAACTATCGATGAGTAGTTGCTAAATGGTGGTTGCTTATATTGGCTTGGGTAGCAATCTGGATCTCCCAAGAAGACAGGTAGAACATGCGCTTGCAGAACTTGCCAGGCTGGATGGCGCTCATCTGGATGGCCACTCATCCCTCTATCGCAGTCAACCGGTTGGTCCACAGGATCAACCCGACTTCATCAATGCGGTCGCCCGGTTATCAACCACTTTAGAGGCTGAAATCCTATTGGATGCTCTACAGGCATTGGAACAGAGTCATCATAGAATCAGAGGGGAAAGATGGGGCCCTCGCAGTCTCGACCTGGATCTACTTTTATACGGCGACCAGGTTATCAAAACACCCCGCTTGAAAGTGCCTCATCCAGAAATTGCCAGGCGTAGTTTTGTCCTCTTGCCACTTAAGGAGATCGCACCAGAAGATCTCTATATACCCGGTGTGGGCACACTCCAGGACATTAAAATTGAAGAAGGGGAGGGAGAAGTTGAGCGACTCACCTGAGATGCCTCAATTTCTTGTTGTGGAGGGGCCAATTGGCGTGGGTAAGACCAGTCTGGTTCGTCGTCTGGCTGAACATTTCCAGAGTGAAACGCTTTTGGAAGGGGCAGAAGAGAACCCATTTCTACAGCGTTTTTACGAAAACCCTCGTGAAGCAGCACTGCCGGCTCAACTTTTTTTCCTGTTTCAGCGCAGCCGCCAATGGAATGGGCTTGTTCAGAACGATATGTTTCGGCAACGCCTGATTGCAGATTTTATGCTTGAGAAGGATCGTTTGTTTGCACAGATCAATCTGGACAGGGATGAGTTGGCACTCTATGAACAGGTCTATCAGCACCTGACTCTGCAAGCGCCACCACCTGATTTGGTGGTCTATTTGCAGGCACCGGTGGATACCCTGATGAAAAGGATAAAAAAACGCGCCAGACCTCAGGAGAAAACCATAGATGCGGACTACCTGAAGCGACTCTGCGATGCCTATACAGACTTTTTCTACTATTATGACCAATCCCCTTTATTGATAATCAATGCGGCGGAAATCAATCCCTTGGAGAGGCAGAAGGATTTTGATTTACTGGTTCGTCACATCAGTAGCGAGGGCGCTGACAGACGCTACCTGAATCCAACGCTATCTCTCTGAACGAGTAAAACAAAATGAGTAGAAAAAATATTACAATCAGAAGCTTACTGGATATGAAATCAAAGGGTGAGAAGATCTGCACACTCACCAGCTATGATGCCAGTTTTACCCGGCTTATTGAGTCAGCTGGCATTGAGGTAATTCTAGTGGGTGACTCTCTGGGTATGGTGATTCAAGGTCAGGAGAGCACTTTGCCCGTGACCCTCGAAGAGATGATATACCATACACGTAATGTGGCACGCGCCAGGCAAAGTGCTCTGCTGATCGCAGACATGCCGTTCATGAGCTACCGCTCCCCCGAATTGGCGCTGGAGTCAGCAGGTCTGTTGATGAAAGAGGGGGGGGCTCAGATGGTTAAACTGGAGGGGGGCGCTGTCCATTTAGAGACAATCAATCAGCTCTCCAGCCAAGGTATTCCTGTCTGTGGTCATTTGGGACTACTGCCTCAATCTGTACATAAACTTGGTGGTTATCGTGTTCAAGGACGCGGAGAGCAGGAGGCAGAGCGAATTCTGGATGATGCCATGGCTCTGCAGAAGGCCGGTATTGATCTGTTGGTGCTGGAGTGTGTGCCTGACAAGCTGGCAGCTAGGATCAGTCAGACATTGGCTGTGCCGGTTATCGGTATCGGTGCCGGAGTGGATTGCGATGGACAGGTATTGGTGCTGTATGACATGTTGGGAATCAACCCTCAACCTCCAAAGTTCGTTGAGAACTTCCTCCACTCTGGAAGAGATATCGAAGAGGCGATCAGGGCCTATGCAACTGCAGTCAAACAGGGTAGCTTTCCATCCAAAGAGCATAGTTTTACATGAATGACGATGTTTTAACTCTTTCCGAAATTAAAACCCTTCGCGATAGGGTTCGCGTATGGCGAAACAGCGGGGAGAAGATCGGTTTTGTGCCGACTATGGGTAATCTGCATGAAGGCCACCTGGCCCTTGTGAGGGAGGCGAAGAAGTGGTCACAACGCATTGTTGTCAGTATTTTTGTCAACCCTATGCAGTTTGGTGCTGGTGAAGATTTTGAAGACTACCCCCGCACCCTGGAGGCAGACCGACAGAAATTATCAGAAGCGGGTGTCGATCTTCTGTTTGCTCCGACAGCAGAAACAATCTATCCGGCGGGAAAAGAGGAGCAGACTCGGGTAGAAGTGCCAGGCATCTCCGATATCCTTTGTGGGGCTAGCCGTCCTGGCCATTTTGTTGGCGTGGCGACAGTGGTATGCAAACTTTTCAATATGGTGCAGCCAGATGTTGCTCTTTTTGGTGAAAAAGATTTCCAACAACTGATGGTAATTCGCCAGATGGTGGCTGATCTCGCTATGCCTGTGGAAATTGTAGGATTGAAAACGGTCAGGGAAGAGGATGGATTGGCGAAAAGTTCGCGTAATGGATACCTGACAGCTCAAGAGCGGGCGTCGGCGCCTAAGTTATTTGAGACGTTACAGCAAACAGCTCATGCGCTTTCGAATGGTGAGCGTGATTTTAAGCAACTCGAAACCGAGGCGCAGGAAATGCTGCTCTCCGCTGGATTCAGACCCGATTATTATGCCATTCGCAGCGCTGACCGGTTGGCACATCCCAGTCAAGATGACTCACGACTGGTTGTACTGGCTGCAGCATATCTGGGTAAAACAAGGTTGATAGATAATCTCATCTCTGAGTAAATGCTGGATTGTGATAAAATCGCAAAATAACTAGTAACATTATGTTTTTATAGTAAAAATTAGATCGTTTTGGTTAACTTGTTTAAGCTCGGATTCTGGGATCTAGCTTGAAAAACGAGTAACTGCAACCATATTGATAAATGGTAAAATTGGAAATAATAAAGAGACGATATTTGACTCGCATCGGCCAATT
Organism: Candidatus Thiodiazotropha sp. AKIB8; assembly: GCF_058244675.1. Lineage (NCBI taxonomy): Bacteria > Pseudomonadati > Pseudomonadota > Gammaproteobacteria > Chromatiales > Sedimenticolaceae > Candidatus Thiodiazotropha > Candidatus Thiodiazotropha sp. AKIB8. The sequence continues at coordinate 46,691 of NZ_JBSYOO010000028.1, read as the reverse complement.
GCTGCATAGCAGCATTTTTTGATTGATAGCTGAGACGTTTTCACGGATAATTAACTGTAAATTTCAGTCTAAACTAGGGATCTATGGCCCGTTTAGGCAGGCAAGATAGTAATTTTCATCAATTTAAGGTCATGAATCCATGCAGCTGACAGTACTCAAGTGCAAGCTACACAGGGCATGTGTCACCCACTCCGAGGTGGATTATGAAGGCTCCTGTGCCATTGACGCCGAGCTTATGAAGCTGGCCGGTATTCATGAATATGAGCAGATTCAAATCTATAACGTGACCAATGGTGAGCGCTTTACCACTTATGCCATTCTGGCTGAGTCGGGTTCCCGTGTGATTTCGGTAAACGGTGCTGCAGCACATAAGGCTGAGCCAGGTGATCGCATTATTATTTGTGCCTATGCCGGACTGGATGAAGAGCAGATGCAGGGATTCAAGCCTGACCTCGTCTATTTGAACGAGGAGAACAAAGTTATTCGCACAGGTGACTCTATTCCTATCCAGGCTGCGTAATAGCGCTGTAAGTAGGCCTATAGACGATGGCACTTACTTAAGGGGATTTGTTACGTAGAACGAGAATTTTCTGAGGTAACCAAGCTATTTTGGTGGGGGCGGGGCCCCCCCAAACCCCGGAATTGTAAGGGTCGGGGGGGCCCCTGCCCCACCAAAACGGCTTAAGTAAGTGCCATTCGGCCTATAGACCATTTTGCTGGTTACTGACGGGGGAGTTAGAGTCCAGGGTCATCTATTGCTGTACGGTAGAGGTCAAGATAGTGTTGCGCACTGGCTTCCCAGCTCAAATCCTGTTCCATCCCGTTCATAGCTAAAATGTCCCAGTCACTGCCTGAGCGGCGATAGAAGTCGATTGCATTCTCAAAGGCCCCCCAAAGGCTGCTAGCGTCAGCATTATCAAATACAAAACCAGTGGCAGTGCCAGTTGCCAGTGTAGTTTGTGTCACGTTGATCACACTGTCGGCCAGTCCTCCAGTGCGCCGTACTATAGGTACTGTACCGTATCTCAGGCTGTACATCTGGTTTAACCCGCAGGGTTCGAAGCGGGATGGCATCAAGAAAGCGTCGCATCCTGCCTCAATACGATGAGAGAGGCCTTCATTGTAGCCAATGGTCACTCCAACACGACTGTGATAGCGATTGCTGATCTTCTCAAGTGCAGTTTGTAGTCCCTTATCACCTGAGCCCAACATGACCAACTGAGCACCTGAATCCATTATTCCTGGCAATATCTGCAGGATTAGGTCGACGCCCTTCTGATCGACCAGACGACCAATATAGCCAAAGAGTGGAATATGTTCGTCTTCCGGCAGGCCGAACTCACTCTGCAGTGCCAGTTTATTTCTCTGTTTTCTTAGAAAACTGTCGATTGAATAGGTCGTATCGATGTGGGGGTCGGACTGTGGATCCCATTCGTGGTAATCGATGCCATTGAGAATGCCGCTGAAATGACTCTCCCTGTGCTGTAATAATCCCTCCAATCCATAGCCGAATTCTGCAGTTTTAATCTCTTCAGCGTAGGTAGGGCTGACTGTATTAACCCGGTCAGATAGAGCGATGCCCCCTTTGATGAAAGAGAGTTGATCGTGGAACTCAAGTGCGTGATGGGTCCATAGAGAGTCGTCCAGACCCAATCGCAGGAAGGTGGCTTTATCAAATAGACCCTGGTAAGCCAGGTTATGGATTGTAAACAGTGTGGCTGGTCTGTTTGCATGTGGAGTCAGCAGTGGTGCGATCAACCCCGTCTGCCAATCATTGGCATGAACCAGATCAGGCTTCCAATCGAGTTTGGCATTGTCTAGAGCCACAGCAGCGGCAACGCGACAAAAAAGTGAGAATCGATCAGCATTGTCAGGCCAGCTGTAACCTTCCGGGGTGAGGTATGGATTGCCCTGACGATTAAACCAGTGGGGGGCGTCGACAATATAGATTGGAACCTGATGCAAGCCACAACGACCATAAAGCAGGCTGGCCTGGTCATCTCCCAGCTTTAAATCTGCAACCTTATTAATACCATCCGCTTTTTCAATTACCTCTGGATAGCCGGGTACAATCAGGCGACAGTCCATGCCAATATGGTTAAGCGCTGCAGGCAGGCTACCGGCTACATCTGCCAGACCACCAGTCTTGATCAGAGGTACCACTTCGCTGCTGGCATAGAGGATTTTCATTATTCTTCGTTATCCAAAAATTTTACTGCTTAAAAGTGCAATGTAATCACTTTTTCAATTCATTTCGCAACCATATTATCTCCTTGGCAGCCGAATAAGGCCAAATTTAAGTCGGCACGCTTCGGCTGAGAGTAAACTATTTGGTCGCCTGGTTATTACGATGCCATGTATTGGGTATTCATTACCAACACAGATTTTATCTGTTGGTAAGGGAGCCTTAAAATTAAAGTGTCATGATGGGAAGGGTTGAGTGATGAAACCAGAGCATTTACCCGAGATTAATCAGTTATCAGCTTCAACAGTATATCCAGTTGTCATTCCGGGTTAGTATGCGGGACTAAGCCAGCAAAGTGAGCCGTCGTTGGTGATTTTGCCGGCTCTTCCTTGATCTGTAGCGAGTATATTCTTACTATCCCGCAAATTCAGTGAGTATCATCGACCCCAATAAGACGATAAGAAAATAACGAACATGATAGAGATAGATCAAACGGACGAGTGGCAGGCTCTGCAAGCGCACTGGAAGGAGATGGAAGCAGTTCAGATGCGCGACCAGTTTCAACAGACACCTGAGCGCTCTGAGCAGATGTCGATCAGACAGTGCGGAATCCTGCTCGATTATTCCAAGAACCGGATTACCAAGCAGACCATGAACCTGTTGCTGGGACTGGCCAATTCGGTGGATCTGGATGGTTGGCGCAGACGTATGTTTTCTGGTGAGCGGATCAACATCACAGAAGACAGAGCAGTTCTTCATGTCGCACTCAGAAATCGTAGTAACCATCCAATCTGGTTCGATGCCGAAGATGTGATGCCCAGCGTAAACGCCATACTGGAGAAGATGGCAGGTTTTACTGAATCAGTGCGCTCCGGTTCCTGGAAAGGATACACAGGTCAAGCCATAACCGATGTGGTGAATATTGGCATTGGTGGCTCGAATCTCGGGCCCTTAATGGTATGTGAGGCATTGAAGTCGTATCAAAGCCCCGACTTACGGGTTCATTTTGTCTCGAATGTCGATGCCAGCCACATTCTCGATACCCTCAAAACTTTGAATCCAGAGACGACGCTGTTTGTTGTTGCATCCAAGACATTTACCACCCAAGAGACCTTGACCAATGCGCTGACTGCCAAGCAGTGGTTACTCGACAGGGTCAAGGATCCGGTTGCTGTAGCACGCCATTTCGTTGCTGTCTCAACCAATGCTGAAGCGGTTTCTGAATTTGGTATAGATACAGAAAATATGTTCGAGTTCTGGGATTGGGTTGGGGGTAGATATTCCCTCTGGTCAGCAATTGGACTACCCATTGCCCTGGCGATTGGAATGAAGCAATTCTATGAGCTTTTAGAGGGTGCACATGAGATGGATCAGCACTTTCTGCATGCTGATCTCTCCCAAAACATGCCGGTTATCATGGCCCTGTTAGGGGTTTGGTATGTCAACTTCGCTGACTTTCGCAGCCAAGCGATACTACCCTATGATCAATTTCTGAGATATCTACCTGATTATCTTCAACAGGCCGATATGGAGAGCAATGGTAAGCGGGTTACCCGCCTGGGGAGGCCTGTGGAGTATGCAACAGGGCCTGTCATCTGGGGCGCAGCGGGAACTGATGGGCAACACGCCTTCTACCAGCTTATCCATCAGGGAACTCAGGTTATCCCCTGTGATTTCATTATTCCGGTAAACAGTCAAAATGAATCAAGTGACCATCACCAAAAGCTGTTTGCCAACTGTCTCGCCCAGACTGAAGCCCTGATGAAGGGGAAGACCCGAGCTGAGGCTCGGCAGGAATTGGAACAGGCCGGTATGGAGGCTGAGAAGATTGTCGACCTGTTGCCGCATAAGATATTTCCTGGGAATCGCCCCAGTAATACTCTGCTGATCGACAAGATTACACCCTCACGTTTGGGATCATTAATCGCGCTTTATGAGCATAAGATTTTTGTTCAGGGCATGATCTGGCACGTCAACTCATTCGACCAATGGGGCGTTGAGCTGGGGAAACAGCTGGCTGGAGTGATTTTGCCCGAGTTAATGGAAGAGCAAAACGAATTGACCCATGACAGCTCAACCAATGGGTTGATCAACTACTTTCATCGCCATCGGCTGAAGAAGCCCTGAGCTTGGTTCTTGGTTAATAAGGTGCCGGGTTAATAACCAGAATATAGCCTTAACGACACCCAGGGTTAACCATGTAGATTAGAATGCTGTGTAATCCCCTGATGTTCAAGGGATTACTGTTGCTGTTATGGCATTCGTTTCAAAATAATGGCGCCCAAAGGGGGTAGGGTCAGGGTGATAGATTGATCTCGACCCATCCAGGGAGTATCTCCTGATACCAGAATTGATCCGTTACCCATGTTTGTCCCACCGTAGAATTCTGAGTCAGAATTCATTATCTCTTTGTATTCTCCTGCTTGATTGACACCAATTCGATAATCATCCCTGGGGACTGGTGTAAAGTTGAGCACGACAAGTATTTCATTGCCATCTCGATCTTTACGGATATAACTGAGAATGGATTGAGAACTGTCATGACAATCGATCCATTCGAATCCGGAAAATTCGAACTCAACCTGGTGCAGTGATGGGATCTCTTTGTAGAGCTTGTGAAGGTCAGTCAGTAAAGTACTGATACCTCCGTGCTGAGGGAGTTCCTGCAGATGCCAGTCAAGTGATTCATCGTCATTCCATTCACGCCCCTGTGCAAATTCACTACCCATGAAAAGTAGTTTTTTGCCAGGATAGGTAAACATATAGGTATAGAGCAGACGAAGATTGGCAAACCTTTGCCAGTCATCTCCAGGCATCTTGTCAATCATCGACCCCTTACCATGCACTACTTCGTCATGAGAAAAGGGCAACACGAAATTCTCTGTAAATGCGTAGAGTAGACCAAAGGTCAACAAGTCATGGTGGTAATGGCGGTATATCGGGTCCTGTGACATGTAGGAGAGGGTGTCGTGCATCCAGCCCATATTCCACTTCATGCTGAATCCCAATCCTCCCAGCCAAGTGGGTCGGGAGACCTGTGGCCAGGCTGTGGACTCTTCAGCGATCATCATGGTGCCAGGATGGAGATCATGGGTCACACTATTCAGTTCACGAAGGAAATCTACAGCTTCCAGGTTCTCTCTGCCGCCATACTGGTTGGGTAACCAGTCCCCTGGTTCACGAGAGTAGTCCAGGTAGAGCATGGAGGCTACGGCATCGACGCGCAAGCCATCGATATGAAACTCTTCAAGCCAGTAAATAGCGCTTGAAATAAGAAAATTACGAACTTCATTTCGACCAAAATTGAAAATCAATGTGCCCCAGTCACGATGCTCGCCTCTTCTTGGGTCTTCGTGTTCATAGAGTGCTGTGCCGTCAAATTCTGCTAGAGCATGTCGATCTTTTGGGAAGTGGGCCGGCACCCAGTCAAGCAGAACGCCAATTCCGTTTTTGTGCAGATGATCTACGAAATAGCGAAAATCATCCGGTGTGCCAAAGCGACTGGTGGGGGCAAAATAGCCGGTGGTCTGATAACCCCAGGAACCATCAAATGGATGTTCGGTAATTGGGAGCAGCTCAATGTGGGTAAAACCGATAGGTTTTACATGGTCGCATAGTTGATGGGCGAGTTCTCTGTAATTGAGAAAATTACCTTGCCCATCTCTACGCCAGGAGCCAAGGTGAATTTCGTATACAGACATGGGCTGCTGCTGCCAATTGGTTGTGGCTCGTGTTTGAATCCACGTTTCATCCTGCCAGTCATATTGGTCGTCAGAGATGACCACCGCAGCGGTCTCAGGACGTTGCTGGAAGAAATTGCCATAGGGATCTGTGCGCAGTGAAATATGACCCTCTTGGGTACGTACTTCAAATTTGTAGAAGCTGCCTGGCTCGAGTTCTGGGATGAACAACTCCCAAACGCCTGATCCTCCCCTGGATCGCATGCTATGTACGCGACCATCCCACTGGTTGAAATCTCCAACCACAGAGACCCGGGCTGCATTGGGTGCCCATACTGCGAAAAGAACCCCTTCGATATCATTGACTTTATGTGGATGTGAGCCAAATACCCGGTAGATGTGGCGATGCTTCCCTTCTTTAAAGAGGTGCAGGTCAAACTCAGGTAGTTGAGCTTCGAAGCTGTAGGGATCATGGGATTGGTGTGTTTGACCAAATTTATCCTGCCACTCCAGCAGATAGTTCTTTTCAACCTGGTTAGCTGGTAGAGACTCTAAAAAGAAATCTGTACCTTTCACCCGGGATATTTCCTGCTGTGTCCCTGCTAAACGGACCTGTTCAGCATGGGGCAAGAAGAGGCAAATCTGACAAACGCCATCTTTTACATGCTTGCCAAGTACCTCAAAAGGGTCATGATGACGCGCATCGTTAATACGTTTCATGGCTTCAGTGATTGTGTTTGTCATTTTGGTAGTCATCGTTGAGAAAACCTACTTCTTTCAGTACGCCTTGAAGGTAACATGATGTTACCATAGTCCAGGACTTGGCTTGTAAATTACATGATCCAGGTCGAGGTCTTTGCCTGTGATCACTTATTGGGTTGGTCAGGCTCAATCCATTGAGTGCTGGCGAATCTAAACGAACAGTTTTGGCATTAATAAAGTTGGCCAACCCGGCTATGGAGGAACACTCGATGATAGACCAGAGCCAGCGCTTTGTCAGTCGATTGACAAGAAACACTCTTGCGCTGATCTTAGCGGGGGGACGCGGTTCCAGGCTTAAGCACCTGACTAAATGGCGTTCTAAGCCTGCAGTTCCATTCGGCGGCAAATTTCGTATTGTTGATTTCCCACTATCCAATTGTATTAATTCGGGTATAAGACGGGTTGGTGTCTTAACCCAGTACAAGGCACATTCACTGCTGCTTCATATACAGCGAGGGTGGAATTTTCTGCGCGGCGAATTCGGCGAGTTCGTAGAACTACTCCCAGCTCAGCAGCGTATTGAGAGCAGTTGGTATGAGGGTACTGCTGATGCGGTCTATCAGAATCTGGATATTCTGCGTAGCCATAATCCCGATTATGTTCTGATTCTGGCGGGTGACCACATATACAAGATGGATTATGGCACCATGATTGCCGAACATGTTGAATCTGGTGCCGATATGACTGTAGGTTGTTTGACTGTTGACCTGGAGAGCGCCAAGGAGTTCGGTGTGATGACGGTGGACGAAGACAACTGGGTAAGTGAATTCGCTGAAAAACCAGCAGATCCAAAACCAATCCCCGGACACGACAATCTGGCGTTGGCCTCCATGGGTATCTATGTGTTCAACAGGAAGTTTCTCTTCGAGCAACTCATCCGGGATGCTGATACACCTCAATCTTCTCACGATTTTGGTAAAGACATCATTCCCAAGGTAATTGAAAAATATCGGGTATATGCTTATCCATTTACAGACTCAAGTAGTGGTAAGCAGGCCTATTGGCGGGATGTCGGTACCATTGACGCCTTCTGGACAGCGAATCTTGAATTGATCGGTGTCACTCCACCTCTGAATCTCTATGATCGCAGTTGGCCGATCTGGACCTATCAGGAGCAACTGCCTCCAGCTAAGTTTGTCTTCGATGACGAAGAGCGTCGTGGTATGGCGGTTGACTCGATGGTCTCCGGGGGGTGTGTAATATCCGGGGCTAAAGTGACCAATTCACTGCTGTTTTCAAATGTACGGGTCAACTCCTATAGCACAGTGAATGAGACCGTTGTTCTGCCTGATGTCAATATTGGGCGAAATTGTAGAATCAACAAGGCTGTAATCGACCGGGGTTGCGATATTCCAGAAGGCACGATTATCGGAGAAGATCCAGAGTCTGATGTTGAACGATTTTATGTAAGTGAAAAGGGTGTTGTATTGGTGACTCCGGAAATGCTGGGTCAGGTTTTACACCATGTCAGGTAGCAAGAAGCAGGACAATCGCCTGCAAATAGTCTTTTGTTGGCATATGCACCAGCCCTACTACAAAGGGCCAGAGGGTAGTGACTATCTTTTACCCTGGGTATACCTGCACGGATTAAAGGATTATTCCGACATGGCAGCGCATCTTGAGCATGTTCCTAATGCCAAGGCTGTGGTGAATTTCGCACCTGTATTACTTGAGCAGATTGACGATTACAGTGAACAGATTCAGGCTTGGTTAACACGGGGGCGTCTGATAAAAGACCCCTTGCTTGCTGCTTTGGCAGGCCCCGGACTTCCAGTTGATGATGAATCTCGCAAAGCACTGGCCAGTGCCTGTTTGAGGGCCAATGAGCAACGTTTAATTGGTCGTTTCAAACATTTCAATGAACTGGCGGATCTGGTTAAGCATACACTGGAAAATGACAAGATGGTTGGCTATCTGAATGACCAGTGCCTGATCGATCTTCTTGTCTGGTATCACTTGGCTTGGGTGGGGGAGTGCCAGCGGGTAAATGATATCCGTGTCAGATCACTGCAGGCAAAAGGGCATGGATACAATAATGACGATCGTCGACGCATGATGGAGTTGATAGGGGAAGTTCTGAAAGGGTTGCCTGGTCGCTATGCTGAACTAGCGAAAAGTGGCAATGTGGAACTTTCTGTGACCCCCTATGCTCATCCGATCATTCCTTTAATGATCGATATGGATGCAGCCAAAGAGGCTTTACCTTCCATACACATGCCCGAATTGGAGCAATACCCTGGTGGTGAGTCACGTGCACGATGGCATGTACGTAAGGGTTTGGAAGTATTTGAAAAGCATTTTGGCTTCAGACCAAATGGATGTTGGCCATCTGAGGGTGGTGTAAGTGAGGCGACTGTTAAAATGCTGGAAGAGGAGGGCTTCACCTGGGCTGCAACAGGTCAGCAGGTACTCAGTAACAGTCTGATGGCCGGAGGAGGGGACGCGCCCCTGCCCGATAACTGGGTTCACTCCCCATATCATGTGCAGGAAGGGCATCTCAATATGTTCTTTCGTGATGATGGACTATCAGACCTGATCGGTTTTACCTATGGTGAGTGGCATGCCGATGACGCAGTAGGGGATTTTATTAATCACCTGGTAAATATTGCGGATGCCTGTGAAGGTGACGAAGATGCTGTGGTCTCTATCATTATGGATGGTGAAAATGCCTGGGAGTACTATCCCTACAATGGCAGTTATTTCCTTAGTGCAATGTATAAGAGACTTTCTGAGCATCCCCGTTTAAATCTGACCACGTTTTCCGAGGTGTTGGAGCGACAGAAAAAGCTCTCCCCAAGATTATCGAAGGTCGTGGGAGGCAGCTGGGTCTATGGCACCTTTACAACCTGGATAGGCGATCGGGACAAGAACCGTGCCTGGGATATGTTGGGAGAAGCTAAAAAGACCTACGACGCAGTGTTGGAAAGTAAAACTTTTTCTGATGAACAGCTCCAGGAGATCGAAAAACAGCTGGCGATCTGCGAAGGCTCTGACTGGTTTTGGTGGTTTGGGGATTACAATCCTGAATCTACAGTGAGCGATTTTGAGCAGCTATTTCGAAGTCAGCTGTCACATCTTTTTGAGTTGTTGGGTGAGCCCATACCAGACTATCTCACCAAGGTTTTTGCAGTGGGCAATGGCGCACCAGTTCAGGGTGGAGTGATGAAAAAGAATGACTGAATCTTTGCTCAGAATCATAGGGGTATGTCGATGAGAAAATCGTATGAGTGAAGCCGAAGATCCGCAGCTTCAACCTGTTCATCGCTTGCTGACTTCCCGAAGAGCTGGTGTTCTGCTGCACATTACTTCTCTACCGGGACCGGGTCCTGTCGGTGATCTAGGGAGTAGTGCCTACTGTTTTGTCGACTTTCTAGTTGCATCCGGCATGACTGTTTGGCAGATATTGCCGATTGGTCCGACAATGCATGATAACTCGCCCTATCAAAGCAGTTCGGTCTATGCGGGAAATCCCAGATTGATCAGTTTGGAGATGCTTCTGGAACGGGGCTGGTTGAATGAAGCGCCAGGTGAAACGATTAGCGATGAAGACAAATCCGAGGCGATAAAAAAATCCTGCGACAGATTCAATGAGTGTGCCAGTGAGGAGGAGCGTCACGAATATCAACGTTTTATTGCTGAACACAAACATTGGTTAGAAGATTACGCACTTTTTCAGGCGTTGAGTCTGGAAGAGAAGGCTTGTTGGTGGGATTGGTACAAACCCCTGAGGGATCGTGAACCTCAAGCGCTTGCTATGGCAAGGGCTCGTTTGAAAGATGCCATCGAGTATGTGCGTTTCGAGCAGTATCTGTTCTATACACAGTGGATGTGTCTCAAACAGTATGCCAATGAACAAGGTGTGCTGTTATTCGGTGATGTACCGATTTTTGTTGCTCATGACAGTGCAGAGGTATGGGCTAATCGAGAGATTTTCGATCTCATGGAAGACGGACATCCAAGAGTTGTCGCAGGTGTTCCGCCCGACTATTTTTCTGCGACCGGGCAGCGCTGGGGAAATCCGCTCTATTGTTGGGAAAAGATGCAGCTGGATGACTTTAGTTTCTGGGTCGATCGACTCAAGGCCCAAGCTACTCTTTTTGATTTTTTAAGAATCGATCATTTTCGAGGTTTTGAAGCCTATTGGGAGATCCCTGCTGAGGAAGAGACAGCGGAAAATGGACATTGGGTGGAGGCGCCGGGAGATCTTTTTTTTGGTCTGCTTTTCGAGAAGCTACCTCATCTGGAGCTGGTTGCCGAGGATCTAGGCGTTATTACTCCACAGGTTGATGCCTTGCGCACGTCATATGGTATGCCTGGAATGAAAATTCTGCAGTTTGCCTTCTCTGGGGGGGCTGATAACCCTTATCTACCTTTCCACCACACAACAGACTCTGTTGTCTACACCGGCACCCATGATAACGACACGACGTTGGGCTGGTATAAAGCGTTGGACGACGCATCCCGGGAATTTGTTGATGACTACCTGGGTAAACCGAGGGAGGTAATGCCCTGGCCACTCATCAGATCGGCATTGGCTTCACGGGCCAATCTCGCAATCTTACCGTTTCAGGATATTCTGGGACTCGATGGTGAACACCGTATGAACACCCCGGGTACCACAGAGGGGAACTGGGGATGGCGGTTTGAGTGGGATATGATCAAGCCTGAAACCGAGATGCGTTTAAGGCATAGATTGCAAATGTATGGTCGTTTGTGAGCTGAAAGTGATCCGCTGATGGAGTCTCGCTGCTAAAGTGCTATTGGGCCTGGTTTGCGATATGAAGGTGGATAAAAAAAAACCGCTTCGTCATTTCGTCGAAGCGGCTATACCAAAGGAGGATGGAGGAGATAAGCCACCAGAAAAGAAGTGCTTTTCCAGCTGACTTGATCGTATTTCACCATTCCTGCATTTTGCTTTCATTGAGAATAGTCAATATGAGCCAGATAAGATTATCTGTGTGATCTATATCCCAATTCCTCAATGAGTGCTGTAGTTCTCAAAAGATCTCTATTTTTTGATCAAGTGCACAGTTTAAGAGCTTGAACTTATTCTGAACTGGAGTAGGCTAGCGGCTATCAACAGTGATGTTGAACATGGCGTTACGGATTTTTCAGGAAGAGGGACTTAAATCTGCCATTCAAAGGGAATTTGCCTCAGCTATTCTGCATGCAATCCCAATACGAATCACAATCAGTACTCACAGAGTATGGTTTCAGCGTCTGTTCCTGAGCACCATAAGGACTCTCTCTATGAGTTAATCTATTAGTTCACTTATATTCGATTCCCCATCGGAAAGTGCGACTTTTAAAGGACTAACATTGCGGAATTTCATTTCGCTCCTCGAAATATTTCTTGAGTGATGCGATTGATTTTATCCGTTTCTACAGATCTCTATGGAGGAGAACTTTTCGGCATATGCCGAATCATGGTAGTCCATTGTTTCGTTTGTGAGGTGATGGACTACCTTTTTTTTGCCTGGAATATAGTCAATCAGGCGACCCTTTCCCTGCTCGAGGGTATTAACAGCATCCTCAAAACAGTCCAATAGAGTCTGTGGGTAAGGGCCTTTTTCGAGTATCATTAGCCACTTCCTGAATTTTAGATAAAGGCATGACGATGTTGATTCTCCGTGGCGCCCCTGCACTTTCCGATTTCCGTCTTCAGAAACTTTCCAACCGCCTCACGGAGCAACTGCAGATATCTGTGGATGTGGCGTCTGAATATCTTCATTTTGCCAATCTGGAACAGACACTCGAGCCAACTGAAGAGCAGGTTCTGCAGACGATACTGCGCTATGGTCCAGCACTGCCGAGTAGAGAGCCCACTGGGACGCTACTGCTGGTGGTTCCACGGCCTGGAACCCTCTCCCCATGGTCATCCAAAGCAACGGATATCGCTCATCACTGCGGATTGGCAAAGGTGCAGAGACTTGAACGTGGGATTGCCTACTATCTCAGTGCCGAGGGGCAGCCGCTGGATGCCGAGCGTGTTGTTAAGGCTGCAGCAGTGCTGCATGATCGTATGACTGAGATTGTGCTCTCTGATGCAGAAGATGCCAGCTGTCTGTTTAGACAGGCGCAACCCGCGCCATACAACCAAGTCGATGTGCTGGATGGTGGGTTGGATGCTTTGGAGAAAGCAAACAGTGACTTGGGCCTGGCACTTTCTGATGACGAAATTGAGTATCTGGTGGATAGCTTTCAATCACTGCAACGCAATCCAAGCGATGTGGAACTTATGATGTTTGCTCAGGCCAATTCCGAGCATTGTCGTCATAAGATTTTCAATGCTGACTGGATTATTGATGGTGAGGAGCAGGCCCACTCTCTTTTTAAGATGATTCGTAATACCACTGAGGTCTCTCCTGAAGATGTGCTCTCTGCTTACAAGGACAATGCAGCGGTCATTCAGGGGCCAGCTGCAGAGCGCTTCGTTCTCGACCCAGAGACGGTGACTTATGGCTATGGCCGGGAAGAGATCAATATTCTGATCAAGGTGGAAACTCATAACCACCCTACTGCGATATCTCCTGACCCAGGTGCAGCAACGGGTTCCGGGGGGGAGATCCGTGATGAAGGCGCGACAGGTAAGGGGTCTAAACCCAAAGCTGGATTATGCGGATTTTCAGTCTCTAACCTGCGTATCCCCAATGGCGAAATGCCCTGGGAGTTTGATTTTGGTAAGCCTGGCCGGATCGTCTCCGCCCTGGATATCATGCTTGAGGGGCCAATTGGTGCCGCCTCATTCAATAATGAGTTCGGGCGTCCGAATCTGTGCGGCTATTTTCGCACCTATGAAGCTGAAGTACCTGGTCCCGATGGTCGGGAGATTCGTGGCTACCACAAGCCAATCATGCTGGCCGGTGGGCTGGGCAACATCCGCCGGGAACATATCGAAAAGAGCACCTTTCCAAAGGGTTCACCGCTGGTTGTGTTGGGTGGTCCGGCAATGTTAATCGGTCTGGGAGGTGGCGCAGCCTCAAGTATGGCCAGTGGCACCTCGGCTGAGGATCTCGATTTTGCCTCGGTACAGCGCTCCAATCCGGAAATGCAGCGTCGATGTCAGGAAGTAATAGATGCCTGCTGGACTCGTGGAGATGGCAATCCAGTGCTCTTTATTCACGATGTGGGTGCAGGTGGGCTGTCAAATGCACTGCCTGAACTGGTACATGATGCAGGACTGGGTGGCCATTTCGAATTGCGGGCTGTACCCAATGACGATCTGGGCATGTCGCCCATGGAGATTTGGTGCAATGAGTCCCAGGAGCGCTATGTAATGGCTGTCGATGCGGCCAAACTGGAGGAGTTTAAAGCGATCTGTGAGCGGGAACGCTGTCCCTATGCGGTTGTGGGAGAAGCGGTGGATGAGCAGCAACTCATATTGGGTGATGCCCATTTTGATAATAACCCCATCGATATTCCGATGAATCTGCTATTTGGCAAGCCGCCACGCATGCTCAAAGATGTACGGCGAAAGACCTTTAAAAAACAAGAACTCGATTTTACAAATATCGATATCAAAGAGGCTGCACTGAGGGTTCTGAAACTACCCACAGTGGCCAATAAGACCTTTTTGATAACCATAGGTGATCGCTCTATCACCGGTATGGTGGTGCGGGATCAAATGGTTGGTCCCTGGCAGGTGCCTGTGGCTGATGTGGCGGTGACTGCTTCAGGATTGATGGGGCACACCGGTGAAGCCATGGCGCTTGGTGAACGAACCCCGTTGGCCCTGTTGGATGCGCCGGCTTCAGGACGAATGGCGATCGGTGAGGCGATCACCAATATCGCTGCCTCTTCCATCGAAAAGCTCTCGGATATCAAGCTCTCTGCCAACTGGATGGCGCCTGCCGGTCATGCCGGGGAGGATGCAAAACTCTATGATACGGTAAAGGCTGTAGGTCTGGAGCTCTGTCCGACACTGGGTATTGCCATACCCGTTGGCAAAGATTCAATGTCTATGAAAACCGTATGGCAAGAACAGGGTGAAGAGCGTGCTGTGACAGCACCAATCTCCCTGATCATATCTGCATTTGCGCCAGTTTCTGATGTCAGGCGGACTTTAACACCTCAGTTGCGCAGCGACCTGGGGGATTCTGACCTGATTCTCATCGATCTCGGTAAAGGCATGAATCGCTTGGGTGCAACGGCACTCGCCCAGGTCTACGCAGAGATTGGTCACCACGGTGCTGATCTTGATGATCCGGAGGCATTGAAACGCTTTTTCAGCCTGTTGCAGGAGTTGAATCAAAACGATCTATTGCTGGCCTACCATGACCGCTCTGATGGTGGTCTTTTTGCTCTATTGTGCGAAATGGCGTTTGCAGGTCATTGCGGCATTACCATCGACATCGATGATTTAGGAGATGAGGATCTACCGATCCTTTTCAGCGAAGAGCTGGGCGCGGTTATACAGGTTCGTCACAACGATACTGATGATGTTTTGAAGTTGCTCAGTGATGCTGGTCTGGGACGTTGCAGTCATGTGATAGGAACGCTGAATAGCGATGACCAAATTATTTTCAATCGGGCGGGCAGTGCTGTATTGGCAGAGGATCGTAAGGTCTTTCAACAGGCATGGTCTGAAACCAGTCGACAGATGCAGTCTCTACGTGACAACCCGCAATGTGCCGATGAGGAGTATCAGCGGCTTGAGGAGGCAGATCCAGGGGTGCAGGTCAGTCTGAGTTTTGATCCTGATGAGGATGTTACTGCACCGATGATCTCCACAGGCGTCAAACCTGCAATAGCGATTCTCAGAGAGCAGGGGGTCAACGGGCAACTTGAAATGGCGGCAGCATTCCATAGAGCCGGGTTTGAATCTGTTGATGTACATATGTCGGATATCATCGAAGGTCGAACCAGTCTCGATCAGTTTAAAGGTTTGGTGGCTTGTGGTGGCTTCTCCTATGGTGATGTGCTCGGCGCAGGTGAGGGTTGGGCCAAATCAGTGCTTTTCAATCAACGGGCCAGAGAGGCCTTTCACGCCTTCTTCAACCGTACAGACAGCTTTGCGCTGGGAGTCTGTAACGGTTGTCAGATGCTTTCCAATCTACATGATCTAATTCCGGGTAGTGAGCACTGGCCGCACTTTGTGCGTAACCGCTCCGAACAATTTGAAGCAAGATTTGTCACAGTAGAAGTCACCGAGTCACCCTCTATTTTACTGGCTGGTATGCAGGGCTCCCGGTTACCGATTGTGGTGGCCCATGGAGAGGGACGGGCTGAATTCCGTAACCCGGAACAGATGAATCAAGCCCAGGGTTTGATGACTTTGCGCTATCTGGAAAATAGTGGCCAGGTGGCTAGTCGTTATCCGGCAAACCCCAATGGTTCACCGGAGGGAATGACCGGTTTTTGTAACAGCGACGGTCGTGTCACCATCATGATGCCACATCCTGAACGGGTGATTCGAACTGTTCAACACTCCTGGCACCCGGATGGATGGGGAGAGGATGCACCTTGGTTACGCCTGTTCAGAAATGCTCGTGTCTGGGTTGATTGAGGTTTTATGAAGAGTGAAAATAGAGTGCAATATTTTACCGAGGCTATTCTCTACTGGCACTGGTAAGTTGTTCATAAACAAAGTAAAGTAGCATGGCTTGGTGCTTGAGTTCTGAGTGGTATCAGTCAGATTGAACTGTCAGGGATGGCATGATTCGTTCATCAGGATGAAGAAGTATTCCTGGTATGGCCTCAGATTCCAGTAGCCTGGCCCAAGAGTCAACAATCGAAGGAAAATCATGAAGACATATGAAACTGATGTGCTGATTATAGGTGCCGGACCTGCAGGTTCCACGGCTGCTGCCCTGATTCAGAAGGCCGGCTTCGATTGTATGCTGGTTGAAAAGCAGCGTTTTCCCCGTTTCGTGATTGGAGAGAGTTTATTGCCTCGCTGTATGGATCTGTTGGAAGAGGCGGATCTGCTCAGTGCCATTCAGGAGCAAAAATTCATGGTCAAGGATGGTGCAGTCTTTAAACGGGGTGACGAGACCTGCACATTCCAATTCTCTCAGCAATTCACCAAAGGGTGGAAGTATACCTATCAGGTACCTCGTGAGGATTTCGATAAGGTATTGGCTGAAACTGTGGAGGCCCGCGGGGTGCCGATTCTTTGGGGGCACGGTGTCACTGATGTGAAATTTGCAGATGATGGCAGTTCTACATCGATGCTGAAAGATGAGAATGGCGAGGAAGCCACTGTGAGTGCTCGTTTTATTCTGGATGGCAGCGGTTATGGTCGAGTATTGCCTCGTCTGTTGGACCTTGATGAAAGCTCCATGCTCCCTCTTCGTGAGTCCTACTTTACCCATGTGACCGGAGACATTCGTCCCGAAGGTGAAGCAGAAGGGCGGATATGGATCTGCTCCCTTAATGATCCGGACAATGCCTGGATGTGGATAATCCCATTTTCAAACGGAAAGACTTCGGTAGGGGTGGTAGCGAAACCAGATTTTCTTGCTCGTTATCCTGCCGATCCAGATGAAAAATTGCGGGCTATTATCGACGATAATCCAAATACTCAAGCTCGCCTGAAGGATGCGGAGTTTACCTTCTCTGTACGCCGTATAAATGGTTACTCCATATCGGCGAAAAAGTTGTTTGGTGATGGCTTTGCACTGATGGGGAATGCGACTGAATTCCTCGATCCCGTATTCTCCTCTGGGGTGACTTTAGCATTGGAATCATCAAATCGCGCGGCAAAAACCCTGATACGTCAACTGCAGGGTGAGTCACTGGATTGGCAGACAGAGTATGCTGACCACCTGATGATGGGTGTGGATGCTTTCAGAACCTTTGTGACAGCCTGGTATGACAATCGTCTGCCGACTATCTTTTTCAGCGCAGTAAAGCCAGATGAGATGCAGCAGCAGATCTGCTCTGTACTTGCAGGATATGTCTGGGATAGTGACAATCCATGTGTTCGGGATCATGAGCGGACAGTCGATATTGTTGCTCAAGCTTGTGAACAATACGGGTAGCCGCGCCTTTCTGCTTTCTTACCTCATTCCTGGGCATCTCCACGACTGCCCGGAATGGATTCAAGTAATGCGGTTTATCATCCGTTTACTTCGAATCAAATGGGACCAGGTTTTGCCCGTATTAAACCAAAGTACATACCAGCCTTCGATGATCAAGCGAGGGATTAGAATCGGGCTGAACTGAAGAGTCGATTCACTGGCACAGAGTTGATGGGGTAGGCTCAAACTGGAGGCGATGGTAGCGATTCGTGCTAAGTGGTAGCGGTTGCTGATGAGTGCCACAGGATAGGCATCATTCTGAGCGAGCATGGATCTGGCGTGTCGTAGATTTTCCAAGGTATTCTGGGATTCCTGCTCCAGAGTGAGACGATTCTGATCAATTCCCTGTTCGATCAGATAGTCACGACCTGCCTGAGCTTCACTGATATCATCTCCGGGCGCGATACCACCGACCAAAAGTAATTTAGATCCGGGGAGGGCTTGCATGAGGCTGAAAGTTTTTTCCAGTCTTCTTCGGTAATCCTCATCGATCCCCTGTTTTGTCAATCTTTTCCCGAATACCAACAGGCTTTCGCATTGGCACTGGCTCTCTGTAACTTTTGCGATTCGGTAGACATAGGCCAGGCTGATCAATAATGGAATACCTAGACCAAAAAATACCAGCAGAAGGGTGAGGGCAAAAGTCCACAGGCCATCCCAATCGACAGCACCTCGTTCGGGGTCAAACTGCATGGCTTGGTTTTAGGTATTCTATCTGGAAATCTACTCCGCGCCGGTAAAGGCACGGAGTAGAGATAAACTACATGGCAATCAGACGTGATTGAATGGCATTGTCCAGGTTCACGATCCACTTGTTGTACTGCTTGTTGATCTTGGAACCGTCATATTTCAGACCATTACTGCTTTTGTAAACAATACTATAGGTCTTTTTGCTATATGGGATATCGACAGCAGCAGTGGTGCCACGTTTCATAATGGTTGCTACGATATGACCTGGTTTCACCTCCTTCATGCGCCATCCCAGGCCGGCACCAGCAGACATAATAGCTTTCTTGATACTCGTGGAAGAGGTTTTGCCTATGGTATTGACTGGCGACTCTTCAACGTTGTAAACCGCTTCTGTACGACACCCCATCAAGCCCAGGGTAAACGCCAGCACAGCGACGAACAGCAGGTTTCTAAAAGAGACTAATTTCATATCGGGACTCCCTTGCAATAGTAGTTTCTATAAATAAATTCTTTGTACCATATTATTATATCGAGGATTGCATCTCATAGATTGGCACTATGTAGCATGCTTGCGTGGGTCAGCCAAAATGCCGAGACTTCGAAATAGGCCTTGGAGATAGAGTCCTCTACGGATCAATCGCCAGGCAATCATTCGTACGATACGCCAAGTATCTGTCCATGGTTTATAGTGGCTCTGACGCCTTCCTGCGTGATATATCGACTCGACAGGTACAGATACACTATAAAAGCTGTGGCTTGCCGCTTCAATCACAATTTCACTTTCAAAAACAAAGCCTTTTTCTTTTGAGGTATTTATGTGTACCTCCTGAAGCAGAGCCAGAGGATAGAGGCGAAAGCCTGATTGGGAGTCCGTCACGGGATAACCGGAAGCCCAAGAGACCCAGAAGTCTGCGAATTGATTTGCAAAAAGGCGCAATTTGGGGGCGTTGTGGCGCTGTTTGAGGCGAGCAGCAATGATAATGCAGCGAGGGTTTTCCTGCGCCGCCTGGATCAGGTTGGGAATCTCGCCAGGGCTGTGCTGTCCATCGCCATCAAGGGTGATAACCGCATCTACTTTCAGTTTCACTGCCTGATCAAATCCACTCTGCAGAGCAGTGGCTTTTCCCTGGTTCTGCTCATGGCGCACAATATGAACATTAAGATCATCCAGCTGCTTATGGGTTTCATCCACTGAGCCATCATCGACAACAATGACATCGTCTGTCTGCTTCAATGCTGCAGAAACCACTTCCCGTATGGTGGCGGATTCATTGTAGACTGGAATAACGACTGCGGTTCGCATCTTTAGGCCATTGCGCCGTTGATTGAGATAATCTGTCCCGAGATATAGGCCGCCTCATCAGAGGCAAGAAAGGCCACCAGGGAGGCTACTTCGTCCGGGGTGCCAGGGCGTTTCATCGGTACTATCTGTTTGATCGTCTCTTTATCGAAAGTTGAGGAGGCCATACTGCCTTCAATAATACCCGGTGCAATTGTATTTGCCGTCACACTGCGTGAGGCAAGTTCCAGTGCGAGAGACTTGACTGCGCCATGCAGACCCGCCTTGGCGGCTGCATAGTTGCTTTGACCTCGGTTGCCCATCACCCCGGCAATGGATGATAGGGCGATAACCCTTCCCCAACGGGTCGACAGCATGGGCAGCATCAGAGGCTGGGCTACGTTATAAAAACCATTCAGGGAGACATCGATGACCCGGTTCCACTGCTCCGGCTGCATTCCGGCTAGCGGGGCATCATCATGAATACCTGCATTGTGAACCAGAATTTGTATTGGTCCTGACTCAAGAATCTTCTCCAGGGCCTTTTCTGCCGCTACTCTCTCCGTGATATCAAAAACAGAGGTTTCAGCGCTGCCTCCGGATTGCCGAATCTCTTCAGCCACGGCTTCAGCTCTATCGGGATTGCTGTTCGCATGCACGATAATGTGGTTTTCAGATGAACTCAGGCGTCGACAGATTGCAGAGCCGATATCACCACTGCCACCTGTGATTAATGCACGTTTCACTGACTCTTCTCCGAATGTACAATCACAGCTGCTCTTCCTTCTGCTACAGGGGTACGCTCTGTTCTGAGGGCGAAATCATATAGCATGTTTCCTGAATCGGCCAGGAGTTGTTTTGCCTCAACGATCAGCGGGCCATCGAGTATGTCTAGTCGCTGAGTGTGGAGTTTCACACCACGCAAACTGACAAGATAGCCACCAGGTTGGGTTTCACCGGACTTCCGGGCAAGTAGCCCACCATGCAGCGCCATCGCCTGAGCACCATATTCAGCGGCATGCACTGCCGAGAGCTGGTTGTTGCTTCGAAGAGGATTGCTTTGCATCAAATGGGTTTGGGTTCGACAGTCGATCTCACGCTCACTCCAATCGACAACTTTTTCGATGAGGCGCATCTCTCCGGAGTGGGGGAGTAGGGTATAAAGTTCCTCTCCTTCAATTGGATGAATTAGCATGGTGCTGTTTCCGCATGCAGCTTCAGACCTGGGAGATAGGGCAAAACAATTTTCGATGTTGCTTGTTTCGAAATCATCTCAAGCAATGGAAGACTTCGCGCTGCAGGGGCTGAACTACGCAACCCTTCCATAACTGGCTCTGACATTCGGCTCTCTTCGCCATCCGGAGTCAATTCCAAGTTCAATTTTGAGATTGCGCCACCGCTCTCAGGTGTCAGCAGCAAGGCCACGGCGAATGGCGCACTAATGGGCATGAATGGTTCCAGTAGGGATGGCGGAGGCTGGTCATAGCTGACCATCAGCACACTTCGTCTCTCCATTGCACACTGCACGGCGGCTTCCATCAGGCCAGTGGCAAAACTGCCTTCTAGTCCCCCCAGGCTGGTTGAGCCCTGATGGGATCCAGAGCCGATAGACCAGTAGCCAGCCGGGGCGTTATGTACAGAGTTGTGGAACTGAGTGGGAGATACCGGGCGATCCTCCTGGGACAAGGCAAGGCAGATCTGATCAATGATATCGAGATCACCCTCAGATGAGCTGAATACAGAGAGAACGCCTTCACTATCGGAATAGTCGCGCAATGCCTCTTCTGCAGCCTGGAGTGCAATCTTAATTGTCTTGGTCGTACGGCGACGCTCATTCGGTTTCAGCATGGAGGGCTTTAGAAGAGGTAACTCTCCCCCGGCATAATCTGCCTCACCTCTCAGTAGACGGGTTGCTTCCTGCCAGTCGTTAATACCCTGGGCAACAAGGCCGATATTTTGAACGCCTACACTGATCATGAAGATGCTCCAAAAATCAGGCTGCAGTTATTGCCGCCAAAACCAAAGGAGTTACTGAGCACATGCCTGAGAGGAGCCTCTGCGCTACTTAAAAGTATGTTTGCCTGTAGCGCTTCATCCTTTTGCTCGGTTTGTAAATTTTGAGGCAGCAAGCCCTTTTCCAGGCAGAGCAGGGCGAATATCGCCTCAGTGATGCCCGCTGCGCCAAGCGTATGGCCGGTAAAACCCTTGGTTGAGCTGCAACGGGTCTGATCGCCAAATAGCCTGCAGACCGCTCTATCCTCAGAAGCATCATTACTGCGGGTGGCTGTACCGTGAAGATTGATATAGTCGATATCTTCTGCTTTCAGCCCTGCTTGCTGCAGGGCCTGTTGCATGGCATAGAGTGCACCATCTCCGTCAGGGTGCGGTGTTGACATATGGTGTGCGTCAGAGCTTTCTCCATACCCCAGCAGCATCGGGCCGGATGGGGCGTCAGAGGTTTTTTCCAACAGCGCAAAACCGGCAGCCTCACCGATATTGATGCCATTGCGTTGAGCATCCCAGGGTCGGCATGGTTCGGGTGAGACCAGATCGAGCGCATTAAATCCATAGAGGGTGGTCAGACAGAGTGAATCGACGCCGCCAACGATTGCGGCATCACAGACGCCTGCGGAAATGTAGCGATATGCAGCGGCAAAAACCTTGGCGCTTGATGAACAGGCGGTGGAGATGGTGATAGCCGGTCCATTGATACCCAGATATTGACGGATGAAGAAGCTTGAAGAGGCTATGTTATGGGTACTTTTAGGATTGTAATCGGCTGGTAGGCACTCATTTCTACGTTGCCGATAGGCATCTTCTGTAGCTGCTATGCCTGATGTACTGGTACCCATGAATAGGCCGATGCGGTCTGCGCCATATCGGCCGGTGGCATCATTGACTGCAGCGAGGAAATCATCCTGATGCAGTCCAAGTTGAGCGAGACGATTATTGCGGCAATCAAACTCGGTGGATAGGCCATCCAGGGCCATATCCTCCAGACCCGGGACGCGACCAATCCAGGTCGATAGATCAACGTTATCCAAGTCACATGGCCTCAAGCCGCTATATCCAGCAGCTAGTGCTTCAATAGAAGCCTGTCTACCGCGTCCGAGTGCGTTGGTCAGGGTGTAGTGAGAAATAGTTAAGGGGGTCATATGTTTTCGGGTAGCACTCTGCCTGGGTACCTTGAGTTGAAGCCGGATATTATGCGAGTCGTAGCTGAATATGACAATGTTAAACACTTCCTGTGTTTATGGGTAATTCGGCAGGAATATGATTCCTGTCGAATTTACTTTTTATAGCCTATGTTCCAAGCTGCTATTTTAACCCTTTAATAAACGATATGAGTTGTTCGCGAGGCAGCTTGCCGGTGGAATTACGTGGCAGTGACTCAACGAAATAGAGTGGTCTGGGCAGAAAAGCAGCATCAATGGATTGAGATAGTGTAGTGAGAATATGCTGTTTTGTAAGTGAGGGCGCCACGACCAAGGCGGTCAATCGCTGTTTCTCATTGTTGTGATCTGCAGGTGGAACAAAAACTGCGTCAATAATGCCGGGAATCTCAAGAAGTTTTTGATTCAGATCGCCGATGGAAGCGCGCTTGCCAGCAATTTTCAACATATCATTGTCACGTCCACGCAGAAGAAAACGCTTTTTGCCGAGTATCTCGATGTTATCGTTCAAAGGGACTGGTTGGGGTAGATGTCCCCCCTTGGCAAAGGTCTGATTTTCATCCTCAATCAGACTAATCCCTTCATACAGTTTCCAGATATCCTCTTTCAGGGTACGTCTACTGGCAATCGAGCCGGTCTCTGTAGAGCCGTAGATCTCATAAACCTCTGTTTGAAGTTGTTGCTCGACCTCAGCGGCCAGTTCCCTGGTGAGTGGAGCAGTTGCAGATATGATGAAAGATATTTCTGGCCAGCTGATACCCGCATCCAGGCAGGCCCGCAGGTGCAATGGGGTGGTGATGAGTGCTCTTGGGGCACTGGTCAATGCCAGGGCTGATGCAATATCTGCTGGGAAGAGTGGGCGTCCGGTATGTACCGCTATTCCTCCCTGCCAGGGAAAAAATATTGAAGTAGCGAGTCCGTACATATGCTGGGCAGGTACTGTTGCAACCAGTGAAGAGACTGAACGGGATAAGAACGGAAAACGCGCCAATGCACTATCCGCCTCGCTTTTCAGTTCGCCCCAGGTCTTAGGGTTGGCCTTGGGGACACCGGTTGTTCCTGAGGTGAACAGTACTGCAACCTGTTGGCCTGGATCGATTTGTTGAGGCAGAGGCAGTGAGCTATCACTCTCAAGTTGAAGCAGATCGTTAAATAAAAGCTGTTTGGCTTGAATGCTGTTTTGGTACTGATCTGTGAGGCAATAGCTGTCACCCCAATCTTGCAACAGGCTGTTTACTGCACCTGGTGTGTTATTGGAGGGCATCAGGGTAATCTGTTGACGCACGATAGCCGCTGCAAAACTGACAGCAAAGTGGTACCTGTCATCACAAAGATTGATGACCTGTTTCATCTCAGGTAGCTGTGCTGCCAGTTTTGCCACATCCTGAAAGAACTGATCGGCAGAAACTCCTCTCCCATGGTGCCAGGCAGCGATTTGCTGTGGATGATGCACCAACATGCTGCACTGTATTGAGCTGTTTAAAGCAGGCTCCGCCATTCAATTCTCCGAACCAAGCGAACAAAATTCAAAAAACCGGGGTGCTCCAAGTGTGGCAGTTTCACTTCCCGAATACGATATTCTATGAGTAACCCCATGATAACCAAAAGATAGTTTATAAAGTTAGTAAATAGAGACCAGGTTTCTGTCGAGGCATAGTGGGCTAAGAGTGCACTTTCTATGGTCAGAAAAGCGAACATCAGCGACCAGAATAGCGTGACTCGGCGGGTATATTGACGCTCGTAGTCATTCAAGTCACGCTCATCTTTATGCATCAACTCCGCAAAGCGTGTTATCAGTGGTGTCTGTCCGGGTAACAGTGTCATTGTAAATAACGTAAACAGGCTACCATTGATGATTATCGGCGGTAGCTGTAGAAGCTTGACTGTATCTGGCCTGTAAATTAACAGCCAAGCCGCGCCAAAAGCGGCGAATAGAATGATCAGCCATCCGCTAAGACGGCCTTTTAACAGCTCGAGAACACCCCAGACCGCAAGAAGCATAAGCAGAATAAGGCTTGGAGCAAGCAGGCTTTTATTGACAACCCCTGCATGTAAAGCCAGAGGATAGGCGAGTGCCAGCAAAAACAGGCAAATATGGGCCAGTCTGCGTAGTCGGCTGCTTGATTCGGATTGGACTCCGTTCATTTCTATTTTTTAGCTAAGCTCAGGCTGCGTAATCAATCATCTTCAAGAGTCTGAGCTTGATCCTTTAAGTCTATGAAATTCTTCGTGACAGGGCATAGGTGGCAAGATAACTCATTGCTACACCGATAGCGACTGTCTGGCCTATAGCGTGTAACACAGGAATCGAAGAACTGGCCAGGATCGCAAACACGCCAGCAGTGCTCAATGCACAAACACTTAAGGCATGCAGCGTCAATAAAGTCTCTCCCTGCTGCTGCTCACGGCGCCGGAAGAAGAGGCTGTAGTCCATTCCGATACCCAGTACGAGCATCAGCGAGATCAGATGAAACAGATTGAGGGACTCTCCTGATAAATTTAACAGGCCAACTGTAGTCAAAATAGCCGCAGCAATCGGTATCAGTGTGTTAAACGCGGCTTTTAATGAACCCAGACCGTACCAAAGCAGCAACAGCATAAGCAGGCTACCGAAAGCGATTCGTTGCAGAATCTGCTCTCTGAAGTCTCCCACGAGACTACTGATTTCTGATCTCATATTGAGATAGCGAACTTCAGGAGAGGCGTTGTTGAGATAGTTTGCAATTGATTCGGAATCGCCATCCGTGTGTAACGGAATCAATGCAAACCAGTCAGATGGTCCCTGCCTGATCATGCTTTGCAGGCGTGGTTTTAGATCAGTCTCCAATGCCTGGGCATAGCTCAAAGGCGAATATCTTCTGCTCTCCTGGATCTCCTTGATGAAGGGCTTGAAAGCCGTTTCCCGAAAAGGTGTTCCCTTCAGCCCCTGTTGAAGGTTTGCAGATAATTGCTCCGAATCAGGCAGGGCGCGTTGTCTGAGCCTCTGTTTATGCTCACTGGGAAGATAATCACTGGGTAGTTTTATGTCATTGAGAATCTGCCCTTCAGGGTCAGTTTTCAGACGCTCACGCAACGCTTCACTGGTCTGCAGTATCGATTCCGGATCATCACCCCTGATAAGCATTAGCTGGTTGGGTTCTGCGCTAAGCAGCTGCTGGCGTAATTGCCGATCCTGTTTCAGAAGTGCCTGGGGTAGTGGAGAGAGGGTGGCGATGTCATCCTGCCAGAGCGTGTCGTATGAAATGAGCAGGCTTGCCAGACTGATAATCGCTGCAGTAGAAAGCACCAATACCGGCCACCTGCGCTGACCGAGTAACCTGCTCAATAGTGATATTCCCCTGGGTTTTGGTGGCATAAAAGCTACGGGAAAAAGTTGCGGCAGTATAAAACGGCTTGTCAATGCAGCAGTCAGCAGGCCGGTCAGTGTAAAAAGACCCAATTGGCGTAAGCCGGAAAAATCGGTGGTCAATAGAACCAGATAGGCGATACAGGTGGTGTAGACACCTAAACGCATAGTATTCCAGATCTGCAGCATACTTTTTTTAACTGATTGCTCTTTTCGGAGATGACTGAACAGGTGGATAGGGTAATCCAGTGTCACCCCAAGTAGGGTGATTCCAAATGCGAGGGTGATGCCATGCAGCTCGCCGAAAAAAAGTTGGCAGACTATCGCCGCAGCCAGTAGGGCACTGGCTAGAGGCAGAGCGGCTATCAATAGATAGGGTAGAAATCGATAAGCACTGAACAGCAGGAGTGCAATCAATATTGAGGCGATGATGCTCAGGCTTTGACTCTCATTGTGAATAATATTTCTCGATTCAACGCCAAAGGTGCCAGGGCCACTCACAATCAGTTCGTAGGGTTGGCCACTACTGAGACGGACAAATTCAGTCTTGATGAAGGAAAGCACCAGTTGCTGTTGATCGAGATCCATACCTCCCGCCTTGGTCTGAGCCAGAAGCAGAGCCATCTCACCATCCTTTGAGTGCCATACCCCCTGTTCACTGTTGATGTTATGTTCAGCTAACCAGCTGCCCAACATCGACTGATAGGTGCCCAGTGGATCAGCAGGTAATAGATCTTTGAAAGGTGTGGGAAAGGGTGATTTCAGCTCCTCTAATCGCTGCACCAGGGCTGCATTGAGCCTCTCTGCAGAGTAGTTATCGGGTCTGTCATCAGTTGAAATCAGGTATCGGTACTTAAAAAGAAGAGGATCGATCACCAGGGTAGTGGGGGTGCCATTTTCCACCCGCTCGAAAAAGGGGCTGTTACGAAGCTGAGTCGCAAATTGCTGACTGATCTGGGCTCTTCCCGCCGAATCTCCCTGCTTGATCGCTATCATCAGCAATCGGTTGGCCTCTCCCTGATTTATTTCGTTGAGCAACAGTTTTTGATCTGCTGCGGTGCCTTCAGGAAGAAACAGGCTCATGTCGGTGCGCACTTCGATTTGGCTGAATGCCCACCAGCTGCAGAGGAGCAGTGCAGATAACCAAAGCACCAGGGTGTTATATCTGATCTTCATTCTCAGAAACCACTCAATCACAATTACCAATAGAGTGAGTTTTACTGACATGATCCATTTTGAAATGGATGGATCTCAGAAGATGCTTCGGACTCATTTTTGAATAGGTGCGAGGTGGGTGATGATCTGATCGCCGTTGGTTTCAATCACCCGGTAGCGATCTATTTCCAGTTCCCGGCCCTCTATCTCAATTTGAGTTATTTTAGCGGCCAGTTCTTTCTGCTTGGGCTCAAGGGTCAGGATCCAGCCCTTTTTGTCTCCGGACAACTTTGGCGTGAAAAAGGAATTCAATGTTTCAAGATCTCCCCCCAGGACTGATCGGAAGGAGGCACTGAAGGCAAGCAGTTCAGGTAGGTTGTCCAATAACAGGGTCTGTTGTTTCTCTCCCTGCCAAAGAATTAACCGGTTGCCCTCGATCTCGTAGCGGGTATCACTTGGGGGGGCGAGGGTTCTTATCAGCCGATCAGGTGGCTGAAACACCAAGGTTCCTCTCTGCTCTATAGGCTGATCGAGTAGAGCCAGTTCACGAACTTCAGTAAACCGGGCATGTCGATCTCCGCTCGATTGCCACTGTTTCATCATATATTCCAGTGACCAGTCTGACTCTTCGGCCACAGAGATTGGTGCAAGGGTAATCAAAAACAGCCCAAGTAACAGGCGATAGATCAGATTACTATTCTGAAGTCTCATCCTGCCCCCAGAAATCGTAAAAATTGAACCAGTTGTATGGTGACATACGCGCATAATATTCCATTCTGTCCGCGTAGCGTTGTGTCCATGCCTGGAGTGCCTCGTTGCGACGCCCCCTCTCCAACTCAATAACATCAGCAAAATGTTCAATACGTATTTGGTATCTGTTTCCACCCAGGTAGAGACCAAAAAACAGAAATACCGGACATTTCAGAATCGAAGCGAGCAGCATCGGGCCTTGTGGCAGCAGAGTCTCTCTGCCAAGAAAATTACATTTAGCTGATTTCGCACTATCTGTAACGCGGTCACCCAATAGACCAATGATTCCGCCCTGGTCGACGACCTCCTGGGCACGTATCAAGGTGTCAGGCTTACCCAGCTCGATAATACTGTCGCTGAGCGCAGGATTTAGCTCAGAGAATACCCGCATCATCATTTCGTTGTGCTGAGGATACATCAGTATCTTCAGGGGTAACTCCCGCTTTACAATCGCCGTGGCCCTCAGGATTTCAAAGCTGCCCAGGTGAGAACCGAGCAGAATACAACCCCGATTGGCCTGCAGATGCTCCGCAATCATCTTGTGATTGTGGATCTCCAGCTCGAAATAGTCATACCGGTCAGCCATCAGGAATACCCGATCCAGAATGGTAGCTGAGAAGGTGTGGATATGTTTGGCTGTGTCGAGCAGGGTCGGTGGGCGGTCGAGAACCAGATTCAGATAATCTTTCGAGGCACGTCTTTGGGCGCTAGCCGTAACCAGGAAGTAGAGGGTGATCGGGTAGAGCAGGGAACGGGCGGCAAATCTCCCTAGATTCAATGCAATCCAGAGAATCAGACGAAGTGCCCCTGAAGTGCCTCTCTCCCCCTGTCCTTTCCAGCGACTACTCAAGGTTATGACCCGGTCTTGGTCAAGGCCAACTTGCCTGTAACTATGGTGATGTTGCCAACGACACATTTGAAAATGATCAAATCACCTTTTTCCTCAGCGGATAGATCGAAGTCCTGTCCAGGCATCAACGGCTGCATGAACTTAACATTCACTATCTCGTTCACTCTGTGCTCTGCATAGCGCTTGGCAAGCAGCTCTATCACACGCTCAAGAATCAGGGTGCCAGGAACGATTGGGTTGCCAGGGAAATGCCCTGCCAGGCAGGGGTGGTCATCTGCTACGGCTTTAGCCCTTTCGCTCCACACAACTAGAGATTATCCAAAATGTAGCGAGTTAACTTAGATAGAGATGAGAAGATTTCTGTCAGATTCTCGTCATCAGCCTTCAATTGAATGCCGTACTTCTGTTTGATGCCTAACGAAAGTTCCAGTGCATCAATTGAGTCGAGGCCCAAACCGTCTCGAAATAAGGGGGCGTCAGATTCGATCTCATCAGCTGTTACGTCTTCCAGATTAAGGGTCTCAACGATCAACTGAGCAACTTCGAGTTCGGTGGGTAATGCGCTTTCCATCTATTTGTCTATCCAGTGAATTTAGCAAAAACGGTTGGTTTAAAGGAGCGGCTTCTACCGCCTGTTTAATATCTGTCTCTGTATCTTACCGAAAAATACCCGGATACAACCACTATTCTTTAAACCTCTCAAACTGTTGAGTCAGCTCTGACAGGTTCATTTGACACCACTGGAGTGCTTCTCTTACCAGGATCAGGTATCAGTGGCCTCTACCTGTACTGCAGCATCTGAATTATTAGCGCTACGGATCATCATGGCGACTAAGTATGTTGTCTTCAGCCGAAGCGTGCCTGCCTGCGGGGCGCGAGCCGCGCCTTGATCAAGTGCAGGCTTGAAACCCTGAAGACAACATACTTAGTCGCCGGGTTAATAATAACCTCATCCCATCGGGTTGCAGCTGTAAAAGATGACGCTCTGGATTGCGCTCTGGCAGTTTTGCATCACTAAACTCTACTCTTTATGGCCTGAATCGTCTGAGGTTGATCCAGAGGTTCCCTCGATAGCACCATTTCTGGCACACTTCGCGGCATGAAATACCTTGATCTACCCAATAGCAGTATCGATGCAGCAGATGTAGTGATACTACCTGTTCCCTATGAGCGGACAGTGACCTTTCAGGGGGGAACTGGACTTGGGCCTGAAGCTATTCTGACCGCCAGCAGTCAACTGGAGTTCTATGAGGAGGATGGTGGATGGTGTCCCAGTGAATATATGAAATCCACAGTACTTAAGCCGCTATCCACATCGGCTGAAACTGAGGAGAGATTTCATCAGCAACTTTTTGAAACGGTTGCTGATTTACCCGTAGATAATCTACTCATCGCACTCGGTGGTGAACACTCAATAACCCCGGAAATGGTATTTGCCCGCATGCCTTCGGGGGGAACGGTGGTTCAGATTGATGCTCATGCCGATCTTAGATCCAGCTACCAGGGTTCGATCTACAATCATGCCTGCCCGATGTACCGGATCTGGCAGAAAGGCTACCAACTGATTCAAATAGGTATACGCTCCCTGCACGCTGAGGAGGCGAAAATAATCCGCAATGAAACTTCGATTACGACCTATTTCGACCGGCAGCTTCAGCAAGCTGAGTATATGCAATCGATGCTCCATCATCTGGCCTCCCTCAAAGGGCCGGTCTGGTTGACCATCGATCTGGATGGATTCGACCCCGGTGTGGTTTCTGGCGTCGGCACGCCACAGCCCGGTGGTTTGAGTTGGCACCAAGGGGTAAACATCGTTGAAACCCTGTTGAGAAACAGCGCCATTGAATTGGCTGGATTGGACATTGTTGAGCTGGTACCTGAGGCAAACAAGGTTTCCGATATGCTGGCAGCCAAGCTGATGCAAAAGTCTATCTCCTTCTGGGGCAAGTCCCAGGGTTTTAACCATAAGTCCGCTACAGGTTCTCAAATTGGAGTAGTCGATGAGTAGTGATGTAGATTGGGATGTTCATCGAGCAGAGAAGCTCTATCAGGTTGCTCAATGGGGTGGTGGCTATTTTTCGATTAATGACCTGGGTCATGTAGAGGCCATTACCGATGGTATCCGCCGTATCGACCTGAAGGTGTTATGCGAAGAACTTGCCGAGCAACAGTTGAAGCCGCCACTGCTTTTGCGCTTTTCCGACATGCTGAAACGTCGCATGGCCCAGATCAGTAAACGGTTCAGCGTGGCTATTGATCAGGCTGAATACAGGGGTAACTACTTTGGTGTCTACCCGATCAAGGTTAATCAACAGCGTCAGGTCATTGAAGAGATCGTTGAGTTTGGTACTGATTATCACTGGGGGCTGGAAGCAGGCTCGAAGCCTGAATTGCATGCAACCCTGGCAATGCTCGAGGATGTGGATGGTTTGATTCTGTGCAACGGCTATAAGGATCAGGAGTTTGTCGACCTCGCCATGATTGGCATAAAGATGGGTAAACAGGTCTTTGTCGTGGTGGAAAAACTCAATGAACTCGAACTGATACTCGATGCTGCTGAACGACTGAATGTGGAACCTCTCATTGGTCTGCGCTGCCGCATGGCCACCACGAGTAATGGCATGTGGCAGGATTCCGGAGGGGATAACTCAAAATTCGGTCTCTCACCTTCGGAGTTGTTACAGGCCGTGAGTAAACTGAAACAGGTGGCTAAGCTGGAATCTCTCAGATTGCTGCATTTCCACATCGGCAGTCAGGTGCCTCAAATCAGATACATCAAAGAGGCGATGCAGGAGGCGGCACGCTATTACGTCGAAATAAGACAGCTGGGAGCACCAATTGAATTTATGGATGTTGGTGGTGGTCTTGGGGTTAACTATGAGGGGAGTGTTTCTGCAAGCAACTCCTCTGTTGACTATAGTCTGCAAGAGTATGCCAATGACATAGTCTGGGCCTTGAAAAGGATTTGTGACGAGGCGTCTCTGCCTCATCCACATATCATTTCCGAATCGGGAAGGGCGCTGGTTGCTCATCATGCTGTGCTGATTGTCGATGTGATTGGCACAACTCGGCGGACAACTGAGGTTGCGCCAGTGGAGCCCGACCAGGAAAGCCCGCTTCAATTGCGTCAACTATGGGATACCCTGGTCGATTTCGATAATCTGACGCCCAGAGAGGCACTACATGATGTCACTGCCTTTCGGGAGGATATCAATAAGCTCTTTACCCTGGGCCATGCGACCCTTTCTGATCGGGCCCATGCTGATGATCTCTACTGGCGTCTGATCAACAGGATTAGCGGGTGTATGGATGAGACTGAACTGAGTCAGCTTGAACCTGAGCTCTCATCCAAGACCGCCGATCGCTATTTTTGTAATTTCTCAGTATTTCAATCTCTGCCTGATAGTTGGGCGATCAATCAGGTCTTTCCAGTGATGCCAATCCACAGGCTGGGTGAATCCCCCGACAGGCAGGGTATCCTGGTCGATATCACCTGTGATTCAGATGGCAAGATTGAGAGATTTCCTCTACAGAATGGCACATCAAAAACCTTGCCTCTGCATAAGGAACGACCTGGAGAACCCTATCTGCTCGGTATCTTCTTAACCGGTGCCTACCAGGAGATTTTAGGTGACCTGCACAACCTGTTTGGGGATACCCATGCTGTACATGTTCGAATGGATGGTGACCACTATGAACTAGAGCAGGTTGTGGCAGGGGAGTCGGTTTCTGAGGTGCTGGATTATGTCCAGTTTAATGAAAAGGTGTTGCTTGACCGGATGCGTCGTCAGTTGCAGCAGGCGCGTATTCAAGGCCGGATTTCAGCGCGGGAAGCCAACAGCTTCCTGCGCTTTTATCAACTGGGTTTGGATGGTTACACCTATCTGGAAGAGGAGTCGCCCGGGGTGCTCTGAGAGTTACTGGACTTAACCCTCGGCCCACTAGTAAATTTCATAGGTTGAGTGAAGGTGCGGCTGCCGATTGTTTAAACGACTCAGCCGAGCCTGTTCATTTTCAAGTTGTTTCGCTGCTTTATGGGTCAAACCAGGGTGATTTTTTAGCTGATACCCAGCAAAATGGAGTTGAATAACCGTCTCCTGGAGCGTGTTGCGAAGGGAAGAGTTGCTTGAATCCAGATGTTGCGCCAGTTCTTTCAGGGGAATCTCAACATGATGCCCCCTTACAGCCGTCGGGAGTTTCAGCCTGGCAGCTAAATTTAAAAATGGATCGAGCGGTTCCACTTTGGGGGGCTCAGAGTGGTGGGCTTTGCCAGAGTAGACCAGCTCCACATTCTCAGGGATGATTTTCAACTGATCCTGGTAGTGATCGGTAAGTTCATGACTGACCGACTCCTCGCCATTGATAACCCCACGAACAATCTGAGTAATATCACGCGCTGAGCGACAATCTGGTCTGTTTGCCAGTATGGCTGCCATCAGGCGCCGCTGCCCAGTGCTTAATCTGGTTGCCTGGTAACCCGACATATTGAATTGCCGCTGATCTGTCAGATTGCGCAAAAAGGCCTCTGCATATGCGAAATAGCGGGAGGTATAGTGAAACAGCTCTTCCGCGCAGCCACCCCAACCAGGGTGACACTCCGGATAGTACAAGCCATCGACATATTTAGCATGGTGATTCAGATTCATAAGAAAATACCTCTGTTGGAAATATGACCCAGGAGGTACAGCGGTTTCTACATCAAGGATAGATCTAAATTAAGAACAGTAGGCCGGGGAGATAGGTATTTCACATTTTGGCTGAAAAGTGATGCAGTGACATTG
The DNA here is from genome assembly GCF_058244675.1 of Candidatus Thiodiazotropha sp. AKIB8. Taxonomy (NCBI): domain Bacteria; kingdom Pseudomonadati; phylum Pseudomonadota; class Gammaproteobacteria; order Chromatiales; family Sedimenticolaceae; genus Candidatus Thiodiazotropha; species Candidatus Thiodiazotropha sp. AKIB8. The sequence continues at coordinate 13,019 of NZ_JBSYOO010000028.1, read as the reverse complement.
TGCACTCAATTGTAATTACCTTGAGCTGCTTTACTTTATATGTCAGAGCAAGTAATTTATTTAACTACATGAAAGATATGAAAAAATAATTTAAGTATGGCTGGGCTGCTGGTGAGGAGATGTGGCTGAGGGGTAGGAAAAATGGAAGGATTCAATTGTTCCATGGTCTAACAGTCAGGCTCAATTTCTTGCGATGTGAATATTAGGCTACTTTACTGATTAGATCTCCTTTAGAATGCGTATCCAAAGTCAGATAACCTTAATAGATCCAGGATATTACAAGGGGACCGGTTTTTGTTTGCACTACAAACCGCAGTAAGCAGAATTAGATGAACGATATCATTTTCAAAATTAAAAACTATATTCGTTCAGCCTGGCGATTTCGTTGGCTGGCGATCTCAATCTCCTGGGCTGTTGCCGTAATGGGTTGGGGCGTGGTGTTTGTATTGCCGGATAAATTTGAGTCCGAGGCCAAGGTGTATGTCGACACCGAGAGTGTGCTTCGACCTCTGCTCCAGGGGTTGGCTGTACAGAATGATATGAATCAGCGCCTGCATCTGATGACGCGCACACTTCTGAGCCATGAGAATCTCAAAAAGCTGCTGATGCTGACTGATCTGGATCACAAAGCGACCTCACGTGAAGAGGAGGAGCAGCTGATTAACTGGTTGAGAAAGACCATAGTCGTTGATGTCAATCGCCGTCCGATTCCAGGTAGCCGTGAAACAGAAAACTTCTACACCATCGCTTTTGAATATGACGACCGTTTCATGGCGCAAAGGGTGGTCAAGGTTCTGCTGGATATCTTTGTGGAAAGTGCCTTGGGTGATACCCGTATAGAGTCTGATGCTGCTCAAGAATTCCTGCAAAAACAGATCGTTGAATATGAAAGCCGTCTCCTGGAGGCGGAGAACAAACTGACAGACTTCAAACGCAAAAATGTTGATACCCTGCCGAGAGAGAATGGCGGTATCTTCACTCGATTGGAGAGTGCCCGGACAGATCTTGAAGAGGTTCAGTTAGAGCTTAAAGAGGCCCGCATAAGGCGTGATGAGCTGAAACGTCAATACACCACAACCCTGGCTGAAGAGCAGAGTCGTAGTGACAGTCTCGGCCTGTCAGCCGCTTCAAACTCGCCAATGGCGCAGCGTCTGTTGGCGATGCAGACAAGACTGGATGATTTACTGCTTCGATATACGGATCAACACCCGGATGTACAGGAGTTAAGATCCAAAATCGAAGAGTTGAGAAAGCAGGCTGCCAACGCACCCAGCAGGCCACCAAGCCCTATCGCTTCAAGTGCACCTGGGGTTTCCAGTGCATTGGAAGAGCTTAAATTGGCCTATCGTCAGTCAGAAGTTAATTTGCGAGCCATTCGCTTGCGTGCCAATGAGTACCAAAGCCGGGTCGATGAGACCAAGAAGAAGCTTGATACCCTGCCTAAGGTCGAAGCAGAGCTGACACGGTTGAATCGTGACTACAACATAAACAAAGAGAATTATCAGGAGCTGGTGCAGAGGCTGGAGTCCGCAAAAATGTCAGAGCGGGCGGATGAGGCTGGCGATAATCTGAAATTCAGAGTGGTCGAGCCACCGACTGTACCCCTGTTCCCTGTCGGGCCAAAACGCCTTCTTCTAACCATCGGGGTATTGATTGTGGCACTGGGTATCGGTGGTGGTATCGCCTTTCTGTTGTCTCAACTCAGGCCGGTCTATTTTGATATGCGTACCCTGGGTACGGAATTGGAATTTCCAGTATTGGGCCAGGTCTCGAGGGTAATGACAGACGAAGTCAAAATGAAAAGACGCATGGCGATCAGCGGCTTCATCACCATGTTTCTACTGCTGATGCTGCTCTTTATAGGCATTGCTGCGATCTACGTTATTGGTTTGAGGGAAGATATCCTGATGATAGCCAAGCAGACAGGGTTGCTTGGCGGCTGAAAGCGCTAAGCCATAGAGACTTTCCAGGGGTGGCTTGCCTCACCCTGGAAAGCTGAGAGCAGCAGATTATTTCCCTGAACAGCTATTAACAAAGTCGAGATCTGACGCTTCAGCTCTTCCATATCATCCTCCGGGTAAATTGAGCCATTATCAGGCAGGATTCAGAACTGAATATTTGATATATTTCGCCCTTGTTTCACGGGTCTGGATGTTTCGTCCGTGAATGTAACTATCGATAGGCGCTAGTTCCTCGAAATCATGGCCGCTGACATGCTGTGACGCATTGATAGTCATTTGCAGGAAATATACTAGAGATCCACAACCATTAATTGAAGATTCAACTGCCCGGGTTACTCCGGTGTGGTGCCGGAGAGGCGATATGTTCCAGAAGAGTATGCAGATTCAAGGTTATGATGACGAGCTGTGGGCGGCGATTCAGGCTGAAGAGCGTCGTCAGGAAGAGCACATCGAACTGATAGCGTCAGAGAATTACACCAGCCCCAGAGTGATGCAGGCGCAGGGCGGGGTGATGACCAACAAGTATGCCGAAGGTTATCCCAATAAGCGCTATTACGGTGGTTGTGAGAATGTTGATGTCGCAGAGCAACTCGCCATCGATCGCGCCAAAGCCCTGTTCGGCGCAGACTACGCCAATGTACAGCCCCATTCCGGGTCACAGGCCAACGCCGCTGTCTACATGGCCCTTTGCCAGCCAGGGGATACGATTCTTGGAATGAGTCTCGCTCATGGTGGACATCTGACCCACGGCGCCAAGCCAAATTTTTCCGGCAAAATCTACAATGCAGTCCAGTATGGACTCAATCCCGAGACCGGTGAGATCGACTACGACGAAGTTGAGCGTCTGGCAAAAGAGCACAAGCCAAAGATGATCGTAGCGGGCTTCTCTGCCTACTCAAGAGTTGTGGATTGGCAGCGTTTTCGTGATATCGCCGACGAAGTGGGTGCCTTTCTGTTCGTCGATATGGCCCATGTTGCGGGTCTGATCGCCGCTGGTCACTATCCCAGTCCAGTTCAGATCGCAGATGTCACCACCACCACCACCCACAAAACCCTGCGCGGTCCTCGCGGTGGCTTGATACTGGCCAAGTCCAATCCTGAGATTGAAAAGAAACTCAACTCACTGGTTTTTCCCGGTATTCAGGGTGGCCCACTGATGCATGTCATCGCCGCCAAAGCAGTGGCCTTCAAGGAGGCAATGGAGCCAGAGTACAAAGATTACCAACAGAAGGTGATCGACAATGCACGGGCGATGGCCAAGGTGTTCATGGATAGAGGCTACGATGTGGTCTCAAAAGGGACTGACGATCATCTTTTTCTGGTGAGCTTCATCGAAGCCGGCCTGACCGGTAAAGATGTGGACGCCTGGTTGGGTGCTGCCAACATCACCGTGAACAAGAATGCCGTACCCAACGATCCCCAATCACCTTTTGTTACTTCCGGCATTCGGGTTGGGACTCCCGCGGTCACCACTCGTGGTTTTGATGAAGTTGAGTGTGTCGAGCTGGCAGGATGGATGTGCGATGTCATCGATGGACGGGGTGACAGTGCAATCATTGAGTCAGTCAAGGCGAAGGTATTGGACATCTGTGCCAAGCATCCTGTCTATGCCAACTGATATCTGCCCAAAAGAGTACCGGGGTGCGGAAGCGCACTGCCGATACAGCAACAGATAGCAGCTGAATAATGCGCTGTCCATTTTGTGGAGCCCAGGATACCAAGGTCATCGACTCCCGCCTGGCGGGAGAGGGTGACCAGATCCGCAGACGGCGTGAGTGTACGGTCTGCAAAGAGCGTTTCACCACCTACGAAACCGCAGAACTCAACCTCCCGTGGGTCGTCAAGCAGGATGGCAGTCGTGTCCATTTTGATGGCCGCAAACTCCGAGCAGGGATGACCCGAGCCTTGGAGAAAAGACCGGTCAGTGCCGAACTGGTCGATGCTGCGATCAACCACATCACCCGAAAACTGATGGCGGGAGGGGAGAGAGAGATTAACTCACTCGCTATTGGTGAGTTGGTGATGGAAGAGCTGAAACGACTCGACCAGGTCGCCTATGTTCGGTTTGCGTCAGTCTACCGCAAGTTCGAAGACGTCAACGCCTTTCGGGAAGAGATAGAGCGTCTAGAACAGCAGCCAAGTCCTGAAGCCAGACGTCGCCAACTGGATCTCCTGAAAGAAGAGGAAAAAAAATCTTGAGCAGTGATCTCGACCATCGATTTATGGGGCGTGCGATTCAACTGGCCAAACAGGGATGGTATACCACCCAGCCAAACCCGAGAGTCGGCTGTCTCCTGGTCAAAGATGGAGAGATCGTTGGTGAGGGCTATCACCGCAGAGCGGGTGAACTCCATGCTGAGCGCAATGCATTGGCCGATGCAGGAGCGGCAGCAAAGGGTGCGACTGCTTATGTCACCTTGGAGCCCTGTTGTCACCAGGGAAGAACACCACCATGTACTGAAGGCCTCATTGAGGCCGGAGTGAAAAGAGTGGTTGCAGCCATGGCTGACCCCAATCCAAAGGTGGCAGGTCAGGGATTTGAACGACTTAAGCAGGCGGGTATTGAGGTTCTCTCCGGCGTGATGAAGACCCAGGCAGAGGCACTCAATCCCGGTTTCATCAAACGCATGACTCAGGGGTTACCCTTTGTGCGTTGTAAAATGGCCATGAGCCTGGATGGACGCACTGCCATGGCCAATGGAGAGAGCCAGTGGATAACCTCCCCGGATGCGAGGAGGGATGTACACCGGCTGAGAGCCGCCAGTCACGCCATAATGACCGGTATTGGCACCTTGGTTGCCGATGACCCCTCAATGAATGTACGTCTTACCCATCAAGAGCTGGGCATAGATGAGGATCTTCCGATACCCCACCCAGTGCGGGTGGTGTTGGATCCAAATCTCGATGCCCCGGTAACAGCCAAAATGTTTAATCAGCCAGGGCCTACACTGGTGGTCTGCAGCGACGAAAATCCAACCCATGGTGCCGCACTCGAAGCAGCGGGTGCCCAGGTGATTACTCTGCCGGGTGATCAAAAGAGTCTCGACCTGAATGAAGTTCTCCAGTTCCTGGCGAGTCAGGAGATCAATGAAGTGATGCTGGAGTCTGGAGCAACCCTCGCCGGGGCCATGCTGGAGCAGGGCCTGATTGATGAGCTGATAATCTATCAGGCGCCTCACCTGATGGGCAATTCAGCGAGAGGCTTATTCACAATACCGGGACTGGAACAGATGTCGCAACGCATCGCCCTGCAGATAACCGACCTCAGACAGATTGGCCCCGATATACGGATAACCGCTAACCCAATTCAGAGTGAGGATTGACCCATGTTTACCGGTATTATTCAGGCAGTCGGTCAATTGGCTTCAGTTGAAGCAAGAGGAGGGGATCAGCGTCTGACCATCAACAGCGGTGATCTGGATCTTAGTGATGTCGCCCTCGGTGACAGCATTGCCAGCAACGGCATCTGTCTAACAGTAATTGAGCTGACCGGCAAAGGCTTTAAAGCCGATGTCTCGAGAGAAACCCTGGGATTGACCACCCTGCACAAGCTCAAATCAGGAGCCCCACTCAATCTCGAAAAAGCCCTGACCCTGAATACCCGACTGGGCGGCCATCTGGTCAGTGGTCACGTGGATGGTGTCGGCCATATCGTGGAGCGAAGGGACGATGCCCGTTCCATCCGATTTACAGTTGCAGCCCCCCGGGAGCTAGCCCGCTATATCGCACTGAAGGGATCGATCTGTGTTGATGGCGTGAGTCTCACCGTAAATGGTGTCAACGGCGCCCAGTTCGAACTGAACCTGGTCCCCCATACCCTGCAGGAGACCATCATGGATGGTTACCGTGCCGGAACTGAGGTTAACCTGGAAGTTGACCTGATTGCCCGCTACCTGGAACGACTGATGTTGGGGGATCAAGCGGCCAAGACGACAGGTTCAGGATTAACTGAGGCCCTGTTGAGAGAGCAGGGTTTTATCTGAGTCAGGTTGTATCTTCCGATAAATGGATTTGTCGTTAGCGTGATGCTTTTACTGATGCTTTGAGCATTAGATCATCCATTAATCCATGCAAAGACATGGAGGTTTTTCTGTTGAAATCCAATTTGAAGAATCTAGCTGGCAGATAGCTATGTGCTGTGGTGCCGTTTGGTTTGCTATGCGCTCCATAATTTATTGAGCGTTGTTTATTAGGAATGTGGTTTCTAGTATCGGACGGTTTTGTGGTTTTGAGCGAACATTAGCAGTAGATTGGTCTGCATAAGACATTAAATGTGCCGGCGTCATAAGTCATTTTATGAGCCGTCCACATAATCCACTGTTAGTGGTAAAAGCATATGAGCTACGAATGGATGAGAACTGATGAAAGAGAAGACATCATCTCTTCATTGAGATTGTTTATTGATGCATTAATACAAGCTAAATCTGATTCATCGTATTTTAAATGGGCAACTATTTCGCTTCATAGCGCAACCCAAAGCATCATGGCGTTCCATCTTGGCTTCGGCAATGACTTATTAGTTATGTCACAAAAGGATGCTGAGGCATGGTTAGCCGCACACGATGCTAATACAGAATATCCTGAAACCCAGATGGATAGTTTTCTTAATCTTTATAAGAAAGTTAAAAAGCATGAAATACGAGGGTTTAAATTTACACCTCAGGGTCAAGAGGGTAGCTCTATCAAAAAGCTAAATACCCTCAGAAATGAGTTTATCCATTTCATGCCAAAGGGCTGGTCTATAGAGGTCGCATATATGCTAGGTATCTTTTCTGACTGTATTAGTGTATTAAAAAATATCGGTGAAGGGTCAATTGCAGGGAGATGGGAAGATGAAAAGCAACAAGAAGAATTTAATAATTTAGTCATAAAAGCTGCACAGCAAGTGCATGAATGTGCAAACCACTAACCAAGGGCTACAGTGGACGCTCGCTATCGCTCGCCCCACTGAGCCCGGTCGTTATATGAGAAAGAATATGATCAGATATTTGGTAGTGATTTCTGCCCTATTTCTACCTGTTAAGGTTTTACTTGCATGTGATGGAGCATTAGTAAGCACGAAAACAGATGATGGAAAAAGGATAGCTCTGAAAGTTTCGGAGGAAGAAATGCTAGGTGCACCAAAATGGGAAATCAGTGATGGTGATCCACCACTATCTATCACTCAGGCATATCAAGCTGCAATGGAATGGGCAAAAGATAAGTACAAACGGTATGACAGTGTCAAGGTCAGGAGTTTAGAGCTTAAAGGCTACAATTGTTCCACCCACCGCGACAGATGGTTATATGTTGTCGAATTCCAGCCAATTATTGACGGTAATCGATTATTTGGTTCTGGTAATTGGGCTGCCATTTTAATGGATGGTAAGGTAATTGGTCCTGTTAAAGAATAATCATATAACAATGCGCTGCACCCGACGCTCCAGTCATTACCGCTCCTTCCGCTCGGGTGAGCGCAGGCGTTATGTTTCAAAAATAAAGGATATCTGATGAAGGATAAACTCGTATGGATCGGAAAAAATATATTATTTGGGTTTTTGTTTGGCTTAGGAGTATTTGTGGCTGTTACTACCGCAGATAAAATAAAAAGAACTAATTGGAATGAGCATTCGAAATGCCAGGCATATAATCAAGAGTCAAACGAAATTGAGATATTAGGATACATTCCAATACTTGATCAAAAGGAGTTTAAGTATTCTTATAAAATAAAAAACAACACTGGTCAGTTGTATAAAAATGTACGAGTAGAATTAGATGTGTACAAAAATGATTATCTTGTCGAAGAATGCAGTAGCACTGTTCAAAATCTAAATGCTAGTGAAGAGCGAAATATAGTAAATAGATGTTACGATATAATTCCAGAAAATGTCACTGAAGAATACAAGTTTGAAATTAAGGTATCTACTTATCAAATTTAAACATAACCATCAGCTCCAGTGGATACTCACTTTCGTTCGTCCCACTGAGCTGAGCCGTTATGCGTAAAAAAGGAATATAAGTGCACGTTTGGTCACCTAGACAACATCTGATTGACAACTTAATTGATCTCGTAAGCATCAAGGCTGGTCTGACTCTTTCGGAAAGTAAGGCTGTTGAGTTTCTGGATGATTTAACCGAAGGCTGGTGGCTAGGTGATAAGGAAGAAATCATCCGAATTGATATGCTCGATTTTGAACAAGCATTCATTCATTTGATGTATAAAGTTGGCGCATTAAATGATGAGGATGATTTAAGCCAAGTAGTTATAAAGTTTGTTGAATGTAATCTTGATCGACTTGAAGTCGATGAAAAAGACGTCATGGCAAAGGTTAAAGCAGTATCAATTCTACAACACCACCTTGTCGAGAATGCTTTAGATAAGAAAGATCTACCTGAGGAATATTTAGCTATTCCATTGATTGATAAGCTTGAAAGAGATTTTAAAGATAGGTATGTATTTCATAACGAAATACCTGAGTCCGTTGATTGGGATAGGTCTTTGCCCTTAGATGCACTGTTTGATACAGAAGAAATCACGAACTCAAATAATCCAGATTGCTATTTTGATCAACGTTACATTGATTACCTTGATCGCCAAAAAAACGAAATTGGTGATATCCATTGGCGACAATTTGAGTATTTGACAGGCGAATATTTCAGAAAAAATGGCTATGAGGTTGAAGTAACAACTGGGCGCGGAGATGGTGGAATTGACGTAATTGCAAAAAAAGACGACCCAATGTCAGGGCCACAGATGATTTTAGTCCAATGTAAAAAATACGCAGACCATAATCCCGTGCAGGTAGATTCTGTTCGTGCATTTTGGGCAACTGTAGACGATGCAGGTGCAACCAAAGGAATTGTGGCAACCACAAGCAGACTAACCAGTGGAGCCCATGACTACTGTAAAGCAAAACTCTATAGATTAGATTCTGCTGAGAAGTCGAAAATTGAAAAATGGGTTCAAACTATGAGCTCATCGCATAACAAGGCCTTCCAGCGGACGCAGTCGCTAACGCGCCCGCTCCGCTGAAGGCAGCGTTAAATGCATACAGGAAAGAGTATGGAAATCATAGAAAATCAAAAAATATTCGATCAAAAGCAAGAAGAATTTACAGAAGAATTAGTCCGTTCAATAAAGCATGTCCTAGTTGAATATGGATTGAAAGAACAAGCTGTCTACGACTTAACTGACACACTTGTCTTTAATGTTGCAGCTTTAATTGATGGGAGTTCCACCGGCGGTGAAGTTGATAATCCAGCAGTCTCATATCTAGCGTTTAGGGAGAGTGAAGATAACTATAATTCGATTGTCATTTCACCAGTTGGATCCTATATCCATGAAATAGCTGTCGGGTTCGTTGAAGATGCGTTTGAGTAAAGCATTTAACCATAGGCTCCAGTGGAAACTCGCTATCGCTCGCCCCACTGAGCCAGGTCGTTATGCCTTTAAGGAATCACGATGACTGACAAAAAATGGGAGTCATACGAAGAGGTTGCTGTATACCTTCTAAATGAATTTGCAAAAGAATTTAGCTTGGATGGAGTCGAGAATAAGCAAAGCATTGAAGGTAAGAAATCAGGAACAAATTGGGAAATTGATGGTAAAGGGTTCAAGAAGAATAATGAAGGTTTTGTAATTGTTGAATGCAGGAGATATACAACATCAAAACAAAATCAAGAAAAAATGGGTGCTTTGGCGTACAGAATATATGACTCAGGCGCAGAAGGTGGAATTATAGTCAGCCCGTTAGGCTTGCAATCAGGAGCAGAACTCATTTCCGATGCTGAGAATATCGTTTCTGTAAAATTGACACCAGACAGCACTACAAAAAATTACATGATGTCATTTTTGAATAAAGTTATGGTTGGAATCTCCGAACAGGTTTCTGTTTCCGACAGTGTTCATATCCAAGTTATCAGGAATGGCAAGGTAATAGATGAAAGAAAGGCATAACAAGACAAATTTACTCGGACTGCCAAAAGCTGCGCCGCTCGTACCTCGCTCTGCAGCTTTTACCATCCGGTGATTTGCGGCGTTAAGTGCCGCAAGGTTTGATAAATGGAGTTCCTTTCAAGGTGAGTCAAAAACGCACTTCGTATCATTCAGAGGCATTCCAGCAAAATGGCTTTCTCTCGCTGCCCGAACACCGTTGTGCCGCAAATAGCTTCACCCCTTTACGTGCCACCACGCTGGGGAAGCACTCTTCTGGCATCTTGCAGGCTCGAATGTGTGTAGCTCTTTTCAACGTAGCACCTGGTGAGCTTGGCAATTATAATAAAGCATCACGCGTCCGCTCATTCAGCAGCGTACGCTGTAGCAGGCCTTGGCACCTAACCAATGGCTGGTACGGACGCCGGGGACAGCGCGGCGTGTTTCCTGAAACAGCGGCAGCTGGCGCCGGACAGCCACACCGTTATGCGCGTACAAATTTAGCAATAGGATGTATTGAATAATGTCAAAATCGTATTTTATTAGTTACAACAAAAACGATATAGCCTGGGCTGAATGGATTGCTTGGATTGTTGAAGACTTAGGATGTCAAGCGATCATCCAGGCATGGGACTTTGTCCCAGGAAAAAGCTGGACTCAGGAAATGAACGCCGCAATAAAAAACGCGGACACAACCATCTGCATTCTGACTGAAGATTTTCTAAGTTCAGGATTTACAGCTGCTGAGTGGCAGTCAGCATTTGCGGATGACCCTGTAGGAGAGAAACAAAAGGTGATCCCAATAAGAGTTAGGCCCTGTGAACCTGATGGATTGCTGAAGGTGAGAATCTATGCCGACCTAGTTGGTAAAAACAGAGATGAAGCTAAAGGTATAGTTAAAGGGATTATTTTAGGTGGAAGGAGAAAGCCCACTTCAGAACCGCAATTTCCACCTGATCATGGAAAAGAACCAGAGTTTCCAAAAACAAAAGTAAAGTATTCACTTGTTCTTGATGCTGAGTTTGATGAATCTAGTAAAGATAAAGTAGATGCATTGATTAAACATTTACAAAAAAAGCTAAAAGATCCAACAGTCACCATAACAGAAATATCAGAGGGTTCTGTGATACTACAAATAGAATCAACTTTTGAATCGTTTAGTAGGATTCAGAAAGAATATCTAAAAAATGAAAAATTTGAGATCAATGGAAACAGCGTTGTTGGTATTTGGAGAATAAATGAAAAAGCAACTGATCCGGTCAGCGAGAGGCTTGAATTTTATAGAAAGACACTAATTAAATTCTTCCAATCAAAAGGCGCTGATAAGGAAACTTCAAAAGACCTTGCTCAGGATGTGATTGTAAGCTTGTACTCAGACGAAAATAAATATAAGTATTTATCCAGTACATCGTTAGCAATAAATTTAGCACGAATTGCTTTTTCTAAGTGCGTTCAGGAAAAAGATCAAGATGCAATAGCACGAAGAGGTTACGTGAATCCAACAGGCGAAGTAGATTGGGATGAAGTGTATAGAGCATCAATGAAAGTTTTAGATAAACTTTCGCCCGAAGATCAGTTTGTATTGGAACAGTACTGGGAATCCAAGTTCGCGGAAGGGAAGTTTGATCATTTGCATGACAACGATCAAGCCCAAAAAATTGATGAATCCGTAGAACACGATATCTATACGAATTTTGTTGACGAATAATCTGGTGGGTTGGCGCATAACAAACCAATGCACGCGGAGCCAGCTACGTTGCGCAATATTTTGTGGTGTCGCTACACTCCTTTATACCACAAAAATTGCTCCACTCCGCCGGCCCGGTGATTGGGGCGTTAGAGCGCCAAGCTAAGCTTGGTGTACCTTGCAGGGTGAAAGTCCCTGTCCGGTAAGGTCTAGCCAACCACCGGTATCGAGTGTTGCGTCTGAGGCGGAGTGGCTGAAATGCTGCGAACAAACCAGACGAAGCGTACACAGAGAATCTTGTAGGCCGTAGGGGTAACCGTATACCCTGAGAGTTGGTACAGCTTCGAAATGCAAGTTGAGGTTGGCGAGGGTTTTAACGCACTCGAAGCCAAAATGAAGCATCCGAGAAATGGCTAGGATGTGGAGGGCCTCCGGAGTCCACAGGCTGTGGCATGCAAGAAGAGGTATACTCGAGAACTTGGGAAGCCTCATATATTGTCTTAGAGTTGTTGGTGAACATTGTTAGCGTTAGTAAAATAAAGGACACCCGAAAAAAATATTGCATCATTTCCAAAGTGATTGCATTATTTTAAAATTGGGGTGTTCTCAATATTGATCGATATTTACCTTACAACTCTATTGTATAGTCCATAATATCGAAAAGATTATGAATTACGGAAAGATAGCAACTTAAAGAAGCCAATTATTAATAAATAGCTTTGTTTGTCGAAGTAGTTTAGATATTAAAGGATACTAAAATAATGTTGAACATTAATCTTACTGAAGAAAATGAACTGCCACTTTTTTGTGTTTTCTACAGCCTCGTTAGGACATGAATGAAATGCAAGTAAGACCAAGTATTGGATTAGGAGGAATTTATCTATTTGGCTTTATCGTTATCGCATTTAATTTTGCATATAGTTATTTTGGTGGTATCCCAGCATTGTTTTGTGTTCTAACTCTGCTAATTCTGTTTTTTTATTTTAGATGGCCAAAATTAATATACATCAATGATGAGGGGGTAAAATTTGAGTTTTATAGTGGAAAACTTGTTCAGTTAAGCTTTAATACTATCCATAAAATTACCAACACTGGCCTATTTAAATGGAGAGTAATATTCAAGAATGGTGGTTGGTCAGATATAAACCAGGACAGGCATCATTTGAAAAGAACATTCAGGTGAGTTAAAGTCAGACGGTACAAGGAATGTAAGCAAGCCAAGGAACCGGCCATGACAATATCGCGCAAGCAACAGATCTGTCTTGAAGAAACCCCCTATTACCACTGCATATCGCGCTGTGTCCGCCGCGCCTACCTGTGCGGAGAGGATGAGTTAACCGGCCGTAGCTACGCACACCGTAGAGACTGGATAGTAGAAAAGCTCAAGCAGCTGGATGGGATATTCTCAATCTCCATCTGCGCTTATGCGGTGATGCACAACCACACCCACAGCGTGCTG
>NZ_JBSYOO010000003.1:0-25309 GCF_058244675.1 Candidatus Thiodiazotropha sp. AKIB8 | reverse complement strand
TTTCGCGCGCTCCGGGTGGGCTTGGGCCCCACCTATCAATTTACCCCGGTTGTTGGGGTGGGGCCCGGCCCCACCAAAGCGTACTACAGTGGCGTTTTGATGCCTTGCTGCAGGCAGGCATCCTTCGGCTGAGCATGGCTATCAAGGTGCCGGGTTAATGAATCGGTAATGGTGACAGAAGATTGTGGCCTCGCGAAAAGGAACCCCTGGCCTTGATCGCAGCCAATTTCACAGAGAAAATCGAGTTGTGTTTGATTCTCAACGCCTTCCGCCAATATGTTTAAACCCAGGCCTTTTCCCATTGCAACTACGGTGCGGATAATACTGCAATCGTCTTCATCATGTTGAATACCCCCGATCAGCGATTGATCGATTTTCAGTGTGGTTACCGGCAGGTGTATCAGTCGATGGAGAGAGGAGACACCTGTGCCAAAATCATCGATAGAGAGAGTGTAGCCGAGTTGAATAAGTTGCTCCCAAAATGGGTCATCAACAGGCTTTTCCAGTAGTCCGCTTTCAGCTATTTCCAACTCAATACGGCTGGGACTGATACCGGCGAGTTCAACTGTTCGGCATATCTGATCGTAGGCATCACTGCTGTTGAAAGTATGTGTATCAATATTAATCGCCATTCGACCCGGGTCTAAACCCTGGTCGAGCCACTCCAGCATTTGGTTGCATGACTCATTGATCACCCAATGTGTGATGTCCCGCATTACCCCGGCATCGTGAGCGACACTTAAAAACTCGCCAGCGGAAAGGAGCCCAAGTCTAGGATGTTGCCAATAGAGCAGAGCTTCATAGCCAATGGTCTTACCACTCGGCAGATTGACTTTAGGCTGGTATTGGAGCAGAAATTCATCATTCATCAATGCAGTATGCAGGTCTATCTCGAGTTTAAATCGATTCTCCTCTTTTTCTGCCATGGCTGAGGTGAAATAGTGAAAGCCATTCCGACCTTCACGCTTGGCCATATACATTGCTGCGTCAGCATTCTTTAACAGCGTAGTTAAGTCATTGCCATCATCAGGATAAATGGCAATACCAACACTTGCAGTGACATGCAGTGTATGGGGTTCCAGGCTAATCGGTTGTCCCAGTAGACTCACTATTTTACGTGCAACCCTGGCAGCGGCATCGTCTTGGCGAATGTCCTCCAGTAGTACGATAAATTCATCCCCACCCAATCGCGCCACTTCATCTTCGTTGCGCACAGCCTGGTTAAGGCGCTGGGCGCTCTCCAGCAGTACTTTGTCTCCAAAATCATGACCAAGGGTATCGTTAATCTTCTTGAAACGATCAAGGTCAAGATAGAGTAGTGCGCAGCGGGTTTTACGGCGCTGAGCATGAGCCAATGCATGGCCGAAGGTCTCGATAAATGCAGTACGATTATGCAGCTTGGTTAGTGGGTCGGTATAGGCCAGCTGGTGGAGTTGCATTTCATGCTGGCGCTTTTCAGTGATGTCGCTGAAAGTTGCTACGTACTCAGTGATATTGCCATCCTTACCAATGACACTGGTGATTCGTAGTAGCTCTGGATAGATCTGCCCGTTTTTGCGACGATTCCAGATCTCCCCTTCCCATTCGCCCTCTAGAATCAGTCGCTCCCACATGCTTTTATAAAAATCATCATCATGTTGCCCTGACTTCATTAGACGTGGATTTTTTCCAAGAACCTCATGTTCCTGATAGCCTGTGATTTCACTGAATGCTTTGTTTACCGCTTCAATCCTTCCTTCGGCATCGGTCACCATAACACCTTCAGCGAGAGAGCTAAGCGCGATATCGCTCCGCTGTTGCCTTCGTTGAATTTCATACTCGTGAGTGATGTCTCGAAATAGAACCACTGAGCCTGAGAGCGCGCCATTGTTCCATACTGGAGAGCAGACCACGCTGGCTCTGATTGTGCTGCCATCCTGGCATCGAAAGTGTTCATTTTCACTTCTGAAATTTGTACCACTGAGATTATGTTTCTGAATAGCACTTGCATCGCGCCGCACTGGTTTGCCACGTTTATCGCTATAGAGAAGATCCTGTACGTTGCGACCAATCAATTGGCTTCTGCTGTATTTCAGGATTTCACAAGCTGTAGGGTTTACATACAATAACTTGCCTGTGGTATCGGTAACATATAGCCCTTCTGCCATATGATCTGAAATGGTGCGTAGTCGCTGGGTTATCTGTAACCAGCGGTTAAAGATATACAATGCAATTGAGATCAGAATGCTGCCCAATAGGAAAACAGTCAGATGTGAGCTTCTCATTTGGCGCAACTGATCAGCCGTTGAGTAGCTTAGAATATATGCTGTTGTGTTTTGATTGCTGTCGCGAAGGTCTTGAAGACTGACCGTATAGCATTCGTTGGTTTGTAGACAGATTTCTGAAGCGAATCCTTGTTCAGATTCCAATGCTTGTTGCAGTTCAGGATTCGATTGCAAGTAGGATTCTATCCTGTTTAGATTTTTACTGTGTTGTTCATCGGTCTGCAGCTTTTCCAGCAGAAATTTTTGGTCGAGGTTTGAGCTGCGATAGTGACTTTTTGCTTCGGGGGGCATAACCGACGCGAAATTACTCGCTTTTAATAACAGCCAATAGTGGGTGTTCTCCATGCTGTCGAGTTTGATCAATGAGTTACGAATTGCCTCGAAAGAGACCCCAAGATCGACAATGCCGACAACAAGATTATCTTGTTTGATTGGAAAGGCAAAGCGGTAACTGGGATAGACCGGGTCGTACTCAACTATCCCGCCTTGGGGGAAGCCATTCATGACACTCTTCAGCATCGGGCGATGACTCATTAGCTGATCACTATGCAATCCAGGATTCTCGAAGCGAAGAAAGCTTTGTCCGTCAGCAAGGATAAACTGCAGTGATTGTATGCCTTTGCTTTGTAGGTTCTCGTAACTTGAGATAAAGCGATTGTAGAGACGCTCTCTTATTTCGTCCTGATCCTTCTCTCCGTTGTTTGCCGCTTTGGAAAGTAGCGCTGCAGTTGGGGGCTGGTTAAACCGTTCATCGTAGAATACTTCGATAATACGCTGATAGCTGTCAAGAACACTGGCAACAGCGGTCTGGCGTGTGGCCTCAAGCAGTGCCAGATGATGGGTAACCTCCCGCCCGTAGTTGAAAAGCAGGATAGAGGCTTCAAGGGCAATTAAAATGATCAGCGCCAAATAAAATCGAACTGATTTCATGGCGTTGCTCCAGGGGTATGACTGGTCAACACCTTGTACTCATGTTTTGCCCCATTGCGTAAAATATAAATAGGGATGGGTTGGATAATTGGATTAATAGGGGGCGGAGAATCGATAGGTGATGTCAGTGAAACGAAGCGTGCAGCCAATCCCGAGCGACGTGACTCGAGACTGATCTCTTTTGCTGGAGACTCTATAAACACTAGAGTGGGGTTTATGGTCTGGCTAGTTAGTTGAACCGTTTGCTGATTGTCTACCTGTTTGATTTTCAACGCGAGAGTCCTCTTCTCTTTCCATTCGACCAAGTCCATCTGAATTGATTCGAATACCTTGTATTATTCTAGTGCAGTGACCTATATTGTCTCTTATTTCACGGTTGTTTAATTGTGGTATTTATCTCATTTCACCCGATTTCTATAGTTATTTGTGGTGAAATGACGCAGCACCCGCTCTATTTTATGGGACTGAGCGAGTGCCTTACTGATCGAACGATCAAAATCAGAATTGATCCTCTGCCACGCCCAGGCCTCCTGGGGCTGATATGCCATCGGTGTCGGAGAGGCGAATCTTCAATGAGAGGTTGTTGCGCGAGTCTGCATGGGCAAGCGCCTCTTCCAGGGTGATTTTGCCTTCCTGGTAGAGCTTATAAAGCGATTGATCGAAGGTCTGCATACCCCGTTCGTTACCCTGTTCCATAACCTCTTTTATTGTGTGGACATCACCCTTCTGAATCAGTTCGGAGATGTAAGTGGTGAGTAGCAGAATCTCTACAGCGGGTATGCGCTGTCCGTTCTTGCCCTTGACAAGGCGTTGAGAGACAACCGCTTTAAGATTCAGCGAGAGATCCATATAGAGCTGTTGATGAGCTGTATCGGGGAAAAAGTTGATTATCCGGTCGAGGGCCTGATTGGCATTGTTGGCATGCAGTGTCGAGAGACAGAGATGACCTGTTTCTGCGTAAGCAATTGCATGTTGCATGGTGAACATTTCACGAATTTCACCAATCTGAATCACATCCGGGGCCTCACGCATGGCATTTTTCAGTGCGTTTTCGTAGGAGAGGGTGTCCAGCCCTACCTCACGCTGATCCACCACAGACTTTTTGTGGGTATAGAGGTATTCGATAGGATCTTCGATGGTAAGAATATGACCGGTACGGTTCTGGTTGCGATGCTCAATCATAGCCGCCAGTGTGGTTGATTTACCCGATCCTGTGGCGCCAACTACCAGGATCAGCCCCCTGGGCTCCATGATCAAATCTTTCAGGATTACCGGCAGGTTGAGTTTTTCGACCGGAGGGATGACGCCTTTGATGTAACGTATCACCATCGCAGCATCACCACGCTGGCGGTAGACATTGACGCGAAAACGTCCGAGTGAACTGACAGAAATTGCGAGATTACACTCAAAGGTCGCTTCGTACTCTTTGATTTGATCATCGCTCATGATGCCGTAGGCCAGTTTTCTTACCTGACCTGTCTGTAGAGGGGATGTACCTACTGGGCGTGTTTCGCCCTCTGCTTTCAGGTTTGGTGGTGCACCTGTGCTAAAAAATAGATCCGAGCCATTTTTTTGCACCATCAGTTTTAAATAAGGCACGATATCCATAGGTTCTCCTCCTGAGCTGACGTACGCTAGTCGTTCACATATGATGGAATAGTTTAGTATCTGAATCCGTATCGGCAGATATCTGTAGGAATGTAGCTTGAATTTCCCCTTTGTCATGAAACCGTCCTCATTCAGGAGGATTAAATGTGAATCAGATTGAATTGAGTGCCATTCATATCTATCCGGTGAAATCTCTATCCGGTCTGGATCTTTTCCAGGCAAAACTGGATGGGTTTGGCCTGGTAGATGATCGTCGCTGGATGGTGGTGGATCCTGAAGGGCGCTTTTTGTCACAGCGGTCGTTGCCCCGTATGGCCTTGATCCAGGTTTCAGTTGATGACTTTGGGATCAGCCTGTCTGCGCCAGAGATCTCTCCTTTAAGGGTCAGCAGGCCCAATCCGAGAGATCCCAGAGTTGAGGTGGAGGTGTGGCGAGATCGATGTGAAGCAACGCCGGTGGGGCAAGATGCTGATGCCTGGTTGAGTCAGTTTCTGGGTGTTGAATGCCAGCTTGTTCACATGGCTGATGATGTGAGACGCCAGGTGGATCAGCGCTATGCGAATCCCCAACACCACACCTCTTTTGCTGATGGATTTCCTCTGCTGTTAATTTCTGAGGCCTCGCTGGATGATTTGAACAGTCGCTTGAGTGAGCCGGTTACGATGAAGCGGTTTCGTCCTAACCTGGTAGTCTCCGGCTGTTCCCCTTATGCAGAAGATCAATGGTCAACGATCAAAATTGGCAGTATGGTACTGCAACTTGTAAAACCCTGTTCTCGTTGTGCTATCACAACGGTTGATCCTCTGACGGGCACCAAGGGGCGTGAGCCCCTGGTAACCTTGGCTCGATATCGGCGGCGTGGGAATCAGGTCTATTTTGGTCAAAATCTGCTACATGATCAGCCTGGCGAACTCAGGGTGGGTATGCCAGTGGAGATAGTGGAGAGTCGTGATGAACAGTGATGCTGTCCTGGAAACAACCCGGCGTTGGGTTGAGGGTACTGTGGTAGAGCTCAACCTCTGCCCATTTGCCGCTGTCCCGGTGAAAGCCGGGCGCATACGCTATGCGGTCTGTGCAGAATCGGATATGGATGGAATCTACCGTTCTGTGTTGACTGAGTTTGAAACCTTGTACGGCCTCAGCGAGGAGGAGGCAGAAGCGAGCCTGCTGATTGTGCCTCAGGGGCTGGCGTCCTTTGATGACTACCTGGATCTACTCCAGGCGGTAGAGTCAGTAATACCCGAAGCTGGCTTGGAGGGGGTATTCCAGCTGGCCAGTTTTCACCCTGATTATCAGTTTGAAGGGTGTGATGAAGATGATCCGAGCAACTATACCAACCGCTCCCCATATCCCATGTTTCACCTGATAAGGGAGGTCTCATTGGAGCAGGCGTTGAAAAGCTATCCTGATCCGGAGCTTATTCCTGAGCGTAATGTGGCACTGCTGAAGGAGATGGGATTGGAGGCGTTGAAACAACGACTAAGTCGTTGCTTCGAGCATGAGCGGTAGTTGCTTGGCCAGGGTCTGCTTCTGATCCAGATGGCCACCACTTAAGACAAATCCCCGCAAGCTGCCATCTGGGGCATTGAACAGACACCGGGTGCCTTGATCATCCTGCTGATTCTGCCACTCTCCTGGCTCTCCAGCCATGGGTGGCGCAATCACTATCGGGTGCAGAGGTGTTTTAATCACCACCGGCATGGCCGGATAGATAACCTTTGTCAGATTACCTGTGAGGGTCTTTGCCAGAGCGCGGGCAGCGTTCATGATGGGCATCACATAGGGCAGGTTTAACCCCGCAACTTCAGCACAGTCACCCAAAGCAAAGATGTTGCTGTTACTGGTGCATAAAAGCTGATCTGTTTTTATACCACGCCCAGTAGTCAATCCGGCAGATGAGGCCAGTTGCATCTCCGGCAGCAGCCCTACAGCGGAGATCACCAGATCACAATCCAGGGTAGAGGCATCGGTCAGGGTCAACTTAAATCCGCCGGCAGAGTGGTCCATGATTGCGGCGGTCTGTCGCAGATGCCAAGCGGCACCGGCGAGGGTCATAGCCTCTTGCAGGGCTCTGCCTGTGATTTCCGGCAGTAGAGTACTTATGGGGTGAGGATCGGGTCCGATCAGACTTACCCGGTAACCTGATCCGAGCAGGTCATTGGCAAATTCACAACCGATAAGGCCTGGGCCGATTATGGCAATGTGGGCTGGCGGGTCGGGTAGTTGCCGTCGAAAGTTGCGGTAGTCGTACAGACTGTTGATAGTGATGCGTTGATCTACAGCATCGCCTCTCATCACCGGCACAATGGGTCGTGCCCCGAGCGCCAGAACCAGGGATGAGTAGGATCTCTCGCCCTGGTTAGTGACTACTTTTTGTGCTTCAGGGATGATTTGTAAGGCAACAGTGTGAGGCTCGATTGTCATATCGATCCGCTCTGCCATCATTTCGGCAGAAGCGTTGATCAGGTCATCGGCGCTTTTACCCTGAGCCAATCCATTAGAGAGCATTGGCTTGGAGTAGAAATCCCCGGCATCTGCAGTAATCATCTGTAGTGGAACCTGATCATCGATGGCCCGAATCTCTCGGGCCAGACTGTAGCCGGCCAGGCCAGACCCCAGGATCAAAATTTTATCCATGTTGTTATTCTTAAATCTGTTGTTGGTTTACTCTATCAGGCGACCATCTCAACCATTTCGAAGTCAGATTTACTCACCCCACACTCGGGACACTCCCAGTCGTCAGGGATATCCCCCCAGCGTGTCCCAGCAACTATACCCTCTTCGGGCATACCCTCAGCTTCGTCATAGATAAAGCCACATACAATACATTGATACTTCTTCATGGTCTCTCCCATTCTATTCCTGAGTAGTCTAAAGGGTTTTGTAAAAGATAGCTTGAGTCTCAGTTTGACTCCACCCTGTAAAGTTTGGGGAAAGAGACTGATTTGCTATTCGAATCAGTCGTACTCAGAAGCCCGACGGGCGTCGCCTCGGACTTTCTCCTCAGGATATCGGGCCTCATTGATGGCAATTTTTCGCTCTGTCGCTGCTATCAGGTCGATATCCATTCGCTCGGCGCAGCGGATCAGATAGATCAGGATATCGGCCATCTCCAGCGCCACCTCCTCATGTTTCTCCTTGGAGAGATCCATGCTCTGTTCGGGGGTTAGCCATTGAAAATGCTCCACCAGCTCAGCACATTCGGCAATCATCGCCATTGCCAGGTTTTTTGGTGTGTGGAACTGTTCCCAGTCACGGCTTTGGGCGAATGCTTTAAGTCGCTTGTTGAGGTTGTCCAGAGAGTCTTGTGACATGGCTGTTTTCCTGTCTCGGAGAAATGCAGATATGCGCATAATGGTGGAGGGTATGTTGGTGTGGATCAAGTGTTACTTACTAACCAGGCCATAGGTATTAATATCTATGGCCTGGTTAGTATGTAAATTAGAGGGTAGTTTCACACACCACCCTCAAACTGTTACTATTCGCGCGATTTTCAGCCATCCCACCAAGGGTTGGGCGTTGATTCAGCAATCTCCCGCCTATTACTCATTTATTATTTAGGAATGCCCCTTTGATAACCACCGCCAATGTCACCATGCAGTTTGGTGCCAAGCCTCTTTTTGAGAATATTTCTGTTAAATTCGGTGGCGGTAATCGCTACGGCCTGATTGGGGCCAATGGATGCGGCAAATCTACTTTTATGAGGATTCTCGATGGCAGTCTGGCTCCCAGCGCCGGCAATGTCTCCATTGATCCCAACGAGCGCGTTGGCAAGCTGCATCAAGACCAGTTCGCCTTTGAGCAGTACACAGTTGTTGATACGGTGATCATGGGACACGCCAGGTTGTGGGACGTCAAGCAGGAGCGCGATCGTCTCTACGCTCTGCCGGAATTGTCGGAAGAGGAAGGAATGAGAGTGGCAGATCTGGAAATGGAGTTTGCAGAGATGGATGGCTACAGTGCAGAGAGCCGAGCTGGTGAGATTCTGCTAGGTGCCGGTATTGCACAAGAGCTGCATTTTGGCTTGATGAGTGAAGTGGCTCCCGGTTGGAAACTGCGTGTGCTGCTTGCGCAGGCCTTGTTTGCTGACCCTGATATCCTTTTGCTGGATGAGCCAACTAACAACCTGGATATCGACACCATTCGTTGGCTGGAAACTGTGCTCAATGAGCGCAAGAGCACCATGGTGATTATCTCCCATGACCGCCACTTCCTGAATTCGGTTTGTACCCATATGGCCGATATCGACTTCAGTGAACTGCGTGTCTACCCAGGTAACTATGATGACTTCATGACGGCATCGACACAGGCACGGGAACGGTTGCAGGCTCAGAATGCGAAGAAGTCAGCGCAAATCGCTGATCTTCAGCAGTTTGTCAGCCGCTTCTCGGCGAATGCCTCCAAGGCCAAGCAGGCTACCTCACGGGCGAGACAGATAGAGAAAATTACCCTGGATGAAATCAAGGCATCCAGCCGAATGTCACCCTATATCCGTTTTAAGCAAGAGAAAAAGCTCTATCGGCAGGCGCTGACTTTGGAGAACCTAAGTGTTGGGTATGGCGGAGAGCCGTTGTTTAGCCAAGGTAATCTGATCCTCGATGCAGGTACACGGCTGGCCATCATTGGTGAGAACGGTGCCGGTAAAACGAGTCTGCTACGTTGTCTGATGGATGAACTCACTCCCAGCAGTGGCACCCTGAAATGGGCTGAAAATGCGACCTTAGGGTACTGTCCGCAAGACAGTACCGACGATTTCAGTTATGACCTGAACCTGTTTGATTGGATGTCTCAGTGGCGCAAACCCAGCCATGATGATCAGGTGGTACGTGCCACCCTGGGCCGCCTGCTGTTTTCTGCTGACGACTTTGATAAGAAAGTACAAGTCTGTTCGGGGGGGGAGAAGAATCGACTCTTGTTTGGCAAGCTGATCATGACAGATAGCAATGTGCTGATTATGGATGAGCCGACAAACCACCTGGATATGGAAGCCATTGAAGCATTAAACCTTGCATTGGAGCACTACGAAGGCACCCTGATATTTGTCAGCCATGACCGAGAGTTTGTCTCATCGCTGGCTACACAAATTATCGAGATCAAAGATAACAAGCTGAATTATTTTCAAGGTAGTTACGATGAGTTTCTGGCCAGCGATGAATTTCGCGCCAGTCATGCTCTGTAGTGACTGGCAGAGAAGCAGATTCACCCTGAGAGAACTTAATCTCCGGCAATCAGTTCAACACCATTCTGATCAGGATCCCGGCAGAACAATGCTTGGTGCCCTTAAGTGAGCCTTTCAGGTTGTCAATGATATTTAGCCATTAACCCTTTTGTTTTTTGGCGTACTATTTTAATGACCTGCCTAGTGGCCTATTAGTTATGGCTCTTGCAGGTCTTAGGGACTCCAGCAACATCAACGGAGGTGAATTATGAAGCCACTGAGGCAACAGATATCATTTGGGCTGCTGTTTGCGATAGTGAGCAGCTTCTCGACAATCAACCTGCAATCGGAAGAGATTCCTGCTCGTGGCCCCATACCCTTTGGGGCATTTGATCTTGATGGAAACAATCTTATCAGTGAGGAGGAGTTCAATACGGTTCGTGGAAAGCGAATGGCATCTGCTGCGGCTGAAGGCAGACCTATGCGTGGTGCTGCCACCGCCCCCTCTTTTACTGCATTAGATGCCAATAGTGATGGCCAGATAAATCAGCAAGAGTTAACTTCTGGCCAAAGGATGCAGATGCAGAAGCGAAGTGGCATGGGGCCAGGTATGGGAATGGGGAGAGATATGCCGTCTTTCTCTGACTTCGATTTGAATGGTGATGGCTTAATTGTGGAAAAGGAGTTCGCTGAAGCCAGAACCGAGCGAATCAGTAACAGGGCTAAACAAGGTTACATGATGAGAAATCTCAGCAATGCGCCTCAATTTGTGGATATCGACACAAACAGGGATGGAGTGGTCAGCGTTGAGGAGTTTGCCGCCCATCAGTCTCAACGTCGCCAGAAAATGAGCAAACAATAACTGCGTATTTCCTTCCGGCACCAGCATGGCCTGTCTGGTGTCGGCAAGGTAATTAATGCAAAGAGAGCGCTGGCACTAAAGGCTTCTGCTGATCTCTATCAATTCAATGCCATTCATATCCGGATCTCTGCAAAACAGGGCGGTACGGCCAGAACGGCTTAAAGTGTAGGGAACTCCTGCTTGTTCGAGCTTAAGTTTGACCGTTTCGATATCGTCGACCAGAAAGGCGGTGTGACGATCCCGCCCACCATGTGCGGGTCTGCCCTCAACTGGGTCTGGATTAGGCAGTTCCAACAGGTGGATCTGCTGATCACCGATCTGTAGCCAGGCCCCCGGGAAGCCCAGGTCAGGGCGTTGACTATCCTGAGTCAATCCAAGTAGGTCGCAGTAGAAATCGAGTGCGCGCTGAGTGTCTGAAACCAACAGGCTGACATGGTGCAGCTGACTGATCACTGAGCAACTCTCTTGCGGGCACGATCAATGGCCTGGCGGACCTGCTCTGGTGCTGTGCCGCCAATATGGTCTCTTGCTGCGACTGATCCTTCTAGAGTCAGAATGTCAAATACATCCTGATCGATTTCCATGGAGAACTGCTGAAGTTCCTGCAGTGTCATCTCTGACAGGTCGCGGTTTTCTGCGACGCCAAAACCGACTGCCTTGCCAACGACTTCGTGAGCATCGCGAAAGGGGATGCCCTTGCGTACCAGATAGTCTGCCAGGTCGGTAGCTGTGGCAAAGCCCTTCATGGCCGCCTGACGCATCGCCTCTTTTCTGCAGTTGATAGCGGGGATCATGGCAGCGAAGACCTTAAGTGAGCCTTTGAGGTTGTCGACGGTATCAAACAGAGGCTCTTTGTCTTCCTGGTTGTCCTTGTTGTAGGCCAGGGGTTGACTCTTCATCAGGGTCAGCAGGCCAATCAAATGACCATAAATTCGTCCGGTCTTACCCCGGATAAGCTCTGGTACATCGGGGTTTTTCTTCTGCGGCATGATCGAGGAGCCGGTACAAAAGCTGTCTGAGAGTTCAACAAAACCGAACTGGGCTGATGACCAGATGATCAACTCTTCTGAAAAACGAGAGAGGTGCATCATGAGGATGCTCGCTGCGGCACAAAACTCGATCGCAAAATCTCTGTCGGAGACCGCATCCAGAGAGTTCTCTGCCGGGGCGCTGAAACCGAGTAGATCTGAAGTCATCTGACGATCGATCGGGTAGGTGGTGCCTGCCAGTGCGGCAGCGCCAAGGGGCATGATATTGGTTCGTTTCTGGCAATCGGCGAGGCGTTCACGATCTCTATCGAGCATCTCGAACCAGGCCATCAGGTGGTGACCGAAAGTGACGGGTTGAGCCGTCTGTAGATGGGTGAAGCCAGGTAATATGGTATCCGCTTCCTGCTCGGCTTTATCGAGCAGTGCCTTTTGCAGGGTAGTGATGGATAAACTCAAATTGGCGATCTCATCACGCAGCCACAAACGAATATCGGTGGCGACCTGGTCGTTGCGGGAACGACCGGTGTGAAGTTTCTTGCCGGCAATGCCGATAGCTTCGGTAAGCGCCGATTCGATATTCATATGCACATCTTCCAGGGCCACTGACCACTGGAATTCGCCACTGGCGATACGTGTTTTGATCTGCTCCAGGCCCTGGATGATGTCGTCGCGCTCCTGATTATTCAGAATGCCTTGCTGAGCCAGCATACGGGCATGGGCTATGGAGCCTTGAATATCGTACTGGTAGAGCCTTTGGTCAAAATCTACTGAGGCGGTAAAAGCCTCGACAAAGGCGTCAGTAGGCTCATTGAAACGGCCGGACCAGGGTTTGGCTGATGGGTGATCGTCGCTCATGAAGAACAATCCTGATTTGATTCAGATGTGGAAACAGCGCGGATTATAGCAGGGGGTGGGATTGGCCGCATTGCTGAGTCAATCTGGGATGGTTTGTTGTATAGTGAAGAAAAAACAGTTGGTTAGAACTTGGGCTCGTTAACACTAATTCAGTTGGCCGCGAGTCGCAGTTAGGTTTCAGTTTTGGATCGGTAGAGGATATGCCTAAGGAAGTGCATCAGGAAGAGAAGAGAGCAGTGCCGCCAGAGCGGGGCAGGGTGCTGTTTTTGCCGAATTTCTGTGCCATTCGCGCAGTCTTTGCGGTGGTGGTGATCGGTGAGCTGCTGGCTATTCTGTTGGCCCTGGCTGCAGTAGACCGTTTGCAGGATTTTTTCTCTCAGCTGAGTCCTATCTCGCTTATTGTTCAGTGGGTTGGGCTCAGCTGTGCCGGCCTGCTCTGTCTGCTGCGTAATCCACTCAACCGGATGGGGAACTGGTGGGCAGGCCTGGTTGCATTTCTGCTACTGATAGCTATGACACTGGTTGTTTTCGGCCTCATCTTCTGGCTGGATGTCGGCATGGAGGCGGCGTTGCGGCGCTCTGGTGGCGATATCTATGACCTGCTGCTCCGGGCAACGGTTATCAGTGCCATCGTTGGTGTGCTTGTACTGCACTATCTCTATCTGCAACACCTCTGGCGCTGCCAGGAAGAGGCGGAAAACAGTGCCCGCTTACAGGCCCTGCACTCACGCATACGCCCCCATTTTCTGTTTAACAGCATGAACACCATTGCCAGTCTGACCCGCTCTGATCCCAATCTGGCAGAAGAGGTGGTGTTGGATTTGGCTGATCTGTTTCGTGAGTCTCTGGGGGATGCCGGGCGTTCTTCCACCCTGGAGAAGGAGCTCTCCCTGGCTCGCCAGTATCTGAGCATCGAACACTTTCGACTTGGAGATCGGCTTGAGGTGGAGTGGGTGCTTGAAGCGCTTCCTGAGAATGCGATGATTCCCCCCCTGATTCTCCAGCCTTTGCTGGAAAATGCCGTTTATCACGGCATAGAGCCTTCACCATCTGGTGGCAAGATTACGATTTCTGGGCACTATCGTCGCAAACGCATCAATCTGAGTATTCGAAATAGCTTGCCAGAGGCCAATCAGAAGAGCCAGAGGCAAGGTAATCGACTCGCGATGGAGAATATTCGCGCCCGCCTGGCCGGAGTTTTTGATCTGGAAGCGAGTCTGACTGAGTCTATTGTGGAGGGGGAGCACCAGGTACGGCTGGTGTTTCCCCATCCCTGGTGGGATTAGTAGGGAGATAGGGTGAAGATTTTAATCGTAGATGATGAAGCTTTGGCAAGAGAGCGCATGTTGTCACTGATAGAGGAGCTCGGTGCACCTTATGAAGTGTCGGGTGAAGCGGCAAATGGGGAGGCGGCACTTGCCCTGTTTCATGAACTGGGGGCAGACGTGGTGTTGATGGATATCCACATGCCTGCAATGGATGGTCTGGAGGCCGCTCGCCAACTGGCTGATACCGATGAACCGCCCGCTGTGGTCTTTACCACGGCTTATGAAGAGCATGCTTTGCAAGCGTTCGAGACCGCAGCCCAGGATTACCTGGTAAAGCCAGTGCGTAAAGCGCGTCTGCTGGAAGCGCTGGTACGTTGTCAGCGACTCACCCGCAGCCAGGTGAATGCCGCAGCAGAGGAGCAAGCTGTTCCTAAATTAAAGGCCAGTTTTCGGGGTGGATTGACCACCGTATCTCTGGATCGGGTGATCTATTTGCGGGCTGACTCCAAGTATGTAGTAGCGCGTCATAGCGATGGGGAGCTGTTGCTGGAGGCGAGCCTGAAGGCTTTGCAGGAGCAGTATGGTGATTGGTTGCTGCGCATCCATCGGAATGCATTAGTGGCGAGAAGATATCTGACCGGACTGGAAAAGGGGCGTGATGGAATCTGCAGGGCAGTGATGCAGGGTTGTGATGAAACTTTGGAGATCAGTAGGCGTCATTTGCCTGAAGTGCGACGTATCATAAGAGGTTCTGATAAGGCACCTTGAGGAAGTTCTTAACTTGTTCCATTTACTTTCAGGATTCATAAAATCGATAGTCAGGCAGAATTACAGATCGATTCTGTCTATTTGTCTGCTTCTCGGACTTCCCCTCTCAGCAGCAGCTGAAGATAGAGATGAAAGTCAGGCTTCCACTGAGCCAACCCTCTATCCTCCGCCTTTGGTTCAACCCTGTTTTCCCTGCCATGGCCCTCAGGGCTATAGCCAGGCGCCCGAGATACCCTCAATCGCCGGATTGCCACGGGACTATTTGCTGAAAGTATTGGCTGCATATCGTTATGGTGGGCGCTTTGGCACCATCATGGATCGCTTGATGGCGGCTTATGACAGAAGGCAGCTAGAGGCAATGGCCGACTATTTCAGCAGTCAGCCCTTCCTGGTCAAGAAACAGGATACCGACTGGAAACTGGTTGATAAGGGGCGACAACTGCATCGGCGCTACTGTAGAGAGTGCCATGGCGACACCGATCACCCGATGGATAAAGGTGCCCCTCTACTGCAAGGGCGCTGGATGAACTATCTTCGCTGGACGATACGGGACTATGTTATCGGTATCAATCAAGGGGATGATGAGATGAGTCGCCAGTTGAGCCTGTTGATACGACGCCATGGCAAGCAGGGGTTGGAAGCGCTGATACACTACTATGGAAAAGGCAAGCCGTAGATTCGGAATGAACGCTTCTTCAGGTGAAAATTGCGCAGGACCCCTGCAGGCTTTAGCATAGGTGACTAATCCGTAAGGAGGCTGTGAATAATTCCGCCCGAATCAGCTTGTGAGCAAGCAGTTTTTGCATCGAGGGCCACGGGTCAGTAGTCGCTGATCACTGACCTGGAGTGATACGCCCGAAGCATAAGTTGCAGTTCGTAAGATGGCGCTGCGAGAGTTGTACAAAGCATCCCTAAATGTGACTTTTCAGCCGGTTTTTTCCAGCTGTCAGGCAGTAAATTTCGAGGTCTTTCATCCATGCCCCAAACCATAAGAATCGCAACCCGTAAATCACCACTCGCCATGTGGCAGGCTGAGCATGTTGCCGCTGAGCTGAAAAAGGCCCACCCGGGTCTTGAGGTTGAGTTGCTGGGTATGACCACTCAAGGGGATAAGATTCTTGATACACCCCTGGCCAAGATCGGTGGTAAAGGGCTTTTCATCAAAGAGTTGGAGCAGGGGTTGATGGCCGATGAAGCGGACATCGCTGTGCACTCCATGAAGGATGTGCCGGTAGAGTTGCCACCCGGTCTGCATCTGGCCGTCATCATGTCTCGGGAAGACCCCAGGGACGCCTTTGTCTCGAATAGCTATCAGAACATCACAGAGCTGCCGCAGGGGGCTTGTGTCGGCACCTCCAGTCTTCGGCGTCAGTCTCAGTTGGCAGAACAGCGGCCGGATCTGGAGATCAAATCGCTGCGGGGAAACGTCAATACCCGACTGCGCAAACTCGATGATGGTGAGTATGACGCCATCATCCTCGCAGCAGCAGGATTGAAACGTCTTGGGTTTGAGGCGCGTATAACCGCCTTTATCGGTGCGGAGCAGAGTCTTCCTGCCATCGGCCAGGGCGCAGTTGGCATCGAGTGTCGAGCGGACGATGAGCGGGTGAATGAACTGATTGCACCACTGCACCACACCGAGACTGCGGCGTGTGTGATGGCGGAAAGGGCTATGAATCAAAGACTCAATGGTGGTTGTCAGGTACCTATTGCGGGCTATGCGATGTTGGAGTCGGGTAATCTCTGGTTGCGTGGCCTGGTGGGTGAGCCGGATGGCAGTAACATCATTCGCGGCGAAGTCGAGGGGACAGTAGCAGAGGCCGAAGCGATGGGTGTCGGTCTGGCTGAGCGACTGCTGGAGTGGGGCGCGGGCTCAATTCTAGAGGCGCTATACGATTAGTGTTAACAGGCCCTGGTGCGATATGGGTGAATGTAATCTGAAGGGGTGCGGTATTCTGGTAACCCGTGCTGCTCATCAGTCCAAGGGGCTGGTGAGTATGATTCATGAGTGCCACGGTCGTGCGATTGAGCTGCCTGGAATAGAGATCTGGCCAGTTCAGAATTCAGCTGGTGCGAAAAAAATAATACAGCAACAGTGGGACTGGGTGATCTTTATCAGTCCGAATGCGGTGCGTTATGCTTTGGAACTAGTGCCGATATCGGAATGGCAGGGCAAGGGTATAGGTGCTGTAGGCGCCACCACAGGGCAGTTGCTGAGAGAGGCTGGTTTGAGAGTGGATTTGATACCCGGTCAAGGTTACGACAGTGAAGGCTTGTTATCATTGCCTGAATTGAGTCAGTTAAAAGATCAGCAAATCTTGATAGTAAGAGGAGAGGGTGGCAGAGCTCTGCTTGGAGATACCCTTGAAGCGAGGGGCGGCAAAGTGCGTTATGCTGAGGTTTATCGGCGCGTCAAACCCGAAACCCCGGTTGATTCGCTGCTGGCTCGCTGGCCCGAGGAGATACAGCTGGTGACAGCGACCAGTAAAGAGGTTCTGAATAACCTGGTTGCCATGTTCGGAGAGGGTGGTTCGGAGCAGCTTACCAAGACACCGCTAATGGTCATCAGTGAGCGTATGGTAGAGCAAGCAGAACGGTTAGGTTTTAATGAAATAGTCAGGGCAGAGGGCGCGGATGATGCGTCAATTATGAGAGCAATCTGTGGATGGACTGAGAGGAACTTCCAGTAAGGTTTTAGCAGTCAAGTAGTAACAGGCAATCTATGATTCACTGCATGAGTTGGTAATAGAGCGCCTGCTAGCAGAGTAACAAAAGGTATTAAACAAGCCGATGAGTGAACAACAACAGGGTGAAAACATATCATCCGGTAAGGACGAAGATTTCGACCAGACAATAGAGGGTGAAGTTGAGGTTCTGGAGACGGTTTCACGTCAGTCCAACGTCTCCCGCTTGCCATTGATTATGGCTGCTCTCGCATTGACTGCTGTCATTGTGGCACTGATATTCGGTTATCGATATTGGGTAGAGATGAAGGCGACACTGGAGCAGCTGGATAGTGACTTGGCAGCAGCCAACCAACAGCAGAGCAAATTTGCCGAGCGGTTGCAGAATTCCTACCTGGCCATAGATCAGCAGCAGAAGCAGATCGCCGCTCAGAAGGAGGAGCTGGCACAGCAGGCAGAGCGGGTTAAAGAGGCCAAAGAGGTGTCCAAACAGCAGGATACCCAGCTCTATCGCTCCCTCTCAGAGATTCAGACCCGACTCGGTGGTCGGGAGGGGCAGTGGCGCGTGGCCGAGGCGGAATACCTGCTGCGTGTGGCCAATCACCGACTTACTCTGATGGGTGATGCAGCCACCTCCCTTGAGGCGTTGAAATCTGCAGATGAGCGACTCAGCGCCAGCGGTGATCCGCTATGGTCTGGGGTCAGAGAGCAGCTGGCACGGGAGATGACACAGCTCAAGGCCGTGCCTGTTGTCGATCAGGCGGGTATAAGCGCCGAGTTGAGCGCATTGGCGGATCAGGTTGACCAGCTGCCCTTGCGGGATGAGGGTATTGCCCTGACTCCGAATAAAACTCAGGACGATGAACAGACTGAAGGGGCTGGTTCACAAAGCATCGCCCTGGAGCAGGTCATCGATGACCTTTGGCAGGGGTTCAAATCGATGATGGTCATTCGTCATCATGACCGGCCGATAAGTGCCATGCTGCCACCTGAGCAACGTTACTTTCTGCTACAAAATCTGCGCCTCAAGCTCGAGAATGCCAAAGCGGCTCTGATGGGGCGTGAAGTTACACTCTATGCCGACAATCTGAATGCTGCCATGAAATGGTTAGATGACTACTTTCTGCTGGATGACCCGGCAGTGAGCGGTTTTCGCAGTCAGGTCGAGGTGCTTACAGCTCGGGATATCGCCCCAGAGCTTCCAGATATCACAGCCTCACTACGTCTGTTACAAGAGAAACGACAACAGCTGAACCAGGAGGGCGGGCAGTGAGAACCCTGATAGCCTCCTTTATTGCCCTGCTTGGCGCGGTAGTTCTTTCTCTGTGGGTCAAACAGGACAATGGTTATGTGCTGATTGGCTATGGAGAGTGGACTATAGAGGGTAGCCTGGCGCTATTTGCCTTAGCGGTATTGGCCCTGTTTCTGTTGTTGTATGTGACAATAAGAAGCCTGATCCATGTCTGGAGTATGCCGGATCGGATTGCAGGTTGGCGCCAGAAAAGACGGGTTGTTCGCGCTCAACAGGCTCTGACCCGCGGCCTGGTTGAGTTGGCTGAGGGGCGCTGGAAGGTTGCAGAGCGCCACCTGACCCGATTTGCCACCCAGTCAGAAACGCCACTTCTGAACTACCTCGCGGCTGCCCGGGCAGCTCAGCTGCAGGGTGAGCATGAACGTCGGGATGACTATCTGCACCTGGCCCATGAGAGCATGCCATCTGCGGATGTCGCCGTGGGCCTTACCCAGGCTGAATTGCAACTGGCTCACCAGCAGTATGAGCAGGCATTGGCGACACTGATGCATGTACGCACCTTATCGCCGAAACACAGCTACGTCATGACGTTGCTGAAAAAGCTCTACGAGAATCTTGGTGAGTGGCAAAAACTTGAGGAGATGCTACCTGAATTGAAGCGCAGAAAAGTCATCAGTGAGCAGGAGTTTCATGCGCTGGAAACGAGAGTTCACAGCGAGCGTTTGAAACAGGAATCGATGCAGTTGGAGAGTCTGGTCAACTACTGGCAGCTTGTACCCAAGACAGTGCGTCAACAACAGAGAATCCTACTCGATTATTCCAGATATATGATGGCCCTGGGGGCTGGTTCCAGGGTGGAGCCGTTGATAGCCGCTTCCCTTCAACGTGAGTGGAGTAGTGAACTGGTTGCCCTATATGGTCAGATTGTACTTGCTGATCCCGCTCACCAGCTGGCAACAGCAGAGATTTGGTTGAAACAGCATCCTGAGGATCCTGTATTGCTGCTTACCCTGGCCAGGTTGTCACTGCTCAACAAGTTATGGGGAAAAGGCCGCAGCTATCTGGAAGCCAGTATCGGCATTGCACCGACAGCAGAGTCCTATCAGCAGCTGGGGCTGTTGCTCGAGCGTCTTGGTGAAACAGATAAGGCTATGCAGTGTTTCCGTGAAGGCCTTTGCTTAGATCATGAGGAGCCCCAGCGTGCCCTGCCTCCGATCGGCACCAGGCCAGCATTGAGCAATAGTCCTGAGTCTGTTAGGCAGACCTCTTTAATAGAGAGTATTTAAAAAAAAACTGTAAAATAATACATCGATTAATTGTAGGGGTATAATTGGAGCATGTATGATTGGCTCCACAACACCCAGCAAGGTTACTAACTGGTTGTACCGACTGTCAGCAAAGTGGAATTGCGAGTCTCTTTAACGAGCAAATTCCCCGAGGGCATAGTCTATAGTGACTGGTTCAATTCCACTGCAGCGGTTATTGTCTCTCTGTTTGGCCGTCCTCCTCAGTTTTACTTCATACGCTGGCTGGAATTCATCAGATAAAAATGATGAGGGTGCTGCTGCACTTTTGCTTGAAGGGAATCTTGAGCAAGGGCGGCTGATCTACGAAGAGTGCGCAGTCTGTCATATGCCTGAAGGATGGGGTACCCCAAATGGTGCCTATCCACAGATAGCGGGACAGCACCGTAGCGTCGTGATCAAGCAGTTGGCCGATATCCGGGCCAAAAACCGTGACAATCCATCCATGTACCCCTTCGCTATTCCAGAAGAGATTGGCGGCGTTCAGTCCATCGTCGATGTGGCGCTCTATATTGAAAATCTTAAAATGACCACTGCCACGGGTAAAGGCTCAGGGGAAGATCTGGCCTATGGTGAACAGCTCTACAAAGAGCAATGTTCAGATTGTCATGGCGCAAAGGGAGAAGGTGAGCAGATAAAAGCTTACCCACTGATTCAGGGGCAGCACTATCTCTATCTGTTGCGTCAGCTGACCTGGATTCAGAATGGTAAGCGCCGCAATGCCAATAAAGAGATGATGGGGGTTATTCGCGATTATACGCCCCGGGAGCTGAAGGCCCTGTCGGATTACATTTCCCGACTGTTACCCAGTGAGGAGAGGCGTTCCCACTTTACCTGGAAAGATCGCAATCGTGCAAAAGCAGTTGGCGAATAAGATGAGCGATCACTCTTTAGGGGTAAGCCTTGATGTTAAAAAAAGCTTTTCTCAGAAAAGAGAGCTGTTTGTAAGCTTTCTTTGGCTGTTTTTACCTGTCTCATTGTTGCTGGCTGGTATATTTTATGCGTTTTCCAACCAAACCCAAAAATATGAACTGCAAACCGCTCTGATTCGTGAAGAGGCTGCACTTACCAATGCCAGCCATCTGACATCTATGGTTTTCGTGCAAAAGCTATCTGACCTGATGGTACTTGCGGAAGGCGAAATTCTGAAAAACTATCTACATGATTCAAGCAGGAAAAACTGGATAAAGACAGCCAGAGAGTTCTCCCTGTTTGCCCGTAGAAAGCCCAAGTATCTACAGATCCGATATCTCGATACCAACGGAAAGGAGATTGTACGAATCAACAATCGGGAAGGTGAACAGGAGATTGTGCCGAGGTTTCAACTTCAGGATAAAAGTGAGCGTTACTACTTCAAAGAGGCGATAAAACTCAATCAGGGTTCGATCTATATCTCTCCTCTCGACCTGAATGTTGAAAATGGCGTTGTCGAGCAACCTGTCAGACCTACCATTCGTTTTGCTACAGCTGTATTTGATGGCTATGGGGTGAAACAAGGCATACTCATAATCAACTACAACCCCGATGAGTTTTTACTACGTATTAGTGAGATCTTTAAAGTCAGGATGGGTAATGCAGTAATGCTGAATAGTGACGGGCATTGGTTATTGGGTGCGCCAGAAGAGCAGTTATGGGGTTTTATGTACGGCCAGGAGAAGACGTTTGCAACCGATTATCCTGATGTGTGGTCCGCCATAAATTCCAGTGATAAAGGATCGTTTTTTTCTGATCAGGGCCTGTTTGTTTTTCAAAAGACCTATCCCCTGGATATGAGTAAGCAGGGCACCCTTGAGAATCTGGAAATTGGCGATTTACAGCCATCATTGAGCAAGAATATGGAGGGTCGTTACTGGATCTACCTCTCTCACATATCGAAAGAGAAGATTGAAGAGCTCACCTTAAAGCGTCTGATTGTGGCAGCGGTTTCCTATATGTTGCTGTTTATTGTGACTGCAGTGATTAGCCTCTTTTTTGCAAGGAACTTAGTACAAAAAAAGCTGGCCTATCGACAGCTGCAGCAATTCGCAACCACAGACGCCCTCACCGGTCTGGCTAACCGGCGAGAGTTGGATAAGGTAGCAACCAGAGAGTTTCGGCGAGCAGAGCGCTTCAAAAGGAAGTTATCGATAATGATGCTCGACCTGGATCACTTCAAAAAGGTTAATGACAGCTACGGTCACACTATAGGTGATGAGGTTTTATGCCATGTGGTGGGGATCCTGAACGAGGTTATCAGGGGGCAGGATATACTGGTTAGATATGGGGGAGAGGAGTTTCTCATTCTGTTGCCAGAAACCCACCTCAAAGGCGCCAAGCAACTGGCAGCGCGTATTTGTAGGCTGGTCGCTGACACAGCCTATGAGAAAGAACTGCTCCGAATACCGGTTGCTGTCAGCATTGGAGTCAGCGCTTTTAATGAGCACGACAATAGCTATCAGGATATTATAGTCAGAGCAGATCAGGCCCTGTTTCAGGCCAAGCGTAATGGGAGAAACCAGGTGGTCATCAATGACGGCACTACAGACAATGCTGTGTGATTTGCCGAGACCGCATCCTCTTAATCTTCTCAGAACAACTCTGAAAGCCCCTCTCCCTTTACGGGAGAGGGGTTGGGGAGAGGGTGTACGCCAAGCGTTTCACTGGTTGAAAGATAAAATCGCATTGATCGTTCATATTTTTCTTGCTGATTGTTGGGGAAAATAGGGTGTTTATTCACCCCCTCTCCCACAAGGGGAGAGGGGCGTTTCTCTCCCACCTATTTATGCTACTGATGAGTTGTAAGTTTTTTAACCACTAAACTCAACATACTTAGTCGCCGGGATAATAATACCCAGACTCACTTCTATCTAGCCGCTTTTTTGTGCGACTGCTGCGGCACCATATTCAAACGAGTCAGAGTAGAGTTTTTCGTCAGATAGGCCGTGTGTAAGAAAGGCCTCCTTTCCCGCCTGGATCATCGGCGGTGGCCCGCTCATGTAGACCTCGTGAGCACTTAAATCGGGATAGTTTGCTACAACCGCATCATGTACCCAGCCAGTCTCCCCCTGCCAGTCGGGATCAGGCTCAGAGAGCACCGGTGTATAGCTGAAATTTGGGTATTGTGCTGCCCACTGCTCAGGCAGATCCGGTAAATAGAGGTCAGAGCGGGCGCGAACCCCCCAATAGAGATGCATCGGGCGACTGACTCCAATCTGGAAAGCGTGTTCAATGATGCCCTTTAAGGGTGCGAATCCCGTGCCGCCGCCCATCAGAATAATGGGTCTATCCGACTCCTCCCTTAAATAGTAACTGCCCAAG
The DNA here is from genome assembly GCF_058244675.1 of Candidatus Thiodiazotropha sp. AKIB8. Lineage (NCBI taxonomy): Bacteria > Pseudomonadati > Pseudomonadota > Gammaproteobacteria > Chromatiales > Sedimenticolaceae > Candidatus Thiodiazotropha > Candidatus Thiodiazotropha sp. AKIB8. Next base: position 2,070 of record NZ_JBSYOO010000003.1, on the reverse strand, counting down.
GGAGCTTCAATGCGCAGGATGGTCTTCTCCTTCATGCCATTGAACAGATGGTCGGTAAAAGCACCCCCGGATACATGCCGGATATGCAGTTCAATGAAATCATCATCATGGGGGGCATTGGCTATAGAGAAGGCGCGTTTACTGCCATCATTGAGGATAAAGTTGAGATATTGTCCTGCCAGAAACTGTAACCGCTCTCCTTCAGGTAGTTTTAATTTGAGGAGAATGACATCATCGTTCAGGCGATCGATACGGTAGATCTTGCAGGGCATGATTCGGGTCTGTATATCCTGTGATTGAATAATCTCAGAGACGCCTATAGCGATATCCGATTGAGCATGAGCCTGACAGGTGTAACAGATGTCGGTTTCATTATCGCTCATGACTGGCGGCTGCCCATTAGGGTAGTTGATCTGGCCATTTGAGAGGGTTGCCCGGCAGTCACCGCAAAAACCGTTTCGGCAGCCGTAGGGGAGGTTAATACCCTGTCTGATAGCCGCGTCGAGAATGGTCTCATCATCCTCTACGGTAAACTGGTGGCCGCTGGGTTCAACCTGCACTTTATGGGTCATGAGCTACTCTGTTGTTTAAAATGGCTGAAACTGGAGTTGTTGGATTGTTATCTCAACTCATCTCCAAATTATTTAGGCGGGAATTCTCTCCTATTTTGCTCAGGAATTAAACCGGGAGTCCTTTGGGTTATGGGTGTGACGATTATTGGGTGTGGTGATATAGGCACCCGCCTGGGATTGATGTATAGAGAGATGGGTGTAGATGTAACCGGTTGGGTGCGCTCATCTGGCAGTGTTGAGCGTCTTGAAGGAGTGGAGATTGCCGCTTCCCAGGTCGACCTCGATGGGGCGATAAAAGAGCCCTTTTCCGATGAAGACGAGCAGCTCTTCTACTTCGCGCCCCCCCCATCGAGCGGTGTCGAGGATTTGCGGGTTGCCCGTTTGATTGATGCTTTTCAAGACGGCGCGCAACCGGGAAAAGTGGTCTACCTCAGTACCAGCGGAGTATATGGTGACTGTCAGGGGGCTTGGGTGGATGAGAGCAGGGAAACATCGCCAACCGCAGACCGGGCAAAGCGACGCCTGGATGCAGAGAGACGATGGCAGTTATGGAGTGAGCAGAGTGGCAGACCGCTAGTCATCCTCAGGGTTGCCGGTATCTATGGGCCTGGAAAATTGCCACTGGAGCGATTGCGCAAGGGTTTGCCAATGGTTGCAGAAAAAGATGCACCGATTACCAACCATATTCACTCTCTGGATCTGGTTGAGATAGCCTACACAGCGATGCAAAAAGGTATTGATGGTGCGATTTACAATGTCTGTGACGGCCAGCCGGAGAGTATGACCCACTATTTCAACCGGGTTGCAGACTTTCTACAGCTGCCTCGACCACCGGTCATCACCCTTGATGAGGCCAAAAGCCAACTCTCACCAGGCATGCTCTCCTATCTCGCTGAGTCACGCAGACTCAGCAACCGCAAGATGATCGAGGAGTTGGGGATCAGTCTGCGCTACCCGGAACTGGAACAAGGATTGCCCGCCTGTATAGAGTGAATCCAAAAATCGAATGGGGGTGGGGAGGCTATACGACGAATAGACCGTAGGGGGGAACGACGCACCAACAATCCCGGATTCCGCTGCGCTCCATCCAGGCTACCTTGCTGAGATAGTCATGAAACTGTGAAGGTTGCATGTGGTTATGGCGTTTTCGGCAAGCTTTTGGTGGGGCCATGCCCCACCAAGTAGTCAACTAGTGAGGGCGATGGCAAGTTTCGAAGTACCTGCAGGGGTTGGAAATGATTTCCTCAGGATGCGGCTGATGCGCATCAGCCTCTATTTGCTGAGAGCTGGCAGGCCACTGCCTAGTCCGTAGCCTGGATGAAGTGTAACGGAATCCGGGGAACAGTGCACCAACAATCCCGGATTCCGCTGCGCTCCATCCAGGCTACCTTGCTGAGATAGTCATGAAACTGTGAAGGTTGCATGTGGTTATGGCGTTTTCGGCAAGCTTTTGGTGGGGCCATGCCCCACCGAGTAGTCAACTAGTGAGGGCGGTGGC
>NZ_JBSYOO010000032.1:0-5261 GCF_058244675.1 Candidatus Thiodiazotropha sp. AKIB8 | reverse complement strand
GGTGGGGCATGGCCCCACCCTACGCTTCGAATCAAAGGTCTTGTCCCACTGCACTCCAAATCACAGGTGGGGCATGGCCCCACCCTACGCTTCGAATCAAAGGTCTTGTCCCACTGCACTCCAAATCACAGGTAGGGTGGGGCCATGCCCCACCATAGCAAGGTGAATAGAAGACGGGTGCAGCAGGGCCGTGCCCTTGCTCGAATTTACTCCGGAGCTTTAGGTCATATAACACGAGACTAAAGAAATAACTGGGTGAGTAAGCAACCTCTGATTACTTCTACACCACTTCATTCTGCTCTTCCTCTGCTTGCTCTTTTACCTTACGACCTGTCACTCTTACCACATCATCCATAATCACATATAGGCTTGGCACAAGCAGCAACGTTATAGCAGTTGCAAATAGAATTCCGAAACCCAGGGATATAGCCATAGGGATTAAAAAGCGAGCTTGACGTGAAGTCTCAAAAATCATCGGAGCAAGACCTCCGAATGTAGTTACCGTAGTCAGCAGAATCGGTCTGAATCGACGCACACCCGCAGCAACCATCGCCTGAAATGCAGACAATCCTTCACTACGACGAGCATTGGCATAATCAATCATTACCAGGGCGTCATTCACTACCACACCACCCAGAGCAATTATCCCCATGACGCTGATCAAGCTGAGGTTATAACCCATTATCAGGTGCCCTAGTATCGCTCCGACAGCACCAAAAGGAATGGCGCTCATGACGATCATAGGTTGAATATAACTGCGAAAGGGAATAGCCAGCAGCGCATAGATAATGATCAAGGCGCCAGTGACACTGATAAAGAAACTGCGCACAGCATCCCGCATACTTGCCTGGCGTCCTTCGAAACTGTAACTGAGTCCAGGGTAGTCACGTAACAGTGCGGGTAACAACGTCTCTTTGACCTCCGCTAATATCCGAGCTGTCTCGCTGATCGGTTCAACATTGGCGGTTACAGTAACTGTTCGTCGACCACCACGTCGGCTGATCTTGGTGAAGGCCCGGCCTTGTTCGAATTCCGCCACCTGGGTAAGGGGCACATAGCCGCCATCAGGTGTTCGTATCAGCAGCTGTTCGAGATCGTACAGTCGACTGCGTTCACTCTCAGGCAGCCGAACCACTATCTTGACCTCATCGTTACCTCGCTGTTGTCGCAAGGCTTCAGCACCATAAAATGCCGATCTGATCTGACTGCCAATCTCATTACTTGTAAGCCCCAGGCTTCTCGCGGCGGCGGTCAACTTGAAATCAAGTTGCCTCTTCCCTGGGGTAAAACCATCATCGATATCTTTGATGTTGGAGAACTGCTGCAAACGTTCCGCCAGTGCACTACTGGCTTGATCAAGCATCACTGTATCCCGATGACTGAGCTCTACACTGATCGAAGCACCACTGCCTGGCCCACCCCGATCTGACTCGTATCGACTTGATTCCGTACCGGGGATGACACCGACCTCTTTTCGCCATAGCCTGGCCACTTGCGCTGTGCTGATGGGACGCTCATCCGGGGATTGCAGATAGGCGCGAACGGAGACCTTATTTTCATCCACCAGGGCAAATGTCCCCTTGCTGAGCCTCTCCCCCCCATTCTCTTCAACCACCTTATCTAGTGCAGTAAGCAGACGATCACGCACAGCTTCGACCCGTGCCATTGGCGTACCCACTGGCATAGTCACTCGGGTATCAGCACGATCAGACTCCACCTTGGGCATCAGAATAAAGTTCATGCGTCCACTCAGGGGAAGAGATATCACCACCGCCAAAATCGCCAATGCACAGGTCACAGTAAAATAACGATGACGAACCGTTGTATGCAGGAACGGCCCGTAATAGTCTTCGACAAAATGACGGAATGCGAGACTGAATCGCTGCTGACGCTGATGTAACGCTTCGCCCCAACGGGTACTGCGCTTATCTCGCACATGGGCTAAATGGGCCGGTAGTATAAACAGAGCCTCCAGCCAGGAGATCAGGAAGACACTGCTCACAACCAGTGGGATCACCCCCCAGATCTTGCCGAACGATCCAGGGATAAACAGCATCGGCATAAATGCAACGATATTGGTTAGAATACTGAAACTGATTGGTATGGAAATATCCTGAGCACCACGGATAGATGCTTCCAGAAATCCCATACCCCGCTGGCGATATTCGTAGATATTCTCACCTGCGATGATGGCATCATCCACGACGATACCCAGCGCAACAATAAAGGCAAACAGGGAGACCATATTGATCGAGACATCCACCCCTGGCAGAAACAGTAATGCGCCTAGAAAAGCGGTGGGAATACCCACAGTCACCCAGAAAGCCAGTTTGAACTCCAAAAACAGACTGAGCAAAACCAGTACCAGCATCAACCCCATAAAACCGTTCTTTAACAGCAGACGGAGTCGTTGCTGGTAGATTTCAGATCGATCCCTGAGTATCGCCACCTCAATCTGCGGTGGCAGGTTGGCCTCAATTTCGGGTAACACATCTCGGACTGCTTTTGAAACTCCGAGGGGCGTCTGCTCCCCTACCCGGGAGACATTGACACCAATCGCGCGCTTACCATCGAAGGTTGCAATCCGATTGCTGTCGGCAAAGCCTTCACTGACATCAGCTATATCCCCAAGCCTTAGCAGAACGCCACCTTCGCCGTTGATAATGGGCAAGGCTGCAAATTCAGTCGCCCACTGACGACGCTCCTTTACCCGTAGCAGAATCTCACCACCCTGGGTTTCGAGGGTACCGCCAGCACGATCGACAGCCATCGCCCGCACTGTCTGAGCCACCTCGGTCAAGGTCAGACTATGGGAACGCAACACCGCTTCAGGGATTGATAGTTGCACTTCCAGATCGCGAGCACCCTCAAGATCCACCTGAGTGATGCCGGATTGTTGCAGTAGACCCTCCCGTACACGCTGGGCCGCATGGTAGAGAGCCTGTTCATCGGCATCGCCATAGACCTGGATATCTATAACGCCATGTTTATGTACATCCAGGGTAATACTGGGACGCTCAGTCTCTGATGGCAGGGTCGTGATCCGCGCCACCGCCTGCTGCACATCCTGATAGAGCTTCTGGGCATCGGCGTCTGTGAGCAGATCTATGGTGACCGAGGCACTACCCTCAGATGCTGTGGAGTGCACCTCATCAATACCTTCGAGACTGCGCACTGCCTCTTCCACCGCCAGTATCACACCCTGCTCCACCTCTTCCGGGGTAGCACCGGGATAAGCAATACTCACTGTGACCCGATCCATTTCGAAGGCAGGAAATACCTCCTGCTGAATCTTGGTGGTCATGAACAGACCGCCCAGGATCAATACCAGCATCAGCAGATTCGAGGTGACTGAATTCCTCGCCATCCATGCGATGGGGCCTTTGTTCCAGGCTTCGTTAACACTCATGGCCTGGCTCTTTCCTGAGCAAGTCTCAGTGGCATGCCTTCAACGGCCACAGCCAATTCACTGGTAACCACACGATCCCCTGGTTCAAGGCCACCCCGTACAAACACTTGATTGACGCCCCGGTAGACCACTTGCGGAAGACGAATCGCGAGCTTGTCATCTCTGTCCATAACCCATACTTTGTCATCATCTCTCAACCAGCCCCGTTCCAGGGTAACTACATCCTTTAACTCACGCCCTTTGATTTCAGCGCGAACAAAGGCGCCAATCAGCAGCGGCTGCTGGGATGGGTCTTCCAATCCCAGTGGGTCAGTCACCTCAACCAGCAGACGGGCCATTCGGCCTATCTCCTCCAGGTCGCCTCGCAGTCGAATCACGCGGCCTTGCCGAAAATAGCCTCTGTCCCACACCTTGTCCTGATAGATATAAACCTCAGCACCTGGGGTGTCCTGATTAGCTAGATCGATCCAACGAAGCGTAGCGGCAGGTAGTGCCAACTCCACCCAAAAGGTGTCAGTGCCCACCAGGGTTGCGATATTCCCGCCAACCGCAACCCGCGCGCCAAGATCGGTAAGACGTTCCAGAATCAAAGCATTGAATGGTGCTGTTACCCGGGTTCGTGTCAGATCCAGCTCTGCAGCGGCCAATATCGCCTCCGCTGAGGCTACACTTGCACGGGCGGTTGCCTGTTGCGGTTCACGTAACATCAGACGGCGCTGTGCCGGTGAAGGCACTGCCTCCTGACTCAGCAGACCAAACTCCTGCTCCGCCACTGCTGCCTTACCCACCTCCAATGCCAGATCCGCCTTGGCTTTGACCAGATCCGCACGACGCTGGCTTAGCGTTGACTCGTAGTCCGCTGTATCTATCTGCAACATCAGCGATCCCTTGTCAGCATAAGCACCAGGTTCGAACTGTTTACCGATTTCCCGAATCTCGCCCGCCACCTGAGACTGCAGATTGATCTCTCGTGCCGCCTCAACAGTTCCCCAGGCTTCAATACTCAAAGGTACTGTAGCTGAGGTAACCTCAACAACATCAACCAGGCGAGCCTCACGGGTTGGCTTCCCCCGTTTCGCATGTTTGCTTGTATTCATCATATAAGTTACCGCAACTGCAGCCACTACGATTACCACAACCGGCAACACAGCCCGTTTAAGATACCCGGTCAGTGATGACACATGGGTTTTCTGATTCATTGGGGATCATCCTCTGAGGTCATCGACCAGCCACCGGCCAAGGAACTGACCAGATCAATTCGGTAGCTGATCAGCTCACGCCGGGCACTCAATTGCTGACGCTCAAGCGCCTGCCTGGAGCGCAAGGCATCAAGTACTGAAAGGTAATCTGCATCACCCTGGAAATAGCGTTGGCGCTCCTGGGTTGCTACTGTCCCCAAGGCATCTAGCTGTGCATCGATAGTAGCAAGATAGCGTCGCTGACCAGCTTCAGAGACGAGCGCATCCTCCACTTCGACGAGGGCTTCCAACAGCGTTTGAGCATAGTCATTCAGTGACTCTTCGACAACTGCCTGAGTACGTGTTACTTCTGCACGACGCTGACCACCATCAAACAGAGGCGCACTCAGCTGGGCAATAATATTGCCAAGCCAGTTATCAAACACCCCACCGCTGACGCCCGGTGTTGTCAGAGTGGCACTGAGATCAAGACGGGGATAGCGTGCTGCCACTGCTGCCGCCGCCCTGGCATCTGCAGACCGCAAACGTAATAGTGCCGCCTGAAGATCGGGACGACGGCGCAACAGATCTGCAGGCAGGCCAGTAGCCGGCAGAGGCCCCAGCAGAGGCAAGTCAGAGTTCTCTGGCAGGCTTGTACCACCTGGAACACTTCC
>NZ_JBSYOO010000020.1:0-5717 GCF_058244675.1 Candidatus Thiodiazotropha sp. AKIB8 | reverse complement strand
TCTGATGCCGCCGTTTTTCATCTACGAGTAGCCTGGATGAAGTGAAACGGAATCCGGGATGATTGGTGCACTGCTCTCCCGGATTCCGCTTCGCTTCATCCAGGCTACGGGCTGCCCTATTCATTCTGACGCTGGAGGTCTAAACGAGGTAAGTGACTCGCCCAGAAGGATGAAACAGTAGCCAACTGACTCCCCAAAATAGATTCACCTGTAGGGTGCGGCCCTGCCGCACCACGCCCAACTAAAACGAAAACCACCTGACGAGCCGGGCAACAGAGAGTTCTCTCCTACCGACTCTGAGACTATCGAGGGAACTCTCTGGAATTTCTGTAGCATTCAACCCCTGATGGTGCGGCAGGGCCGCACCCTACGATTCATCATGGCCATAGCCTCTATTTTCTATTGATCGATATCCTTCACCGGAAAGGCCTTTGCAAAGGCGGTCAACTCATCCAGGCTCGCTGTGTCAGATGAAAGATTGACCATCCCCTGGGTCATTTTCAGACCAATCATGATTTCATTGTTTCGGCCCTCTTCCAAAACCAGGCCAGTGTATCGGCCGAGGCGTATCTTCTTGCCACCACCAGCCAGCCCCATCTGACTGAACATGGCGCCCATACCCCCAACACCGCTGTTATAGCTCACTTTGATATATTTCTGGCCTTTAGTGTATTCAGTCTCAATCATCGACATACCCATAGCCTTCTGCTTGGATAGTTCACCCCGCGTCCAGCCGGCAACCTGTTTTGCAAAGCGATCACCTTTTTGAGATTGCTGAATCTGCTCCAGCGACTCCAGACACCATTTCGCCTCTTCCACAGCACCTTGTATATCGTTTTCCTGATAGAGCTTAGCTGCCTGGCTGCAGTATGCGGCCGGGTCACCCTCCGCCATTGCTGACACGGGTGCTGTCAGAGCTAAAACAGTTATCAGCATCGTGGTTTTTTTCATCTTTATTTCTCCGTTCCTAGGTTTCTGAGAAAACAATAGCCAATTCATAGTCTGAATACCATTACCTATTCAGCTTTCCTCCCGAGTCAGCTATGCTGAAGACAAAACAACACTGAGTAAGTTCGAACTTGCTTTGGCAATAGCGTTCGTCGCCGGGTTGATCGAGTACTCAAGAATAAACATAAATGCGCCTGCACCCTGTCGGTTCTACCGTGAGTTGGAGTCAGGTGCGGATAAAACAAACATGCTCCGGGCTCCAAACATGAGCCGATATTATGACCAACCGAATCAGAACCCTTTCTCTAGGCCTGTGGCTGATTTTGCTTTTTGCCCTGCAGCAAAATGCCTATGCCATCGAATCAGAAGATGACGTTTTTGCATTTGATGATTTCCCACTGGAGGAGTTACTGCAGTATCCAGAGTGGTTTAAAAAGAGTTTTCTCGATCTGCCTGCTGACCTCGAGGATGCAGTAGATGAGGGCAAGCAGGGCATCATTCTCTACTTTGGTCAAAAACGTTGCGCCTACTGCAAGATGCTTCTGCAAGTCAATTTCGGCTTAAGTGACATCACCACCTATACCCGACGCCATTTCGACATTATCCCAATCGATATCTGGAGCACTGAGGAGATCACCACCCTTGAGGGAGAAACCCTTACCCAGCGGGAGTACGCCCTGGATGAGAAGACCAACTTCACCCCGTCACTGATATTTATTGATCCCAAGGGGAACGAGGTGCTGCGCTTGCGGGGATACTACCCCCCCTATCAGTTTCGCGCCGCACTGGAGTATGTTGCCGACCAACACTTTAAGAACGAATCTTTCCCCGACTATTTAGCTCGGGGAGAGGCCAGTACCGCATTTGAACCGGGCGATCTCAATGAAGAGGATTTCTTCATCCCGCCACCGCACAACCTGGATCGAAGCAGGTTTCCCGGTCAACGCCCGCTTGTGGTCTTCTTCGAGCAGGGTAACTGCCATGCCTGTGATGTACTACATGGCCAGCCACTTCAAGATCCGGCAATCCGCAAGCTGGTCAGTGCATTTGATAATGTGCAGCTCGACATAGGCTCGGAAACTCCCGTCATCACTCCTGATGGCCGTAGAACAGATGCCAGGCAATGGGCCAAAGATCTGGGTCTCTTCTATACACCTTCACTGCTGTTTTTTGATGAGCAGGGCAAAGAGATTATTCGTGTCGACTCAGTGGTTCGTTTCTATCGGTTACGCAACGTTATCAACTACATCACCAGTCGCGGCTATCTCAAGCAACCGGATTATCAACGCTGGCGGGTTGGTAGCAGCGACTGAGCCGGGATTCACGCAGTTGAAGATGGATTTGTGGAAAATCCCGGCGTGCCCGGCAAGAGGTCGTTTGCAGTTATTGATGAGGCATATCATCACTTTACGTAAGATGTCAGCGGTCAACTGCGGAATCAAGGTTCAAGATCGCGATGGTACGGCCGATAGAGCAGCTTGTGTAGTCTCTTATCATGAACGACGTTTTCGGGGGCCATCCGAGTTATCTCACTAAGATGAAACTACCCGTCACACAATGAAATGGACCTAAAAGAAGAGAACCGACTCTTGCGCCTCCGCCTGAAGGAGCTGACATGCAAGGCCCAGGAAAACCAGGAGACTCTGGGACGCTTCTATGCGCGTGAACTGGAGCTTCTCAGCGCTGAAAGCCTGGCCGAACTGTTAAGCGGCATTAGTGAAGGATTACTCAACTCATTTGACGTCGACAGCATTCAGGTTCTGATGCTCGATCCAGACCATGAGATCCGCCATCTGTTGAGCAACAGCAGCATTCCGGCAGATGCCTTTCCCTATGTTCGATTTGTGGATGATCTGGGGATGATAAATCAACGTTTTCTACGACTGAAAAGCCCTTGGCTCGGGCCCTTTCTTGCGCCTGAGTACAACAACCTTTTTGACCAGTACAACAATCTTCGCAGCATTGCCGTTTTACCACTGATCTGCAGCAATCACCTGGTTGGAAGCATCAATCTCGGCAGTTATGATGTAGACCGTTTTACACGGCAGCATGCCACTGACTTCCTGGCTCGTCTGGCCACCATTTGCGGTGTCTGTCTGGAGAACGTCATCAATCGGGAACGTCTGCTGATCAGCGGTCTTACCGACCCTCTTACAGAGTTACACAATCGACGTTACCTCGATCGCAGACTGGAAGAGGAACTCGCCCGGGCCAGCCGTTACCGTCAACCTCTCAGCTGCCTGTTCATCGATGCTGACCATTTCAAGCGCATCAACGACAGCTATGGCCATCCTGTTGGAGACCTGGTTTTACGGGAACTGGCAAATCGTATCCGCTCTCAACTGCGTGCCAGTGATGTGGCCACCCGCTATGGTGGGGAGGAGTTTGCACTGCTATTACCTCAGACCGGTCTCTCTGACGCACTGATGCTGGCCGAACGTATTCGCCTTGAGGTCAACACAACGCCCATTGCCCTGGAGGATGGATCAAGCCTGCAGATAAGCGTCTCTATCGGTGTCAGTGAAACCTTGCCCATGCTCGGAAAGTCACACCATAAAGAGCTTGGCAGCCATCTCCTGGCCAGCGCCGACCAAGCACTCTATGTCGCAAAGGCAAACGGTAGAAACAGAATTGAATATGAGGTGCCTGAAGGAAAGGATGAACCACCAATCAAGGATGGTATCATCCACAACAAAAGAGGCGCCTAGCCCATCAGAGGATGGAACCCTGCCTACTTCAGCTAATCCTCAACCTGCTTGTGGCTACCATCACAATAGGGGGGCGTTTTAGTCTGTTTGCAGCGACACAGCCAAGCTTCACCACTTTTCTCAGCCTTGAAACCAAGCGGCTCAATACCTGTGCCACGATGTGAACCATCGCAAAAAGGCTGCTCTTCGGAACGCCCGCAAGCACACCACCAATACTCTTTGCCCGCCACCAGATCAACATCGATTGGCTGTTTAGCAGCTACTACAGGTTTATCCATTTTTATCTCCTCTGTTATTGTGACCAGCACAAAGAGTGCCATGTAAACCCACGTCTTCAATCGGCCGGAAAATCCTTATCCCGATGAGAAATGAGGTCTATTCTTATGAAGAAGTGGCCATTGGTACCACATAAACCATCGAAATAAAACCGCCGGCATAACCAGTGAGAATGTGATTCCCACCAACCCGGAATCTGAGCTGAACTGCTGTTCAGAGCGATATTCCCCGGTTATCGTCAAACTGCAAGGCTCAATTACTTCGTTCAATTAGCCCTCATACCCAGACTCCCGCAATATTTTTATTTTTCTTTTATATTCAATATTTTATATTAGCTTTTCATACATCAGTCCACAACAGAACAGTGATCCCGGCACAATCAACAGCGCCCTGGAGAAAACATTCCGAGCAGGTCAAAAAAACACAACAACATCCTCGATAATTATCTGTTAATCTCTGCATCCCGAAATAACAAACAGCTTTACGATGAGTGATAGTGACGATTGGATAACCTTTGACAAGCAACATGTATGGCACCCCTATAGTTCAATTGGTGCAGATCTACCGGTCTATCCTGTAGTTTCTGCCGACGGTGTGCGCATAAAACTGGCCGATGGCAGAGAGTTGATCGATGGTATGTCCTCCTGGTGGTGCGCAATCCACGGTTATAACCATCCGCAGATCAACCAGGCGATAGCCGAACAAGCAGGTGAACTGGCTCACATCATGTTTGGTGGTCTGACCCATCAGCCTGCAGTTGATCTGGCAAAAAAGCTGATAGAGATCACCCCAGGTCCTCTGCAAACAGTCTTCTTCTCTGACTCCGGATCAGTCTCTGTTGAAGTCGCTATGAAGATGGCCATCCAATACTGGCACGACAAGGGCCTAGCGGAAAAGCAGCACTTTCTCACCATACGCAAGGGCTATCATGGCGACACTTTCGGCGCCATGTCACTATGCGACCCGGTCACCGGGATGCACAACCTCTTCTCCGATATCCTGCCAAAACAGTACTTTTCCGATGCGCCAAGCTGCTATTTCGGCCATCCCTGCAAAGGCGATGGCGCTAAAGACCTGACTGAAAAGCTTAAACAACACCATAATGAAATTGCCGCTCTGGTACTTGAACCCATTGTTCAGGGGGCCGGGGGCATGCGCTTCTACTCGGTGGAGTACCTCCAGGAGGCGCGTCGACTCTGCGATCAGTACGGCGTGCTGCTTATTGCCGATGAGATCGCCACCGGCTTTGGCCGTACCGGTAAGCTTTTTGCCTGTGAACATGCAGGCATCACCCCTGACATCATGTGCCTGGGTAAGTCTCTGACCGGTGGTTATATGAGCCTCGCTGCCACGCTGACTACAGAGGAGGTAAGCAAGACCATCAGCCATGGTGACCCTGGATTATTTATGCATGGCCCGACCTTTATGGGCAATCCACTGGCCTGCCGTACTGCCCTGACCAGCATCGAACTACTGCTCGACTCACCCTGGCAGGAGCGTATCCAGAAAATTGAAGCCTCTCTTGAAGCGGGATTGTCACCCTGCAGGGAATTACCTCAAGTGGAGGAGGTGCGGGTGTTGGGTGCGATTGGGGTAGTAGAGCTGAAGAAGCCAGTGGATATGAAAGTTATCCAGGAGTGCTTCGTTGATGCCGGTGTCTGGGTTCGACCCTTCGGCAATCTGGTCTATCTGATGCCGCCGTTTATCATCAACGAGGAAGATCTGACGCAACTCACCTCAGCGGTTGTGGATGTTGTGGAAAACTGTCCTATTTGGGGCTAATTC
>NZ_JBSYOO010000018.1:0-61968 GCF_058244675.1 Candidatus Thiodiazotropha sp. AKIB8 | reverse complement strand
GCCCGGACCTGTGCGTTCGGGTTTTTTATTTCTACAGAGGAGATTCGAACCTTCGACTTCGAACAAGCCAGGTTCGACAGCCGAGCAAAGCGAGGCTGATCGTGGGAGCGCAGCGACAACGACCCGAAGGGCGAGGCGTAGCCGAGTAATCCTTCATGGCCCACCAAACATAAATATCAAAGCCCGGACCTGTGCGTTCGGGTTTTTTATTTCTACAGAGGAGATTCGAACCTTCGACTTCGAACAAGCCAGGTTCGACAGCCGAGCTTCTCTCTTCCCTGATTATTTACACCCATACCAGGTTCCTTTGCCGGTGCCGTGCTGAGCCAGATGTCCACCCGCTACAAGGGCTTGCAGGTGCTTTTTTACCGTGTTGCGATTGGCCACTGTGATTTGAACGATCTGACCGATCGTTAGTCGCCCGTGTTCTTTGGCGAGTTCCAGGATTTGCACGGAGAGTTCCGGCAGTTTCTCGACCAGGATTTTCTCGCGTGCGATCTTGGTTTCCAGGCGCGCTTTTTGTTTTTGCAAAGCGTGCAGAAAGTACATGACCCATGGCTGCCAATCGGGGGGGGCGGTGCGGATCGTACCTTGTGCTCCGCGTAGCGCCATGTAATAGCCTTCCTTGGTTTGCTCGATGACGCTTTCCAGTGAGCTATAGGGCACATAGGCGTAGCCGCTCCGTAGCAGCAGCAGGGTCGTGAGCACGCGGGACAGACGACCATTGCCGTCCTGGAAGGGGTGGATTTCCAGGAACACGACGGTAAAGACCGCAATGACCAGGAGCGGGTGAAGCTGTTTTTCTTCCAGTGCCACTCTTGTCCAAGCTACGAGTTCCGTCATCAGGCGGGGTGTGTCGAACGGTGTGGTCGTCTCAAACACGATGCCGATTTCCTTGCCCTCGGCGTCAAACGCCATCACATGGTTCGGATTGGTTTTGTATTCGCCTCTGTGGCGTTCGTCCTTGGCACTGTAGACGAGCAGGTCGCGGTGCAACTGTTTGACATGGTTTTCTGTGATATCAATGTCATTGGCGTGGGCGAAGATCGTTTCCATGACTTCGGCATAGCCCGCAACTTCCTGTTCGTCGAGGGTGTCGAACTTTTTAATCTCGATGTTCCTGAGTAATCGGTCGACCTCCCGGTCGGATAGCCTGCTGCCCTCGATACGGGTTGACGAGCCAATACTTTCGATTGTCGCGACATGGCGCAGAGCTGAAAGCCGCTCCGGGGCGAGCGTTCCCAGGGCGCGCCACGCACCCTTGAACTCATCCAGCTCGGCAATCAGCGAGAGGACTTCACGGGTGATATTGAGGGTATCTGTGTTCAAGCTCATACCCATATAAATACCCATAAATACCCATAAAGGCAAGGATTAATCAGAAGTATCCAGAAAAGCACCCATAAATATCCATAAATCAGAAGGTTTCGCCATGCGTTACCAAATAAGGTGTAGCCAGATAATACTTTTTTGGAGTGTTTGACCCCTGCCGGGGCAGGGGGCAGATTTGTGAGGTGAAGAAAGGGCTAGCGCAGCTCAGTCAACAACACCGGTTGACTGAAGCCTTCCAGGGCCGCACCGCTGGCCGTGAAAAACGCCTTCCAATGCTAAATGGTGCCTGTCCTGATTACTGGTGGATGGCCGTAACAATTCTTGATCAAAAAAACGAAAAGGTGTAAACAGAGAATAATATGTTTTTAATCTGTTTTGGGGAATGCAATGTTCAATAGCTCCGATATCCATACCGTAACGGACTTCAGCCGAAAACCTGCCGAACATATCAAGCGACTGGCCAAAACCAAACGCCCGGAGATCCTCACCGTAAACGGCAAGGCTGCCGTGGTCGTTCAGGACGCGGAAACCTATGAAAAAATGGCCGAGTTGGCTGACTATGCAGAGAGCATTATCAATATTCGACAGGCACTGTCAGAAGAGGGAAGACCTCTAGGTGAGTTTTCAACAGGATTCGAAGCGAAACACGGTATTAAACGTTGAGAAAATACCGAGTAGATATCAAATCCACAGCCGAAAACGATCTCGAGCAACGCTATCTGCAAATAGCCGAAGAGTCACCCAAGAATGTCGTGAGCTGGTATCTGGATATGATCTCAGCCATTGAAAAACTCGATACCCTGGCAGAACGATGCCCCATTGCACCGGAGGACGTAGATATACGTTTGGGTATCCGGCATTTGATCATCGGCAATTATCGAGTCCTCTATGTCATTAGCAATGATGTCGTCGAGGTTCTCCATATTCGTCATGGTAGGCATGACAGAAAGCTATAGGTTGTAAACAGTCACCAGTGATTCAATTGACTGTTACTCTTTGAAGCGTTCAACCCCGAGCCGGACGGCCTCATCTTCCAGTGCTCGTAACTATCACACCTGACCCGATGGATAGGCGCTAATAGATCGCAAATTTAACACCAGCCGGTATACGTTTAGTTCAAGCGGTGGTTAATCGTCATGATTAGCCGTAGCGGGGTGATAAATGGATTAGTGACTATACGTTAAACAGTAAAGTGTGCGAAAGGTTCTCAATGCGTCAATAGAGAAGACAGCGCTCACTGAATCAATTGATTTGCGTCTCGGTATCTTACTAGATAAATAAGGTTTTGAATTTCTTTTTGCTTACTCCTAATCCATTGATCGTGGGAGCGCAGCGACTACGACCCGAAGGGCGAGGAGCAGCCGAGTAATCCTTCATGGCCCACCATGAACCCATAAAACCGGATCTCAGTATTCGTGTTTTCCTTTTCTACTCGTATTTATTTGAGAAGTTGTCAGACTTGTTGGTAATAACATTCTCACCGATTCCCGTTCAGGCATGAATAAAATCTCTGACAGATGCAGAAAGTGAAAGATTAAAAAATACGGTACCAGAGGTATGACTATTTTGAACTGATTATCACTATCGAGACTATGGTGATAAACCAAAACTTTACTGTATAGATCCAGAAAAGCATGTGTAGGATATAATTATTGCCTAGAAATTTAAGGGATAGCGTCCAGTCATCGAAAACAAAAATATTTTGCCAATTGGAGATTCCCAAAATTCATGCCAATTTGCTCCGAACTTAGTAGCATACTCGTTTGATTGACGATTATTGTCTGAAATAGAGTCATTTTTTGGGGAAGTGGAGCAACCACTTAGAATCACAAGAGTGATTATAATTAAAGCGTTTTTGAATTTATTCTGCATAAGTATATCCCTATAAACATTGCAAAAGACAGTTTCTAGCATAATGGAAATCAGGGGTCGGAGTCGAGAGTCCCTATATCGTGAATCACCTCGAAAAATAGTAAGTGCATTTCTCTAGCAAGCATTTCCGTTCTAGATTCGTCTCCGACCTCGGAGGTAATGTCTATACATCTCAATGATATGAATCATAAATGAAGCGATGTTTATGGTCTGAGTCGCATTTTAATAATATGGTTGGACTGTTTTTTCAGTTGACGACGAGTGATGGTGGAAATAGATATCAGTGAGCAATAGAGACGAAAAGGAAATAGTAACTTAAAAATACATAGAATGAATACTATTGAGTACTAAATTATTATCCTATGTATAAATTCTTTTACGGGCTCCTTTACCAGTACCATGCAGGGTATTATGTTTCTCCTATACAAAGGACTATAGGTACTTTGTAGTCAATTGCGGCTTGCACTTGTGATCTGGTCAATCTGATTAATGGTCAGTCTTCCATTGAAGCAGGCGGCTAATTGCAATGCCCAATTTGCTTGTCTATCGATTTCCATTAGTGAACCGTTCCGCCCACAGGAATTGATACCGGAGTGTTTGTTGCGTTATCCGATACAATAGTAAAGCTTCCACTCAGATTGCCAGGGCCACTTACATTGCAATTGAATTGAAGTGATACGGTGGAGGGAGCCACGCCACTGGTTGGCGTTACATTCAGCCATGGGATACTATTCTCAATTCTCCAGCTCAAACTGCCATCGCCACTATTGCCGATAGTGAGCTGACCAATCTCCTGAGGACAGGGTGACTCACCAATGTAGTGATCGAAAAGGAATGCTGTCTGTTCGGGTACGTCAATTTCAGGAGTGGTTGCCGGTGGCGGCTGTATGATTTCCTCTTCCTCTTCTGGTGGGGGATCCTCTACAACCGTGTTATCACATACTACTTCGATATTGACCCGTCGATGAATGCCTCCAGCCTGTACTGAAATGGCATCGGCAGAGCCTGCCTCCGAGGGCGCTGTGTAGGTTATGGATCGTTGAAAGATAAAAGTGTCTACGCCATCTTTGTAATGTTTTATAACCAACGGATTGGCGCGTTCGTTTGCGGGAATTTCCCTCTCAATTTCAACGCCGTCGCGATTGAGTTTTGCAGAGCCACCGATATTACGTTCAAAGTGGACGACCGTTTCGTTTCTGCAGGTGTTGTTGTATAGGTAGAGTGTTTTCTCTTCTCCACAAGCTACAACGATATTTTCGATATATAGTGAGCCTGATTGTGGACGAGTATTCTCTTGGTATCGCACGGAACGTTGAATAATGCTTGGAGAGGTGGCTGATAGATAAAGGCCTCTCTGCTCGGTGTCATAGTCAATCCATTGGCAGTTTCTTTTTTTATGATTGTCATGACAGCCGATTGGTTCATATAACTCATCGATATCATCAGAGAATATTCTTAAAATCTCCACGGCACGGTAGGCGAAGTCTCCCCGCTCATTTGTGCAGCAGTTGTGCAGTACAGATTCATGGCAGGTGGAGCCTAGGTAGACTTGGACTTCCGTCACTGAATCTGTTTGCGGTTCAGCATCGGGTCCCGCCAGGGGGCCGTCATAGTCCAAACAACAGGGATAGGTATTGTAATCCTCTTTGCAATTACCAGAGACACCCTCATCACCTTGCTCTTCATATGGTAGTATCTGAGGTAAATCTGTATGTTCATGTTTGGCATGATGTAATGCATCGTTTTTTGCAGCAGAAACTGGATTGTGACAAACGTCCCCATCCATACCGCATGGTTTTGGGAAGGTGCCCTTGATGTCGATCACCGTTGGGTTCAAGGCGTCGCTACTCAATTTATGCAGAGGAAAGGTAAAAAGTGGCTTATCAGCCGTTGGTTCTCTAACGACAACAGCAAGCCCGGAATCGGAATCTGATATTGGATCAAGGGTAAAGTAACCATCAGGGTCAATCATAACCTTCTGATTATGAGTGATAACCCAATTACCTCCTTGTGGTATGGGTCCAAATACAATGGTATTGGGATCATCTTCTGATACCCCCAACAGGGTTGAATCCAGAAGTGCGGGATCATCAATGATTGCCTGGACTTCTTCCTGTGTGGCCAGTTTTTTGACCAGGCTCAGAGTCAATTGGCCGTATAGCGGCATTTCTGGCGGAAAGGAGCAGGCGTCACCCTTGCTATCCTGGTTACTGTCTTCCTGGCCTGGATTAGATTCATAGGGGCAGTTGTCACTCTCGTTCTCAATGCCGTCGTTATCAACATCTTGATTAGAGATTAATTCTAATACTTTGAAATCAGCATCTATTGCATCCACTACACCATCCCCATCACTATCTTGAGTTTGCAATGGGTTTCGTTGGAGAAGTGCTACTGCATGATCAGGCAACAGTAGGATGTTGCCGATCTCTTCAGTTGCGCCCGATGGCAACTGGAATTGATCGATGAACTCCTCCAGCCGTCTCCCTTGACTGATGCGAGGATTATCGTAGACAAGTACGCCAAGATCGCTTCCTGAACTGTCTACGAGCCTGAGAGAGACTGGAGTCTCCGCAGGAATATCAACCTCAAAATTACATTCCTGTGTAATATTGGATTGTGAAATGGTTTCGTCTCCACGAAAAACTAAGATTTTTACCGCGGCACTAGGGCAGGCAGTGGATGACTCATCTGAAGCCGTATTGGTGACTAAACGGCCAGATATCGTTGCAGTTGAATCATTTTCCCCGCTATCTGAATCATTGCACCCCGCTAGTATGGACAACGACAATAGAAGTGTTAGTAGATAGAATACTTTTAATATTAGACATTGCATGATGTTTGGGAATTATTAAGAAGAGTCCAAAGGCGGATTCAAACAAACATAACCCCACCCACGCGGTTGTTTATAAAACCTTAATCCATACATGTGATTTGATTATAGGTAATATAATTTAAACAATTAGGTCATTGAACGTATGTTGTCAAGCATGCTATGGGAATTGAGAGTATATAGTAGGGCACTGATGTTCAGGTGATATACCGAGGCAGTCATGATTATTTTTCTGATCTGACTTAGCATGGCATTCCGTGACATCCAACATTTGAAAATTATAAATATATATATTTATTTATGGGATGTGCGTAAGAGTAGTTCTGGGAGTTTATAATGACTGCGTTGATTGCTATAAGGATCAGATTCAGATCTCTAAATCAAAACTATAAATGTAAACCTTATAGTTCAATACAGTCTGCTACGTTAGAGTTAGAAAATTTTAAGAGTGTTAGCTTTGGCTTTATATGGATTGTCAGCAGGTAATGGTGGGGCAGGGCCCCACCCTACACTTTGTAGATGGAGAAAGTTCAATTTAGATTGGTAGGGTGGGGCCATGCCCCACCAATTTCGCTAGAGAAGATGGATTATCAACTATTTAGTCTTGTTATAAATCATAATCCAGTCTCTTTATCATCAGCAATCCATGTTAATTAACATGCGACATTCCGGGGTATCAAACATTTGAAAAATATAAATATCTATATATTAAATAATTAATGGTATGTGTGTAAGAGTGGTTCGGAGTAATTGCAATGACAATATGTCATAAAACTGGCTCTACTAATCTTCGAAAGAATTTGTGGATGAACCCAAATACCCCTTTATTACACAATTATTACATAAACTTCTATGTTAAGTAGATGTCATGCGGTACATACTTCTTTTCTCCGCAAAGTATGTCAGATGAAATGATCAACAAATCAACTGTTTAGTAACCTTGTGAATAATCTATCAAGATCAGCAGTACAGCTGAACTCTTCCAGTGTGTTTAGACTTAGTTCACTTCTAAAAAAACAACACAAATATCAGATATCAATAATGTGCTGGTAATAACCTATGCGTAGTGTTTACCACATTCCGATTGATCTAAAAATGACAACAATTTATTTCATTGGAATGATTGTAAAACATAATTATATGTGACTGATTAAATCTTAAATAATCTAAGATGAGGTATTGATCATGAAGAGTATTTTGACAATAGTATTTTCTGTAGTGCTTGGATCCGGTGTTGCAAATGCCGGAAGTCATGAGAATCACGACTGTAAATATCAAAATAATTGTAGTAGAGCAAATGCTAGTTTTGGTATTATTACAGACATACACCATACGAATAAACCAAATACATCCTCGCGCACCTACTCTGCGGCCCTGGATAAGATGACACGGTTCGTGAAAGTCATGAACAGAAAAGCCGATTTTGTTATCGAATTGGGTGACTATGTTGATACGCTGGTAGACGGCAAAGACCCAATCCAGAACCTTGATGAGATAGAAACGATCTATGCGGGCTTTAAAGGCCCACGTTATCATGTTTTGGGTAACCATGAGTTCGATAATCTATATCGGAACGATTTTCTGGAATACATAAAAAATAGTGGTATACCCGATGGTGAGACATACTATTCATTCAACCAGAACGGTGTACACTTCGTAGTCCTGGATGCAGACTACACTGTTGCAGAGCCACATCTGCCTTTTGATATGCAGGATCCCAGTGCTCCGTTTTGGAGCTGGAAAGATGCTTGGGTGCCTCAGCAAGAGTTGGATTGGTTGACTGCTGACCTTGCTGCTAACAACCTCCCTACAGTGGTATTTGCACACCAGGTTTTACATCGTGATACTACAGAGGCGCATACGATTAAGAATGCTGACGTTGTACGTGGTATTTTCGAACAAGATGGTCAAGTGGTTGCGGTTTTCTCAGGTCACGATCACCGAGGTGAAGTCGCAGTCCGTAATGGTATCCACTACTTTGTACTTGAAGGAAATGTAGGTATCAGTCTTGATTGGGATCAAGTAAGTCCGACAGAAGGGCTTGATCCTAAACTGGATTCTCCTTATACCTTTGTAAAAATTACTGAAAAGAGAGGGGAGAGCTTTAATGGCATGAGGAGTTATCAGGTGAAGCTTGTTGGTAATGCTCAACAGTACAGCTTTACAGACCAGGTTCAGATTTCTAAACCATAACTATACTAATTTACCTGGTAGTCTAATAAAGTCTGCTACTGTGAGAGTTTGTAAATTCAAAGGGTGTTAGGTATGGCATTTGTTGGATTATCAGCAGGCATTGGTAGTGCAGGGCCCCGCCCAGCAAGATGAGTACGACAGGTAGATGGGGAAGGGCAAATTCTTATCCGGCTGGGTAGGGTGGGGCTCTGCCCCACCAATCAGACAATAAGTGGCACTCCTAACCTGCATATTACTAAATCCAGGATTAGATTAACAAGCCGAATTAGGAATGTAATAAGGAAATATAATATCCATATGTTTGTATATGTTTAATACAAATATTTATTTACTAAATAATTTCAAATAGTTGTCATAGTATTTAGTCTAGTTATAAATCAAAACCTAGTGTTATTGTCATTCTCACATTGACCCAAATCAATTCCGCGTAATTATTAAATAAAATTTATTATTTCTGCTGTTTTTTATCAAGTTTTGTTCATGCATCTGTCACCAAACTGCACGTCATTATCCCTATCATCTAGCTGCGGTGTCCTTGATGGAAAACAGCTACACATTACCACTGAATATATCCCGCTTTATATCCATCAAACTCTGCATGTTTCGTAACTCAGTAATGAAGAAGTTATGAGTAGTAAAAATAGCAACATTATGGAGTAAATAGAATGAAAACAGTGCGTCGTATAAAGACACGTTTGTTGGCAACAGCCATCACAATGGCACTTGGTGGATCATTTACAGTTTTATCAATAACCCCAACAACAGCTTTTTCTAGTCAGGATGAGTGCCAAGAGCAGTGTTCTGAAGAGGAAAGTCAGGCAGAAGAAAAAGATAATAGCAAAACAAGTGAAAGCAGAAGTAAATTGAAATGGAAATCAGGTGACTTTCATCAGCACAGCTACTACACAGATGGAAGTTATCGTTTCGAAGATGTAATGGAGAAAAATTCCAACTATCTCGATTGGTGGGCAAACTCAGAACATGGCGGTGAGCGAAACCGTGACGGAAACGGTGAATATTGGGATGACGTAAACATCTACCCTGAAAACCCTATTCTTGGCGATGTGGAATACTCAGGTGAGCACCAGGAGATGTGGCGTTGGCAGAGTCTTCGTGATTACGTTTTTCCTGATATTCAGGAAGCGCGTGTAAAATACCCTAAGAAAATTGTAATCAATGGATTGGAGTGGAATGTCCCCAGCCATGAGCACTGTTCTACTGCAATCCACCAATATGGTAAAGAAGCAACTGCAATCAGTGAATTTGAATATCGATTTGATAAAAGTGACGACGATACTAGCCGTAACGGTGAAGTAAGTATTCTTGCTTCCTATGGTCCATTAGAAAAGACCAATGAGACAGCTGAAGATGCTGTAGCTGGTGTTACTTTCATGCAAGCACTGAAAAAAGCAGGGATAGCTGATGCATGGGTGATTCCAGCTCACATCGAGCGAGCTAACAGCTACACCATCGCTGATTTTCGCAACTGGAACAATGCTGGTCCTGACGTAGCTTTTGGTTTCGAAGGTGCACCAGGTCATCAAACATCAGGTTCACGCGGTTTTGGCACAAGCTCCGATGGTGGTGGCACTTACGGTGGCGTCGGCTGGTATACCGCTACACTAGGTGGCCTGTGGGATGCGATGCTGGGTGAGGGGCGTCACTGGTGGAACTTTGCCAGTTCCGATTTTCATAACCATTGGAGTACCGGTGGTAGTGACTTCTGGCCTGGTGAATATCAGAAGATCTACACTTACATGAATACAAAAAGTAACATTCCGGAAGAGGCTGTTTTCGATTCACTTCGCTCAGGTGCCAGTTGGCATGTTGAAGGTGATTTGATCGATAAGCTCAATTTTACTGCGAGTGCAAAAGACAGTCGAAATGTTCGCAACAAAGTGATTATGGGACAAACTATCGAAGCCAAGCGTGGCTCTACTGTCACCCTCAAAATCAAGCTTCGTGATCCTGTTGGTACAAATAACTGCCCACTCGATATGGAGAATCCATCACTGGCGCAAGTTGGTATCAGCCAACCGCTTAATATGCCGGAACTTGACCATATAGATATAATTGGTGGCGAAGTTACAGGCTATGTTGATCCGTCCGATCCTGACTACTCAAAAGAGACGAATGAGTCTACAGCGGTGGTTGCCACATTCGAACGTGAAGATGGCCTTAAGAGCAACGGTAACATGACCTTTGTCTATAAGTTCAAAGCTGATAAAGATATGTACTTCCGGTTGCGTGGTACTAACCTTCCTGCGGATGTACCATTCGAAACTGATGCAGAGGGTAATCCTCTGGCTGACTCCGAAGCCGAAGACAATCTTTACAACATGAGTGGTGAAGAGCTTTCCAGTTACATGTTTAAAGATATCCTCGATCATGTCATTGAGAGCAAAATCGATAGAGCGACAACCAGCAAGTTGGACGAGGTTGCAGAAGCCTATGCAGATTTATGGTTCTACTCTAATCCTATCTTCATTCACGTAAAGTGAAGAGAGTTGGAGTAATTTAGCCAACTGCATGTGAGTGCTCCTCCACGGATGGAGGGGCCGCTCACTCTCTTTACCGCCCTCTTCAATCACTTATCCATAACAATTAATAATAGTTCGAAATACAAGCTTAATAATAATTCATGTTTTTAGAAACTGAGATTCTGTATCTACATGACAACAGCTAGACAGATTCAAACACTACTGCTACTCATAGCTACAGCTTCCGGTATTGCCGGGCTAGGCTATGAGATGATTTGGACCCGAATGCTCACCATGGCATTGGGTCATGAAATGCCCTCAGTACTCGCCGTCCTTTCTGCTTTTTTTATTGGTATGGCCCTGGGAGCTTGGACTTTACATGGCCCAATTGGGAAAACCAACCAACCAGCTCTTTGGTATGGGGTATTGGAAATTGTTGCAGGCCTTTGGGCTATGGGACTCGTGTTTTTCCTGCCACTGTTGAGTAATCATGCTGTGTTATGGCTGGGTACTGATCCTTCACCAGTTGAGCACTGGATGGTTGCCTTTAGCCTCCCAATAGTCACTCTGTTGCCGGCTACCTTCGTCATGGGTGCAACCCTGCCTGCCCTGGAAAGATGGATGACACAATTACGCAGCGATGGCTGGGTAGTGGGAGGCGTTTATAGTGCGAATACCCTTGGCGCAGCGATAGGTGTTGTGCTGACTACTTTTCTGATTGCTCCTGAATATGGATATTTCAAAACCGGTCTGGTGATGGCCACAATCAATTTTTGTTGTGGCAGTGCAGCAATTGCACTAAACAATAAATATAGAACTCCAGATGTTTCAGTAAATGTGCATATAGAAGAAGTTGGTAAACGCCATTCTATAAGGTCTGATACTTCTAACACGAAACTCTCAGTATTTTTCGTAACTGGTATGCTGGGTATCGGCCTTGAAGTCGTTGTTATACGGGTTCTTAATCAAATATTGGAAAATACAGTTTATACCTTTGCTCTTTTACTGGTGATCTATCTGGTGGGGACATCGATTGGAGCTGGGTTCTATCACAATTACGCCCGGAACAGAGACCCAGACAAAATTACCGCTCAACTGATCACCCTTACTGCAATAGGTGTAGCAGTAACAGCTGTTATGCTGTTTTTCTCACAACCGTTCCACCACTGGATGAGCATGTTGCTGGATAAAGGGTATGCATCATCGCTGTTTACAGAGATCACAATCGCTGTATTTGTGTTTCTTCCGCCTACTCTGGCAATCGGTGCCTTGTTCAGCCACTTGATGCAATGCGTTCGCGGCCCTCGTACTACCATTGGTCGGGCCGTGGCTATCAACACCTTCGGTAGTGCCCTGGCACCGCTGGTTTTCGGTGTTCTATTGTTGCCTATGATGGGCGCAAAAATGACGCTTATTCTGATTGCAGCTGGTTATCTCATGCTCTTTATTCTGCTGAACAGACAACCCTTCTGGTATACGTTTACACCAGTCGGGAGTCTGCTCATCCTGATTATAATCCCCACCAGTCTACGTATAGTCACCATCCCTACAGGGGGTGAATTGGTGGCCTATAGGGATGGGATTATGGCCTCGGTCTCTGTAGTTTCCGATCGACAGGGCCACCGTCACCTGAAAGTGAATGACCGCTTCCAAATGGGGGGAACATCATCACTCTATTCTGATCGGCGGGAAGGGCATATTCCCTTGTTGCTGCACCCTGATCCGAAACAGGCCCTTTTTCTGGGGGTTGGAGCAGGCGTAACTTTTGCTGCTGCTGCTGAATATCCTGATCTCAAAGCGGATGCTATTGAATTGATCCCCGAGGTGCTTGAGTTATTGCCTTACTTTACCGAGTCAACAGGCATACTCAGTGATAATGACAGGTTAAGTCTAAAAAGCTCAGACGCCAGACGTTTTGTAGCATCAGCAGGTCATAGTTATGATGTGGTTATAGCCGACCTGTTCCATCCTGCACGAGATGGCGCTGCCAGCCTCTATACTCGTGAACATTTTGTAAAAATTAAGGATCTGCTATCAACTGATGGGCTTTTTTGTCAATGGCTGCCGCTTTACCAATTGGATCGCCAGACCTTAAATAGCATCATCCGAACCTTTTTGGATGTTTACCCAAAAGGTAGCGCTTGGTTGGCTCACTACAGTGTGGATGCACCGATACTTGGATTGATAGGAAGTAAAAAAGATATCCGTATTGAAAGCGACTGGCTGAACCGGCGTGTCAAACAGAAATCGCACTACAACGCCCTACGGGAAGTCCGTCTACACGAACCACTAACCCTTCCAGGAAGTTATCTGGGGAACGGTCTGGCATTAAAGAGATTTGCAGGACCTGGCCCTGTGAATAGTGATGATCACCCGATACTGTTATATCAGGCACCTGGTTATGTCTATCGTGCAGAAAGCAAACCCTCTGAACTGCTTTTGGAAGTAATCCACGGGGTAGAGGCAAAACCTGAGGATATTCTTCAAGCGAACTCAACCAGGGCACACAGTAGATTATCTGCATATTGGTTAGCGAGAGACAGCTTTATAATAGCTGGAACAGAATCTCAGCGATCGATGGATCCTTATACACTTCTACATAACATTGAGGAACCACTCCTTACAGTGTTAAAAACAAGTCCTGATTTTTCACCCGCCTATTTCCCATTAATAAAACTTGCCAGTGTATTATCAAAGACTGCACCCGATGCCAGCAAGACACTACTGCATCGTCTTGAGCAGGTGGCACCTGCTCGTCATGAGGCGACAGTTCTGATGCAACATCTATTCAAAGAATAATGTGACTTCCAGTTTGCTCAACAATTTCCAGCATATCCGGGATCTCCAACATTAGAAAATTATATATATATTTATTTATTGGATGTGCGTAAGAGTAGTTCTGGGGATTTGTAATGACTGCGTTGATTGCTATAAGGATCAGATTCAGATCTCTAAATCAAAACTATAAATGTAAACCTGATAGCTCAATACAGTCTTCTGCAGTGTGAGTAAAAAGTTCAAAGAGTGCTAGGTTTGGCTTTGTGTGGATTGTCAGCAGGTATTGGTGGGGCAGGGCCCCACCCTACACTTTGTAGATGGAGAAGGGTCAATTCAGATTGGTAGGGTGGGGCCCTGCCCCACCAACTGCTCTAGAGAAGATGTATTATTTGACTATTTAGTCTTGTTGTAAATTATATTCCTGTCTCTTTATCCTCAAGCAACCAATGTCAATTAACAGGTGATCTTTAGGTGTCGTTAATTAGTGATTCACAGACTGTTTGTGAATAGTTACATATAAATATGTCACGTTAAGAATGTTTATTGGGTGTCCCTGGGTACATCTTTACCCCAGGAATACTTCTTCTTATTGGCCGTTATTATTGAGATTTAAACGGTAGGCCAAAAAGAGCGGCGGTTTGTCGTAAGTAGGAATTGGATCGCCGTTTTTTAATGCAACATAAAGCAGGTCGTCGTCGACATCGTAATAAGCACCCGTCAAGGTCTTGTTACTGCCAATGGTATCAAATACACCATAGTCGTAGGGGCGTACTTCCCAGGGTTCAATGTTTCCTTCAATGACAGATACCATATCGTTGACGTCATACAGCCAGTAGTAGTTGTAATGGTCATTAGCTGCATAGGGGCATGGTCCGCCGCACAAGCGGCCGTTGTCTTGAGTAATTTTGTATCCCAATCCAGATTCATGGCCAGCAGAATGGCCTACAACCAGGTAAGTTGAGGTTCCTGGGATGATAAAGGCATATCCAGCGGAACTTGATACCGTCCATAGATGATTTTTACCATCGATTCGGTTGTATAGAATGCCACTGCTATCAACTGCTTCTATGTCATATAAGCTGGTATCATAAAGGATATGTTTCATTGAGTAATCCAGTGCAGTGATGGTCTCTATAGGGCCACCCTCACTTGCGCTGAGTAAACCATTTTCAGGTGTCCAGACAAATGCAGATGGTCCTACGGAAAGTCTGGAAATAATTGAGCCCTGACTCATTCCACTGATATGGGTGCCGCCTAATTTTGCTTGCCATTCAGCAGGTATCGGTGAGATCCATCCACCTGCATGTGCTTTGCCCTGCATTTGAAAAGGACCAGTCAACTGACTCTCTTGTAAATTAGAGGCGTCTTTAAAAACCATTGTTGTATCGGTTTCTTTTCCTGACGCATCGTACCAATTCATGTAGTTGACGATTAATTGGTTGTTAAGCTGTAGTAGGCCGGTTACCCTGAAGTAGCTATCAATGCCAGTAACATCGCGTTCGGTCTGGTAGATATCTTGAAATCGCTGGACTACAGTGTTTGCTTGCTTAAAATCGCGCGGATTATCACTAACTGTAAGCGCTGGTAGATTGATCTCACCAAAACCTTGCTCATAGGCATGGGTTACCATGAAAATTGTGTTTTTTGCTTCATCTATTGTAAATGGGCCTGGTGAGTAAGCGAGGATTGAATTGTCGCCATCCCCAACTTTTCCACCCATTACCCGAAAACCACCGGCATATTCTATTTGATTCCATTGCCACCGAGGCAGGCTGTTCGCATTGCTTGGTTGCGCAATACAGCTGACATATTCAAAGCTACCACTCCATGGAGATAGTCCCTGCTGAGTGCATTCGCGAACTTGAACCTCTTGAATGCAGGCCTCTAATGATTCAGCGGTTGGGCTTTGATAACGAAATCTCTGTAATTCTTCATTGCCGCAAGGTGTGTTTTCGTCACTAACAGGATCCTCAGTAACAGGATCCTCAGTAACAGGATCCTCAGTAACAGGATCCTCAGTAACAGGATCCTCAGTAACAGGATCCTCAGTAACAGGATCCTCAGTGACAGGATCCTCAGTGACAGGATCCTCAGTAACAGGATCCTCAGTAACGGGATCCTCAGTAACAGGATCCTCAGTAACAGGATTCTCAGTAACGGGATCCTCAGTAACAGGATCTTCAGTTCCAGGGTCATTACTAACGGGTGGACCTGCAACTGAAACCGAAACGGTATTCTCAGCATTGCCTCCTGAACCAGTACAAGATAGGTTGTATGTGCTGCTTACTGTCAGTGAGGTTAGAACTTCTTCTCCCGTAGGGTTTTTCTCACCCGACCAGGCGCCGGATGCCATGCAGCTATCTGCGTTACTCTCCCATCTCAGAGTGGTTGAGCCATTGAATGAAACATTTGCTGGAGTTGCAGAAAGAGAGACTGTTGTTGGTGGTGTATCAATTTTCACAGTTACCGAGGCACTGGCCGATTCGTTATCTTCAATACCCGTGCATGTGAGCTCGAATGTGCTCTCTTTCTGTATATTGCTTATTACTTCATTTCCTGAGAGTTCTTTACTGCCTGACCAGTCACCTGAGGCGATACAGTCAGTGGCATCCGTACTGCTCCATTCTAGTGTGGTTGAACTATTTTGAGTTACAACTTCTGGGTCGGCTGTAATAATGACTGTAGGTGAATCCTCACAGCCGGTCAGAGAGATAAATATTGCCAGGGGATATATTAGAAATCTGGTCATAGTATTTAGCATGATATTGTTCTCTTGGCGAGTTGCAGATGGCTTACTTTTGTTTACTTCGTATCTGTAACAGGTTCAAGAACTGTCATGATTCATCGTTATCCATAACTATGACCTCTCCGTAGAATCAAGGATATATAGTATTTTCAGTATTCGAAAAATAGTGAAATTATGTTTCTTATTTAACACTGTACTTCAGCAGCACAAATCACAACAAAAAAATAAGTAAAAGCGGAATAGGTTCACATGATTCATTATTTTAGTGAACAGGAGCACATGTCAGGTACCCTTGCTGCAGGGGGGGTATTGATCAATGTTCAATAATCGGTGTTAGATGTTACCCCCCCCCCATAACATCGATACCCACGAATATGGCCTCTCCAGCTATGTAAATAGTGACCAGGATCAACCGATGGGTTAATTTTGCTTGAACAAAGTTAAGGAACTATTAAGACTGCAGGCAAGAAAGGTCCTATATGTTGAGGGCCTTTCTTTCGTTATATAGCTTTTAGCCCTCTAAGGTATACTTAGTTGTATTAGAAATTTGCATCTATCTTTAAGTGGATTTTCGATCTTTGGCGTCTCTAAAAAGATTGGCTAGTCATATTTTGCATAGGGAAATGGTAAATAAGTTCATGTCAAACGACTTTTCCAATCAACAATTGTCACTTAAACCCTATTTATCTTGGCTATTGTTCTTCTCTGTTATAGCAAATGCACTAATGTTGGCGATGCCGTTGCATATGGCTCAGACCTACGACCGTGTCATCCCTGGACAAAGTATCGATACCTTGATTTATCTGACGCTTTTGGTTGCGGTAACATTAGCTATATTCGGCGTGATGGAGAGTTTACGCTCGCGTGTTGCTCAACGCATGAGCACCCATTTAGACCTCATTGCAACTTCAAAACTAGCAAAAAATACAATCAACAATCCAAAGATTGGTTCAAGAACAACCTCCCAACACTTAGCTGATGTTGTCATCTTACGGCAACTCCTCGCAGGCCGAGGCTTTATTGGTCTTTTTGATTTTCCCTTCGCACCGATATTTCTCATTGTGCTATTTCTCGTTCACCCGATTCTCGGTCTGCTCGGTGTTATCGGCGCAGCTATTTTGATCGGCGTTGCGATCTTAAACCAGACCATGACCAATAAACGCCAGGAAGATGCACGTCGTGGACAGATTGATGCGGGTCGTCATGTAAGTGATACCGTACAACGCATAGATGATGTCCGCGCATTAGGCTTAGGCCCAGGGCTATTGGGGCGCTGGAAAAGTGTCGCACTTCAATCTTCTTACGATCTTGACCAGGTTAATGGCATTAATGCTAATTTTTTCGGTTTGGTTAGGTTTATACGTCAATTCTTGCAAGTCTTACTGTTGGGTACAGGCGCATATCTGGCAATAATCGGCTCCATGTCAGCTGGTATGATCTTTGCGGCAAGCATTATTACTGGTCGTGCTTTGCAGCCGATTGAGCATCTCATTGGTAGTTGGCAACAGCTAACCACCGGACGTGAGGCTTGGAAGCGGCTGCAAGTCGTCCTGAGTGATTTGGAAAAAGACTCAATAGAACCACTATGCCTGCCTGACCTTGTTGGCATGATTTTCGTTTCTAATATTCAATATATCGCGGAAGGATCCACAGATGGGAAAAGAATCCTTTCCAACATTTCCTTTTCAGCTATACCCGGTGAAATTCTGGCAATTGTCGGCCCCAGCGGCGCAGGTAAGTCAACCCTTCTCAGGGTTCTTGCAGGTATCAATGCACCAAATGGCGGCACTGTACACTACGACAATTATGAAATTCATCACTGGGATCCAAGTCAGCTTGGTGCATCTCTCGGTTATATTGACCAGGATCCCAGTTTCTTTCATGGAACAATTGCAGCGAATATCAGCCGTTTTGACCCAAATGTGGACGATGATGAGATTATAGATGCCGCCAGTCTGGCGGGAGCCCACGCTTTCATCGGTTCTCTACCGGATGGGTATAATACGATTATTGGTGCTGGGGGTGTTCGTCTCTCAGGTGGTCAAATAAAACGCATAGCGCTGGCACGGGCATTCTTCCGAGATCCGCCGGTACTGTTGCTCGATGAACCTGATACAAATTTAGACGTTAAAGCATCAAAAGCTCTACGCGACTCTCTTCTTGCTGCAGCAAAACGGGGCAAAACTGTAATCATGATTTCTCATCGAGAGTACCTCATGAATATAGCCGACAAAGCGCTAAGGCTCAAAAACGGAGAATTAGTAGAATTCGGATCCAGCTCAAGCGTGTTGAAACTGCCTGAGCTTTATCATAAGAAACCTGAACTTGTTCAGCAGAAAAAAGAGCGGGGGAAGGTCAAATCTCTAGCTGGTATCCGTAATTATCAGCGTACCAGGCCTAAACCAAAAATTACCGTTGATACAAACCAGATCGCCCGCCTCATAGCGTCCAACAAGAGTGTCGGAGCGAATGATTAACTATCAAGAAGAAGCAGTTCTACAAAGTGTCACGAGCATTAACAGCTTAAAAAAAATTGGCACTTCGTTATTCGTGCTGTTCTTTGTCTTTTTCGGCGGATGGGCCGTTCTCGTGCCGCTTGGTGGTGCCGTCATTGCTCAAGGACAAGTCATCAAGGAGGGTAAATCCAAGGAGATCTCACACGAGTTGGGTGGCGTTGTTTCAGAAATACTCGTAAAAGAGGGGATGCGCGTCAAAGCAGGTGACGTGCTTGTTGTACTCGATGATGTGGACCGCAGATCTGTTCGAAATCGTTTGCAGGCACAGCAAGAGACCCTCGCTATAACACAAGCAAGACTATTTGCGGAACAAAAAGGAGCTGAGACGTTTACGATTGAAGGTCTCAGCGATCAGAACAAGCTTCTATCGAGGAGTGACTTCAACTCTCCCCAGTTCCAAGCTGCGCTCCAAGATCAAATGAAGCAATTTATTACACGCAAGTTAAATCGCACTAATGCTGTTGCATTGCTAGTGATTGAGCGAGACACCTTCGAGCAGGAGATTAATGGCATTAAAGATCAGATTACAGCTCTGAATGAAAGAATTGCCAGTTACTCCAATGAGCGCAAGATGTTGAATAAAGTCGTCAAGCAAGGATATACCAGAGCTGCAGATCTACGGCAAATTGAGCGTGAAATGGCGGAAGCCAAAGAAGACCATGCGCGCCTTAAAACTGAACTGCATACGCTGCCGATGAAAATGATGTTGACCACGAAACGTATTCAACAGATTGAAGATGAGTTTGCAGAAAAACTCAGTGCTGATATTTCTGAAAATAGGCAAAAGCTTGTAGAAGTTACAAGCCAGCTCGAGGCAGCCGAAAATGCCGTTGCTCGGGTGGAGCTCACGGCGCCTGTGTCAGGTGTAATAGATAAAATATATGTAAACACAGTCGGCAGCGCTGTCGCGGCCTATACGCCGATTGTTGAAATTGTTCCGGAAAATGAGAGCCTGATTGTGGAAGTTCAGGTTAATCCGACAGACATAGATCTTGTCCTCATTGGTCAGGACGCGCAAGTGGTGATGAGTGCTTTTGACCGGAATGAGGTGCTTCCAGCTAAAGCTAAGACTATCTTTATATCGCCAGATAGACGAGTGAATGAGACAAACGGTACCAGCTATTTTGCAGCGCGCCTTGAGGTTGATCCAGCAGAAATCGCAAAACTCCCTCCAGTCTCTGCAGGTATGCCCGTTGAAGCTTATCTGAAGACAAAAGAGCGGACCTTCGCCGGCATAATATTTGAACCATTTACAGACAGTATTAGGCGTTCGTTTAGAGGGTAACTTTATTCCCGTTCTCAACGACCGGCGATCATCAGCAGTAATTGAATGGCGGCATCACTGGAGGTATACGAGGAGGACTCCTGATGCTGTGGTGACCGGTGGTTGAATCAATAGTGTGGTGCCATGTGCGAAGCCGTTTGAGGCTGCAATAAAGGCACCAATTCGGTGCTGTCGATAGAGTGCGGTTCTGCTCGTTGATGCAGGTATTCTTAATGGATGTGGCTTTATAAGAATTGGAATTATTCTAATTATTATGTTCCTGATCAATCATTAACATAGCCGGAATAAGAGTACTATAGTGAAAATTTATCTGATAAACTGAAAAAAGAAAATAGTATATTGCATCATTTCAGGAGATCTCAAGCAATTTGGCTTGGATTGTAGAGACGCTATATTGTAGCGGATTTAATTAAGGATCGAGTTGATAGAGAGTTGGGTGTCATTTCAGTAGGACGGCTTCTACATCGTTAAGAAGTATCAATAAAAGCAATTTTTACAGGGCTGAGAAAAACAGTGCAAGAGGATAGGGCTGTCTCCTTTGATGTAGCCTGTTTATTATGATTAACACTATATTGTTTTAATGGCTGCCATAACTACCGATCTCAGTTCATGCAATTCAAATCGCTTGTGTCTTCGGGCGCAAATAACTATCCAAATACAAAGATCTTTTACCACGAATATGTTGCCATGAATAAAGAGATTTAAGCAGTAACTTAAAGGAATGCTGCATCATTATGGAGATGCATAATGAAGGAAGAACACAGGCGAATGGTATTGAATAGTAAATACAAATCTTGCGGTTTTCTGAATGCAATCCTATTCGATAATACTAAGGAACCTTTGATCAATTCGTGAACTCGCATCTTGCCCCTAAAATGTCCAGTTTCTGCGTTATGGATCTTCGCAATAGCCTGCTATTACGTGCGATCCATGCCTTGAACCAGAACATTTTAGTGCACAATCTGCTTCGTACAGAATTAATCAGAAGTTTCCTGATTTTAACATTACTTATAATGATAACTGGAGTACGCCGTGGCCATTATTCAGGGAACCGATAGGTCTGACACTCTCAACGGAACTGACGATAATGATCAAATAGTTGGTAACGTTGGCAATGACATCATCGCCGGTGGCACAGGGAATGACCTGATCTATGGCGACAATGGAGATAATTTCAACGCTGTTCGAAACGCAGTCCCGCTGCGTCTGGAGCTGTCAAACGTTCGCGCTGGCTCGGAAACTTCATCTGGCGGCCTGGCCTCTGGCGCAGGTGACAGCATAATCTACGACAATGTTGCAACCCTCGATGATGGCACTTCTGTTTCTGCGCGTCTTATTCTGGTCAGCACCAGCAACAGTTCATTGAAGGTAGATCTTTCGTATACCGAAGATCATCCGCTCTTGCTGGGGCCTGCTGATGGTGAACAAGCGAGCTTTCGTATGGAGTTCTTTGACACTGCGACAGACGAACCTGTTGAGATTAACTCCACGTTGGTCCTTGGGGAAATCGACCTCCGCGATGCTGGTGAGAGTGCTGAGTTCGAACTTGATCAAATCACTGGATATGGTACGCAACCCGATAGCAGCGTGTCGGTGAGCGAAAATGGGGCATCCGTTGTGGCATCTGGCACACAAAACAATGTCATCCCTGATGAAACTGACGCACAGTTCGGGGTCACATTTGACGGGCGTTCGTCGTTGGACTTTACCCTGACAGCAGGTGCTACAAATGGGGGCTTCAACTTCGGAAATGGTGACGTTAGCGGCTTCAATTTCATCCCGACCGGCAGCGGTGGCGCTGACGACATCATCAATGGAGAAGACGGTGATGACACGATCTTTGGTGAAGAGGGCAATGACACTTTAGACGGCGGTGCTGGCAATGACCTGATCTATGGTGATACCGGTGAAAACTTCAGCGCTGGTAAAAACGCTACCCCGCTACGCTTGGATCTTTCAAACGTTCGCGTTGGCTCTGAAACTTCATCTGGTGGCCTGGCATCTGGCGCAGGCGACAGCATAATCTACGACAATGTTGCAACTCTCGATGATGGTACCACTGTTTCTGCACGACTTATTCTGGTCAGCACCAGCAACGATTCGTTGGAGGTTGATCTTTCGTATACAGAAGATCATCCGCTTTACCTGGGAGCCGCTGATGGTGAACAAGCCAGCTTCCGTATGGAGTTCTTTGACACAGAGACAGGCGAACCTGTTGAGATTAACTCCACCTTGATCCTTGGGGATATTGACCTCCGCGACGCTGGTGAGAGTGCCGAGTTCGAACTTGGTCAAATCACCGGATATGGTACGCAATCGGATAGCAGCGTGTCGGTGAGCGAGAATGGGGCATCCGTTGTGGCATCTGGCACAGAAAACAATGTCATCCCTGATGAAACTGACGCACAGTTCGGAGTCACCTTTGAGGGGCGCTCGTCTCTCGATTTTACCCTGACTGCAGGTGCTACAAATGGGGGCTTCAACTTCGGAAACGGTGACGTTAGCGGCTTCAACTTCATCCCGACCGGTGATGGTAATGTCATCAATAGTGGCGACGACATCATTAATGGTGGCGCAGGCGATGACACAATCTATGGCGAAGAGGGCAATGACACCATAGATGGCGGTGATGGCAATGATCTGATCTATGGTGACAACGGTGAAAATACAATCACTGCTCAAAATGCAACCCCTCTGCGTCTGGATCTGTCAAACATCCGTGTTGACTCGGAGACTTCCTGTGGTGGCCTGACCTCTGGCGCAGGCGACAGCATAATCTACGACAATGTTGCAACTCTTGATGACGGCACCTCTGTCTCTGCGCGTCTTGTTCTGGTCAGCACCAGCACTAGCTGTTTGAATGTCGATCTTTCGTATACCGAAGATCATCCGCTCCTGCTGGGGGCCTCCTGTGGTGCAGAAGCTAGTTTTCGTATGGAGTTCTTCGACACAGCGACAGGTGAACCTGTTGAGATTAGCTCCACGTTGGTCCTTGGGGATATCGACCTTCGCAACTCTGGTGAGAGTGCCGAGTTCGAACTTGATCAAATCACCGGATATGGTACGCAATCGGACACCATTGTATCTGTGAGCGATAATGGCACGACCGTTCTGGCGCAGGGCACACAAAACAATGTCAACCCCGATGAAACTGATGCGCAGTTCGGTGTCACCTTTGAGGGGCGCTCGTCTCTCGATTTTACCCTGACAGCAGGTGCTACAAATGGGGGCTTCAACTTCGGAAACGGTGACGTCAGCGGCTTCAACTTCATCCCGACCGGTAACGGTGATGGTAATGTCATCAATGGCGGAGACGACATCATCAATGGTGGCGCAGGCTCTGACCGGATGTTTGGTGAAGGAGGTGACGATACCTTTATCGTAAATAGCGCGGATGAAGGCAATGGTGACGTAATTGCGGGTGGTAACGGCCCCGATCAGGCAACCGACTATGACGTGCTCGATCTGCGCGGAGCTGGGGCTGTAACCATTGATGATGCCAACGATGAATCCGATGAAGGTGCTACGGCTGGAATAGTCACTTTTTCGGACGGCTCGACCTTGGAATTTAGCCAGATTGAAGAGATTTTGGTTGGTGCCCCAGAGCTGACCATCGAGCCTGCACCAGGTTTTGTGGTTGACATCAATGGCAACCCGATTGTTGACGAGAGCGGCAATCCTGTTGATGCACTGGTGATTACCCGCTCTGGTCCAACAGATCAGCCGTTGGTGGTGACCGTGAGCAGCGATGACGAAGGTGAAGTCACTGTGCCAACTACAGTAACGATCCCAGCTGGCGAGACTTCTGTGACGGTTCCAGTTACACCGGTTGATGACGACCGCATAGATGGTACCCAATACCCAACCATCACTGTTTCCGCTCCGGGCTTTGATCCTGTCACACAGAACGTTGCCGTCAATGACGATGATGAGCCAGATGAGCCGGATGAGCCGGATGAGCCGGATGAGCCGGATGAGCCGGATGAGCCGGATGTACCGGATGTACCGGATGTACCAGATGTACCAGAGCTAGCCATCGAGACAGCACCCGGTGCAGCAGTTGATGCTAATGGCAACCCGATCGTTGATGAAAATGGTAATCCAGTTGATGCCCTAGTGATCACGCGTACTGGTCCAACTGATCAGCCACTGGTTGTAACCCTGAGCAGCAATGACGAAGGTGAAGCCACAGTGCCTGCCACTGTAATCATCCCTGCTGGAGCGACTTCTGTGACGGTTCCAGTTACTCCGGTTGACGATAATCTCGTCGATGGAACTCAGTACCCAACCATCACCGCGACGGCACCGGGCTTCGATCCGGTTACCCAGGATGTTGTTGTTAATGACGACGATGAGCCAGTACCAGATGTACCTGAGCTGACCATAGAAGCTGCACCCGGTACACCTGTCGATGCCAATGGCAACCCGATCCTTGATGAGAATGGTAATCCAGTTGATGCCCTAGTGATCACGCGTACTGGTCCAACCGATCAACCGTTAACCGTGACCCTGAGCAGTGACGATGAAGGTGAAGCCACCGTACCAACTACAGTGACTATCCCTGCTGGAGCGACTTCTGTGACGGTTCCGGTTACTCCGGTTGACGATGACATTGTCGATGGAACGCAGTACCCAACCATCACGGCGACGGCTCCAGGCTTTGATCCGGTTACCCAGGATGTTGCTGTTAATGACGATGATGTGCCAGTACCAGATGTACCTGAGTTGACCATCGCTCCGACTCCCTGCGTGAACGTCGACGCCAATGGTAACCCGATCCTTGACGAGAACGGTGATCCAGAGCAAGCATTGATGATCATCCGCACTGGTCCTACGGATCAGTCGCTGGTGGTAACCTTAAGCAGTAATGATGAAGGTGAAGCAACCGTTCCGGCCACTGTAACCATCCCAGCTGGCCAGAGCTACGTAATAGTTCCAGTCACTCCAGTTGACGATGACATTGTCGATGGTACTCAGTACCCGACCATCACCGCATCTGCGCCGGGCTTTGATCCGGTAACCCAAGATGTTGCTGTTAATGATGACGATGTACCTGAGCTGACCATCGCTCCGACTCCGTGCGTGAACGTCGACGCCAATGGTAACCCGATCTTTGACGAGAACGGTGATCCAGAGCAAGCATTGATGATCACCCGCACTGGCCCTACGGATCAGCCGTTAACCGTAACCCTGAGCAGCGATGACGAAAGTGAAGCCACCGTACCTGTCACTGTAACCATCCCGGTGGGTGAGACTTCTGTAACAGTTCCGGTCGCTCCGGTTGACGATGAGATTGTCGATGGTACTCAGTACCCGACCATCACCGCATCTGCACCGGGTTTTGATCCGGTTACCCAGGATGTTGCTGTCAATGATGATGATGCGGTAAATGAAGCTCCTCATTTCACGAATGTTGAGGATGGTGATAATTTTTATATACCGGAAAACACCACCTTTGTGATTGATGCTGATGCGTGTGATGCGGATGGCGATACACTGACTTTCTCGATCGCGGACGGTGAAGATGCTGACCGATTCACCATTAACCAGACAACGGGTGAGTTAAGCTTCGACGCACCGGACTATGAAGGTGAGACCTGTGTCGATGATGTCGTCACGCACCGGTGTGACGTGGATGGTCACAGTGATCACGATGACAGGCATAGCCACGATGACAGGCATAGCCACGATGACAGGCATAGCCACGATGACAGGCATAGCCACGATGATATCACCTGTGTCAGTGACGACGAGTATGAGGTGACAATTCGTGTTGAAGACGGAAATGGTGGTTCTGATGAGGTCGATCTTCTCTTTAATGTCACTGATGCGGATGAAGGTTCTGGCTGTCTTGTCAACGACACCGAGGGTAACGATGATGTGATGAGTCATGATTACACGGATAGGCATGGAGACCATGCCAATATCTGTAATGACACAGTGAACCGCACCGCGGGTAGTGATTTTATGGATGGTGACGACGGAACGGATACTTTCTTCCTCTCAGGTTCTGTATCGGATTACGATGTGGAACTCGATGACAATGGCGACTTAGTGATCTCCGACAGTGACGGTAATAGTTCAACCATTACCAACTTTGAATATGTTCAAAGTGATGACGGAGAAACTTACTCCATTGCCGATATCATCGCTTATGCAAGTAAACCTAATGACGATGATGACGATAACCATGAACTGCATGAAAGTTGTGGCACGTTTGATGGCTTGGACAGTAACGACATACTTCATCATGAAGGTTCGGAATCTGACTGCGATATCGCTTGCGACCAGGATGATAGTGTTGTAGTGCGTCATGATCACGGAAATCACACCACACACTTCAATATCGAGGAACATGATATGGGTTGCAGAACCCCCGATATGGACCACATTGGTGACTATGTGAACTTGGTTGGTGCGCATAACATCGACACCCACGACTCTGGCTACTCTACCTATGGCAGCAGTGATCAGGATCAGGCCCTATGTTAACCATTCTGGCTGAAAGGTAAGGAGCATCAGGGGTCGGAGTCGAGAGCTCCCATATCGTGAGTCGTCTCGAAAAAACACTAGCGCTTTATTCTGGTAGTCCAGTCCGTTCTGGTCCGACTCCGACCCCGTGAAGTACAGCCTTGAATGGGCAAATGTAGACATCCTTGGAATATCCATATTTGTCCATGAACTCGAATCCATACTCACGAATTCAGTACGAATTGATGTGGGCATCACAAATTCACAACGAGTTCATCTTCTTCCTGGTCTTGGCAAACTGTTGGGTCGGCGCTATTGTTCGCTTGAATTGTTTTTCTATATTACGCTTGCCAGGTTATATGACCAGATTCAGACGGGTGAAGAAGTGCTATGCGACAATTACCTTTCCAGTTGAAATTACCTGACTGCATGTTTCGAATTTTGATCTTATTCCTGGCTACTACCCTGCTATCGGCTTGTAGCGTCTTTGGGCCAGTCCCTGACCGAATGGGGCGGCAATTGATCGAGGGTAGTCAAAAAAACAGCGAAGTCCTGATCATTCTTCTGCCTGGCATACTCAGTGATTCCCAAGACATGCTGAATAGGGGAGTGGATAAAGCGATCCATCGTGGCTGGCCTGAACCCGACATATTGATGGCCGACCTGACCATGAATTTCTACCGTAAAGGTGCAGCCACCAAACGCCTGCATGATGAGATCGTGGCACCGGCTAGACAACAGGGCTATTCGGAGATTTGGCTTGCTGGTGGTTCCATGGGTGGCTTGGGTACTATGATGTACGAATGGCATCATCCCGGAGAGTTGGATGGATTAGTGCTGATCTCACCCTACCTGGGTGGTGACGAAGTGTCCGACACCATTCGTGAGGCAGGCGGTCTGAAATCATGGGATTCTGGTGAACGCACGATGGTTATGCAAAGTGACAACTACGATCGGTTAGTTTGGCAAATGGCACAAGACTGGATCGGAGATGAGACAAAATTGCAGCGAGTTTGGCTGATGTGCGGTGATGAGGATCGGCTCTATCCAAACGCCGAGCTGCTTGGAGCCATCCTGCCGGAAGAGCACTACTTTCCAGGGCCTGGGGATCATAGTTGGGACTACTGGATACCTAACATGGAAATATTCTTTCGCACTGTGGCTGAATCACGTCAAACGAGACTTTCAAAGTTGAAAGCAACAAACCAGTAACCATCTGGATAATGTTGAGCCATAGAGAAGCTATTGGTTATAACTTAGTTGGGCTTATAGAGCAGGGTAAGATCGGCAGCCATGAGGGCTGTTTCAGTATTTGCTAGAACGATAAGACTGCTATCGGAGAGGCAATTGTATTGTATGCGGTGGTTTCATCGGATTACCGTTTCTCCACACCGGCGGGAGAAAGCTATCAACTATATCCGCCCTGGAACAAAGCCTGTTGTGTTCTCTATTACATCCGAGGAAGTTTGTGGAAATCTGATGTACCTGGTTATGTAGAGTCCAGGAATAGGGTGCAGTTAAATGATTATCCCTGAATCAATAACAAAAGATTCATCAAACCCCCTTAGAATAGTGTGCTCAGGTTTAACTTAAAGAGTACATGCAGTGATAAATCGATCGAACAAAGTTAAGATTATCGGCACCATCGGCCCGGCTTCCGATTCTGAAGAAGTCATGCAACAACTGCTGTTGTCGGGAATGAATATTGCTCGATTGAACTTCTCCCACGGAGATTTTTCCACCCACCAGGAGAACATCCTCAAATTACGCAGGGTGGCTGAGAAAACCGGCAAACGGCTGGCGATCATGGCCGATCTTCCCGGACCGAAAATGCGTATCGGTGAGATACCCCAGGGGCCGGTGGATCTGCAGATCGGCGACAGGTTGACACTCACAACCAAGGATATTGCAGGTGACGCAGGGCGTGTTTCGGTCAGCCTCAAAGAGCTGCCTAAGATCGTTTCGGTGAATGATAAGCTGTTTCTTAATGATGGTTTGATTTCCCTCAAGGTAGACGCTATTGAGGATACGGAGGTTCATTGCGAAGTGCGTGCTGGTGGGGAGCTCTCCTCGAGAAAAGGTTTGAACCTTCCTGGTATCGATCTGGGATTTGGCGCCTTCACCGAACATGATCGCGAATGCCTGGAATTTGCTTTGCAGGCGGGTGTAGACGCAGTAAGTCAGTCCTTTGTCTCTCATGGAAAGGATATCGAGGATTTACTCGCAGCTGCTAACGAGTGCGGCCGGAGGCCATTCGTTATTGCGAAAATCGAGCGTTTGGAAGCGCTTGATAATCTGGACTCCATTCTGGACGTATCTGATGGGCTGATGGTGGCCCGCGGGGACCTGGGCGTTGAGATCCCTATCTCAAGAATGGCTGTGGTGCAGAAAGAGTTGATGGATAAAGCCAACCAGCTGGGCAAACCGGTGATCACTGCCACTCAGATGCTTGAGTCGATGACGGAGCATCGCAGACCGACACGGGCGGAAGCTACGGACGTCGCCAACGCCATTCTGGATGGTACAGATGTGGTCATGCTTTCAGCCGAATCCGCCATGGGCCGCTATCCGGTTGAGGCGGTGAAAATGCTTGTCGAAATAGCCGTCGATACCGAGCCGAGCCGAAACCTGATTATTCGTGAGGAGCGTATGCGTCGCAATCATGATGTTCAGCCCACAGACCTGATTGCCCATTGTGTCCAACAGGCAGTTGTGAAGCTGAATCCGGTTGCAGTGATGGTTCCCACTCGCTCAGGCGCCTCGGCGCGGAACATAACCCGTTATCGCCTGCCGGTCTGGATCAACGCTTTTAGTACTGACGAAACCACTTGCCAGGCACTGCAGTTTTCCTATGGGGTGCAACCAATCAAAGTGGAAAATGATTTACGTGACTGGGGGCCTTTTATCTGCCATTGGTTGCATCAACAAGGCTTCGACAGTGGCCGTGCCGTTCTTACCCAAGGGCCTTCCCCAGAGAATCCAGGTGCCAGTTATAATCTTCAGATCGCCGATATCTCTTCCTGCCGGATTGAATAACAGCTGAGTATTTGGGATGGCGCCAATGAGCTGGGGGGAACGGAGCTCCCCCCGAATAGTCACATCATCATGTCATCAATCAGATTTTTGAACCAACTGTGGGCATAGCTTACTTCGCGTTTGCGTTGCAGGTCAGAAGCGTCCATGGGGGAAAGGCCTCCGGCACCCTTGATCGGCAGGATGGTGTTGTTCTCCTTGTCCAGGGAGTAGACCGCGGCAACGGAAATACCGTGCTCCTCGCCAAGAATACTGTAGCAGGTGTTGACGAAGGTGGGATCTGAAGGCTCGATACCGTTGAAATGAGAGACGATGGCCGCTGCTGCAACCTTTGCCTGGGAATTGGCGGCATAGGCAGATTTAGGCATCTTCGCGGCACTGGAGGCATCTCCCAATACATAGATACCTTTGTGCAAGCTGGACTCAAAGGTCAGCTTGTTCACCGGACACCAATCACCCTCAGTGAGATTCGATGCGAAGGCGACCTTGCCGGCCTTCTGAGGAGGAATGATGTTGATTACGTCACCTTTGAACTCCTCAATTTCTGCCTGCAAAGTGCGGGTCGAGGGATCGAGTTCTTCGACGGTGCCACCACCGGCCGCACCTACCCATTCGATCATGCTGTTGTCAGTACCGAAACCGTAGAGCTTGCTCCACCCTTGTTCAAATAATCCCTGTTTGGAAAATTTATCTTTGGGGTCGAGGATTAGAATCTTCGCCTTGGGCTTATGGTGCTTACAATACATGGCAATCTGTGCCGCACGTTCGTATGGTCCTGGTGGGCATTTGTAAGGATTTGGTGGGGCCACAATAATAACCTTGCCACCCTCTGGCATGGATTCAATCTGTTTGCGCAGAGTTACGGTTTGCGGACCGGCGAACCAGGCATGGGGAATCTCTTCGGCTACTGATTCGTCATACCCTTCAATGGCATCCCATTTGAAGTCAACGCCGGGTGAGACCACACAGGCGTCATAAGCGAACTGTTGGCCACCTTCCGTAACCACCTGCTTTTTATCAGGCTCGATAGCGCTGACCCGGTCGATAACCACTTTGACTCCGTGACGGCGCAGTCCCTCGTAATCGAAGGTGAGGGATTCCAGGGTACGATCACCGCTGAGAATCTCATTACTCATAAAACAGGATGAGTAGGCCTTTTTGGTTTCGAGCAGGGTGACTTCGATATTCGAATTTAATTTGCGCAGGTATTTGGCTGCGGTGCAGCCACCTACACCACCTCCAACAATCACAACTTTTGGGTTAGCTGCCAGTGCAAGCTGCGGCAGGCTGAACGAAGCGCCGGCCAGGGTGGCGAATCGGATGAAGTCTCTACGATTGATATCACTCATGTTCTTTTTACCTGTCCTGGGAATCAGTGTTGGCTGCCGTAATAGTGAATCAGAGCCTGTATAGCTTGATCACCTTCTGCCTCAATGGCGGCGTCTACCTTGCGTTTCATCTTTCTGGGGTAGTCGCGACGTCCAGCAATGAAGTCCTCCATGGAGTTGTGCAGGTAGGGTATCCACTGTCCTGCCAGGGTACCGGCATCACCCGGTTTGCCTCCATCTTCATGGCACTTTTCACAATACTTGTCGTGTAATACAGCACCTAGCTTGGCCATCTCAGCATCGTGCTGTTGTGGGCTAAGTTGTAGTGGCTGTTTAGCAAAAAACCAGGCCATGCTTTTGATCTGCTCTTCGTTATAGCCTTTAGCAATGCGATTCATGATGGTGGAGTTACGTTCGTCGTACTTGTAACCCTCCATGGCATCGATGAACACCTCTGGATCCATTGCAGCAATGGAGGGGCTGGATGGGCCGACGCTGGAGCCGTCAGTACCATGACAACCGGCACAGGTGAATGCCAAGGCCTGCCCAGTGGGATCGGCCATGAGCGTCGAGGGTAACAATGCCACTATACCCAGAAGGAGATTGCGAACTTTTCTATTCATAATGTCTTCTCTCAATTTTACCGGGTATATCAACTTGGCGAGGTCATCAGACCAATCAGCACCAGGGTGAGCAAGCCAAGGCCTGCCATGATCAGTACAGTGGTGATAAACGAGGCCGCCAGCTCAGCACGACGGGAAGGCCGTCTGACCAGGTAATTGTTTATCTCACCAGTGGCAGCGAGACGTTCGTACTCTTCACGGTGGTCGTGACGGAACTCCTCAAATGGGATCGCACCGGTGAAAATAGTGGTACTCATCGGGAATCGCTCAGGCCTGAAGTGCACATTGAAGAAGTGAACTGAGTTGAGGAATATGGCAGCCAGCAGTGCCTCCTCAGCGTGGACCAGGGTAGCGATATTGAACATCCAGCCCGGCAAAATAAGAGCGGTCTTCTCTGGTGCGAAGAGCATGATACCGGAAGTACCGATTACAGCCGCGCCCCAGAAGGGTGCC
The DNA here is from genome assembly GCF_058244675.1 of Candidatus Thiodiazotropha sp. AKIB8. Lineage (NCBI taxonomy): Bacteria > Pseudomonadati > Pseudomonadota > Gammaproteobacteria > Chromatiales > Sedimenticolaceae > Candidatus Thiodiazotropha > Candidatus Thiodiazotropha sp. AKIB8. Next base: position 30,028 of record NZ_JBSYOO010000018.1, on the reverse strand, counting down.
CAATAGTCAAACTTCTGCCAGTAGGTCCAATGGGAGAACTCAGGGCGCTCACCCTTTCCAAGGAACCATCTGAACATGCCCTTCAGATCCCGCCAATCCTTCATATTGGGGATCATGGAGGTGCTGCCGAACCATTCGAAGTCTTTACGTTTGCGAATGATATTTGTGACGGCTATCGTCAGATGAGTGAGGAATATACCCAACCAGATCACAGCGGCGGTGCGGTGGATGATGCCTTCCATTTCAGTACCGCCAAGGAACACCACCACCGCCTTGGCCCAACCGGTATGGGCAAACAGCAGCGTGGTGCCGGTCAGGATCAGAGTCATGGTGGAGATGGCGAACAGGCCATGTATCCAGCGCCAGACGACAGGGAAGCGGCGGAAGTAGACAATATCAGGCTTGTCCAGATCTTCAATAAAGCCTTTGCCTGCCATACGGTCAGCTACCTCGCGGTAGAGCCAAAGCACCACATGTACCCAGAAGAAGGCCATCACGGAGAAAATAAGAATCTGCATGAAGAGTTTGAAGAACCAGAGGCCCGGATAGTTTGCTCTGTCATCTGCGTCGCCGTGGGGCCAGAAGGTCAGGAAGTTCTCATTGGCGTCCTCATGACAGACCCGGCAGTTCTCCAGTCGGTTGTTGGCATGAATCTCTGAAGTCGGATCATCTTCGCCCTTGATCTTGTGGCTGCCGTGGCAGTCATGACATTTGGCTGTATTGGTATATCCGAGGCGATGAACCTGGCCGTGATAAGAATCGAAATAGGTGCGCTGAGCCTCTTCATGACACTCACCACAATTCTTTGTAATTGCCAGTTTTGCCTTGTCGGTTTCAGGGGCGTCTATGGCATGGGTGGTGTGACAATCGGAACATACCGCTGAGTCGCTGTCACTTTTCTCCAGTACCGCCTCGCCATGTACAGAATTGCGGTAATCAGCCAGCTGATCCTCATGACATTTGCCGCAGACTTCAGGGTTTTTAAGGCGCTTCTCGGCACGTTGTATGCTGCCGAGTTCTCCAACATTGTGGGCCTCGTGGCAGTCGTAACATGTGGCATTGGTGCGAGATTGATCCAGTGAGTTTGGCTGAGCATGGATAGAATCCATGTAGTAGTCGATCTGCTCGTTGACGATCTTCAGACGCTTATGCTTTTCGTCGGGGTCGTCTTTATACTCTTCCCAGGTATCTTTGTGGCAGTCGACGCAGCCTACAATAACTGCGGGTGCCTCACGATGGGGCACGCGTTCGATGGTGATGTGACAGCTATTACAGTGCAGTTCACCATGCACACTCTCTTCAATTTGTTTGCTGTGTACAAAGATAGTGACCTTGCTGCCATCATCACGCACATCAGACTTTTCGTTCTCGTCGCCATGACAAGTCAGGCAGCGTTCGTTGGGGATAATGCGTTTACCAGTTTCGGGATCGAAGCCGTGCGGAATCTCTTCTCCCAGTATGGTTAAGGCGGGTGTGGGGGCGGCCTGAACAGTTTGAATACTTATCAAAATGAACAAGGGCACCAGCCAGGCACTGTACCTGGTAAAATTTTTCCACATGTTGTTCTTCCCCTTGGATGTAATTTTTATTTTAAAAACGCGCTGCTGATACTTCCTTGCGGGTGCGTACATTTGACTGTAATGCTAATACGGAATAGTGCCCGGTTTTGATATTGCTCAGGTAAATATCCCGCGATGAGAAAATACATATCCAAAACATAGTATTGGTATAAACATTCAATCCGTAGGGTAGAATATCAATGTGGTTGATATATATCAATGCATTGTTTTTAAAGTACATTTTAAATTATTCTTATATTGGTATGAAGTAATTATGTGAGATATATCAATGATTTATTGAAAATTGATCTATCTTTCAACGATTGCAACTGGGTGCTCAGTTACTACAGGGCCACCATTTTTGCCATATAGCCAGACAAATTCTCAACATCCTGATCCTCCTGGATTGGTATCCAGCTTTAAGACTTTGCGTTGCTCGGCGTGGGGTCTCTTGCCTGCTCCTGCTTAGTTTATCCCGCTGATAACAGATGCCCTCAGCATATCCTGGATATCCGGGTATCTGATCAGTAAATGCTGTGCTGCTCCATTTACGCCTGCTTCTGGAGGAAAAGGAGAGTTAACAGGGGAAACTGAGATAATCCAGGTAGAAGATTTTTTACCCGAAGAGGATTCATGCATCTGCATCCTGGGTGAGAGTGAAAAAAGATCTGAGAAGAATCTAAATTTTTGCAGATCAATTAGGTGTTAGAGAGCATGATAAAGACCAAAGTAAAATAACAGGTCATTGATGAGCTGATATTCATTAAAAAAAGGTCGCAACTGTCTATAAAAAAATCAACTCTATATCATCGTTTAAATGCAAAGAAAGATTCAAATGTCTTTCTGTGAGTATTTGACACTATCTACAAAAAAAATATTTGATCGATATTTAATTTCCGCTTAGTGGACTAATTAACAAAACCGATTGATTGTGTGAAGTTGTTTGGAATTATTGATGACTGGGATTATTCTCCCAAGGGTTGTGTGAGTGATATCACAGATGCATTCCTATCTTAGCGACACTATCTATTCCGCTTGGCTGGCCTTAATAAAGCGTTTTTTAAGACGTGATTTCTTGTGATCACGATCTGCTTTATTGACCTCATTTAAGCGAAAAGGATTGGTGATCCATTTCAGTTCTGGATGCGCCATTAAAAAAATTAACGGAATGAGAGATTGATATATGATTCGTAACAAACATAGATTTAAGTTGCTCGTTTTGAGCACATCCCTTCTTGCTGGAGCTCAACAGGCAAGTGCTTTTTCTTCCATGACAGATACTATTGTCGAATACTGCAACAGCAATGGCTACGATCTACTGCAGTCATATCAGGATGACAGCTGTAAAGCATGCCATTCTGATAATGATGCGAAGTCGGCCTATTCAGCAGGTGACTATGAGTTTTTCTGCCCGCCACCTGTTACACCAACTTGTACTGATTCAGATGAGGATGGCTTTTATGCTGAAGGTGAAAGTTGTGGTACCGCAGCTGACTTTAATGACGGCGATGCCTCTGCCTATCCTGGCGCAACTGAAATTTGCACCGATGGTGTTGATAATGATGGAAACGGCCTGACCGATGCAGCAGATCCAAATGCGGTAGATTGTCCTGTTGAATGTACTGACATGGATGGTGATGGCTACTCAATTGATGGTGGCTCTTGTGGTGCGATTGACTGTAATGACAGCGATCCTGCAATTAATCCAGGCGCGACAGAAATCTGTAGCGATAATGTTGATAACAACTGTAACGGACTTACAGATACTGCAGATGTGAATGCAGTTGATTGTCCTGTTGACTGTACTGATGTTGATGGCGATGGTTACAGCATTGAAGGTGGTAGCTGTGGTGCAGTGGATTGTGATGATAACAATTTCGATGTCAATCCTGGTGCCTTAGAGGTCTGCGATGATGGCGTGGATAATAACTGTAACGCCCTGGTAGACAGTGCTGATGGTGTATGTCAGAGCGAGAATGATGATGAGAGTGACGAGGATGACAAACCATGGTGGAGAGAACATCCAAGACACAAGCATGATCATGACCGTAATTGCGAAAATCGTGAAGATAGAAATTCAGATAATGACGAGTCTAAAGACGATGATGAATCTGAGGATGACGAGTCAAAAGATGAAGATGAGTCTGACGATGACGAGTCTAAAGATGATGAATATTCCAGTGATGATGATCGGAATAGATGGAACTCTTGGCGTCCACGCAGAGACCGTCATGATGACTAAGGAGTAGTTCTGCTTGGTTTCACCCTAAGCGGGAAAAATCGGGGGCTTCGGCCCCCTTTTTTATGACTGGACTACACTGTTTGTTTATTTTGTTCAGTAAATTGTGACCTTTACAGGTCACTATAGAGTATAGCTGATGCTCTTTTAACCAAGTATTGGATTTTCTGTTTGAGCTTGATGGTTTGTAAATTATCTTTATATTTCAATGTGATAAATCACTGGCGGGATAAAAAACATTTCTCAAAAAATGCGAGTCGCTGCTCAGAAAATTATCTGTTTAATGGTAATATATTCCCAAAGTGCACAAATAAGGTGATATGAACGATGCGTCTCTATACCCAAATCAGCTCTAAATTCATTGCTGTTCTACTGGTAGCTATCTTAATCTCATGTGGCGGCGGTGGTAGTTCCGATAGTACCTCAACAAATGATACAACGACCGGTAGTGCGGAGCGTACAGGTACAGTCGGCGTATTATTGACTGATAAACCAGCTGACCCCTCAATATTTGTATCAATCAATGCAGTCATTGAGCGGATTGAATTATTGGGTTCTGAAGAAGCTGATCCAGTTGTGCTCTACTCAGATGAGGCACAGACAGTTGATCTGCTCAGATTGAGAAACGAATCGATTCCTTTCACATTTCGTGACGATGTTCCTGTAGGTCGTTACTGTAAGATCCGCCTGATTTTAAGTGACCTGGAACTGGTGCTGGCTGATGATACGCCAGACGACATCACAGATAATGAGACCTTCCATCCAAATTTGCCGGGCACTGGCAAGCTTGATCTGCTTGCGAGAGACTGTTTCAGTGTCGATGAGGGCAATGTTATTACTGTCCAGGTTGATCTGGATGCCAGAAGCTCTATACACATCGTTGAAAATGGTCGGGGTTACAACTTCAGGCCTGTGGTTTTTGTTGATGTGTTGGAAGCCGGCTTTGAAAGTAAGCTGGTTCGCCTGCAAGGTGAAATCAGTGAAGTCATGCCTGAGGAGAACGCATTATTGCTGTGTGGTGCTCTACCCGTTCAACAATCTGACAGTATGGAATGCGTCACTGTGGAGTTGGGTGACGATAGTGCATATTTTGACAACATAAATTACCAAGGAGCACCTCGTCCACTGACTGAACTTCTGCTGGAAACGATGGTGGGCCAGCAGGTGGTCGTGATAGGTAAGCCTGATCATGATGTGGAGCCTCAACGGGATGCAAATATACCTCCCGGACATCTGCCACCACAGGGTGAGTGTCGTCTATGGGAATTGGGTTTGGCGCCAGGGCAACAGTCTGCTCCCGGTGATTGTGAGTTACTGGAAGATGAAGAGACCGATGATAGAGTTTTGGTTGATCATGACGGGGTGGTAGGGCAGCGTTATCATCCGCTGATGGAGGTAGAAGCTCTGGTTGTAGAGTTAGGAGAATTTCTGCAGTTGGAAGGAAGTGTTAACCGCACTGCAGATAGTGTCGGATTTGGTATGACTGTATCTGAAGGTGAGGGTGTAGTTGCTGATGCATCACTTGATGTAGTCTTCCAGGCAGGAGAGTCGACCGTCAATGGTACAAGGATTCTCTCAAAAACCGGAGATTTACTTGACTATGCTGAGATAGCTGAGTTGCGTCAGGTTCAGGTTGATGGCGTATTAGATTCAACAGGATCTGAAGATCTACTCAATGCTGCTTTGGTAGTTGTTGACACAGAATCAGAGACAGAATTCGATGAGAGTGACCATATCAGCGGTACGGTGCTATCTGTTGGAAGCAACAGTTTTAACCTTGAGCCTATAGAAGATACGGTATGTGGCCTGGCTACGACAGACCTACATGTCACACTGGATGATGAAGTGGAGATTCTAACGGTTGTAATCACTGATACGGTGAGTGAGGTTTCTCAGAATGGTGTCTTAGAGGCTGGGCAGCGTGTTGATATCGATGGCAACTGTAGTACAGAAGGGTACTTAGCTGAGACAGTAACAATCATTGATGATCAAACTGCATTGTAATTATAGAAACCATCGAGAACTGAAGTTAGGGATCTCATTGGTCTAATAAGTGTTATTCCTCGTTAGAATTGTAGGGTGGGGCCATGCCCCACCATAATAAGCTGGGAAATAGTCTGAAGTTGCTAAAAAAATTTATTCAAGTTCTACAGTTACTATCTACTCCAGTCGTGAATATCTAACCCCTTTTGGTGGGGCATGGCCCCACCCTACGCGGATTGAATATATCAGCACCAGCCATCACTTTATGAGCTGTGTATGGGGCGTGTCCAGGCCATAAGTATTATTCCTGTTTAGAATTGTAGGGTGGGGCCATGCCCCACCATAGTAAGCTGGGAAATAGTCTGAAGTTGCTAAAATAATTTATTCAAGTTCTACAGTTATTATCTACTCCAGTCGTGAATATCTAACCCCTTTTGGTGGGGCATGGCCCCACCCTACGTGGGACGCATGGTTTGTTTTTAAATATCATCTGGAAGTAGGGGGGTAACCATATTTCCATATGGCGTGTTTCTACAGGACGACTAAACCAGTATCTGGCCCCTGCTCGATACTTGAGTGATCTCTTTTAGGTGTTGCTGACAATATCATAAGCATCCGCAATAGGTAGAATGCGTGCGCCACTATTTACTGCTTGCCCAAGTACCCAATCGAGCTGCTCTGGGGTGCAGTCATATGCTCCAGGATTTCCAACAACACCATGCGTATATAGGACAAGCCACCCACCCTGTCTAACTGTTGTGCTGATGATTTCAGCCATAGAGGATCTATTGAAGCTGGGATTGTAGATGCTGGTTGCTCTGAGTAAATAGAGGTCGCTCTGATCAGTATTTATGCCCGGTCTCGAACTGCGCATGGTTTTGTAGTGTTTTGATAGTAGCTTTTTAGCCTTGAAGCTAACCAGTCCGAAAGGGTAGGAAAAGTGCTGGATTGGTTTTCCTTCTATCCAGGAACTGAGTGTGTTGATGTTCTGTTCAGCATCACGCTCCATCTCTTCAGCGCTCCCCTGATCGAGTCTGTAGTGACTGTAAGTGTGGCAGGCAATGTCATGTCCTGACTGGTGTAGCTGTTCGACATTTGAGCGGTTTAGAAAACGTTCTGCTGAATCGGTTTCTGAATCTATTAAATCCTCAGGGGAGGCGAGTCCGGTTGCAATATAAAAGGTTGCTTTAATCGAGTGTTTATCCAGAATGGCAAGACCATTTTTTAAAGCACTGTAGGGGACATCATCAAAAGTAACGCTGATGATAGCCTGATTGAGTTTAATTTTGCGGGTGTCGTTGATGAAAGATTGGTATACCCGTGTTTTTATCTCTTGAAGTGCTTTCAGGAGGAGAGACATCAGTTGCCGCTCCATATGACCTTGATGACGCCATCATCGGGAATGGGTTTGGCGAGGTCATAGGCAAAAGTTGTCAGGTTGTCCTGCTTCTCTTTGATGGAGAAGTTCATGTCAGTAAAGACAGTAGCCGCTTTTTTGTTTCGATCACTCTCTTTATAAAGAGCAGTCAGATGTGAGTGATCTTGCTTTTTGTAGTACGACAATAGAAATGAGATAAAGGCATGTTCAACACGTTTTGACTGCACACGACAGCTGAACATCAAGTCGATAAGCTGGGCATTCCGGTTGTTGACTATGGCGAATCCAATGGTGCCGTAAATACCATATTTATCATAGCAGTCGATGACAAAAGCATCCTTCTCCTCATTCGCCATAATCTCTTCGATCTGTTCGCGTTGGTAGCGATTACCAGAAAAATTGAGTTGATTCGTACGTTGCACGAGCTCCTGAATTCTCTCGATCTTTTTAATTGTGGCCTGGTCAATATTGAGAGTGATTTCGCAGGATTGAAGGAATGTCAGGTAGTCACCATCAAAAGTTGATAGCTCGTCTTGTCGGGTCTTTTCATATTGGTAGAGTTGTCGTCTGAGGTGTGATTCACTACTGACTCTAGGGTTGAATTCAGGCATTGAGAGTAGTTTGTCGTACTCTAGCGCATCATAGACACGAACATCAGGATTGAGTGATTTGACTTCATCCCGTTCGAATGGCTGGTCATCGATGAAGGCGAAAGTGTTTGCGCCTACGTTAAAATCTTTAATCAATTCTCTGATGTATTGACCTTTCTGTCCCCAACCGATTTTGGGGTAGACCACATAATCCTTGAGTCCTATCTGCTGCAGGAAGTTGAGTGCATCATCTGGATTGTTCTTGCTTACTACCGTATTCAGTATGCCGCGTTTATCCAATTGCTTGATGATCTCTATAATGCCGGGTTTGAGTTTGAGTTTATCTGTGCCGTCCTCAATAAGGATGCCATCCCAAACTGTGTTGTCCAGATCCCATGCGATGACTTTGATGGTGGGGGACTTTTCACTTTGATCTGATTGTCTGGACTCTTCCAGCCAGATGAAAGTCAGCAGGCCGAAGTAGAGGGTGAGTCCTTCAGCTGATTTATCGAGAATATTGGGATTCAGGGTGATATTAAATCTTTTATTCAGATCCAGGCGGGTTGCTATTTTCTCAAACTCAATCGTGATTCTGTTGAATCCAGGTTTCAGTTCTACGAGCTCCTGGTAACCCATGTTGTATTCAGTCTGATCCGTGTTGCTGATGACCAGTGATAGATTGACGCTGTCAGGATTCGGGTTGTATACCTCCATCATGAACTGTTCAGGGTCTCCTGCAGAAGCCTCCTTGAGGAATCCGTTTTTAGTAAGAATTTGTTTAAGTCGGCGTTGAATTCTAGTGGTTATAGATGGCCTGCCTTTGATAGAGATACGTTTATCGGGTATTAAACTGACAAACATATCAAAGGCAGAAACAAATTTTTCGACCCTGGAGGCTGTTGAAAATGGCATCATGTTTAGATTTGCATAGGCCATCAGCTGACCCCAGCGCTTGAATGCGATACCGACGATCTGTCGAGAAGTGCCTTTGATGGGGGATATGCCACCAACAAATCGACGGCATTTGCCATCATCGCGAGGTTCATATAGATCGCAGCTCTGATAGCATTCAGGCATTGCACATTCGGTGCAGTGCTCTTCCCAAGGCAGTACGGTATATCCACGAATCTCCGGATTCCTGGATTGAAACTGCTGTTTGATGTCATCTGGAATGGCATCAGCAGCAAGATTGTCGTGATTGGCTTCCAGTTCAAACATAAATCGGCTCTATATTAAAATTTCAGTATCTGCCTATGCTCCGGCCTAGGCAGTTAATTAATCCTTTGTTCGGCGTTAGTGCCAAATCTGTTAAACAACTTCTCTGCCTGGGTGGCATTGCATCTGTTCAAGTGATCCGGTTCTAACGATCCCAGGAATAAGCTTTAGATCCTTCTTAAAGGTCATCAGGAAATGAGCTTGTCATTGCCGATCATTGTTCTCCTCTCAGATTATACTTGCATAAGTAAAAGATAGAGACAGCGTCTTCTTCCATACAGCAATAAAGGCTATTTCTGAAGCTGTGGGTATCTACTTGGTTCATAATGCTGTAATTGACTATCTGATGAAGAAATAAAGATATCAATGTGCATTGTCACATTCTATCTCCTTACTCTCTCTGTCTAAGCGCCGTGAACTGGGCGAATTGTAACAAACTTTAATCTCCAATTATGGAATTTACCGAGCGGCTTACTAGTGGGCCGCGTCACAAGCCCCATTGGCGCTTGTGGTGCGGCTGAGGGTTACCAAATTTACCGAGCGGCCCACTAAGCTCAGTCGATGTGTATGATAGCTGAAATCAGCTAAATAGTACTATAATCCTGAGCTGCGAATGATGATATATAGACTGAATATATTTCAAGTGAATAAATCACTATATGCCCCATAGGCAGTCTGCTGTTTGCCCCTATATTTAGTGCCTATACCCAAATAGGGGGGTGCTGTGATTGGGGGATGCCATAGGTGTGCTAATCCGCGGGTTGTCTGCTTGCTGCTTATTTGATCCGATAGGTATACTGACCTTATATCATTGGTCTGCTCGCTCTGAAGATGACTGATTATGGTGCGGGGAGAATAGGTTTCAGCTGTTCGATCATTGTCTCATGCTCTATTCAGGCAGTTTGCACCCCTCACTGCATCGGTTTCAGATATCCAGGTGCTCACTTTTCGTATGTGACAGCCCAGATCCATTGATGGATGAGCCTTTTAAGGATAAATATAACCCCGTGCAATTTGTGGGCTGAGGGGGTTGGCTAACTATTAAATTGAATGATTTGGAGGTTATGATGAAGTTTCTTTGGGTTATCTGCTCACTTCTTCTCAGTTCCAGCCTGGTGTCAGCCTCGGAGATGGGAGGAGGGGATCCAGTGAGTGTCTTCACATCGGAAGAGTCTTTCGAAGATGTGGTGGAAAATGTCAAGATGGCGGTCGTTGATCAGGGGCTACTGGTTAGCGGAACCCTGCATGTCAGTGACATGTTGAATCGAACCGCCTCTGATCTGGGCTTTTCCCAGCTCTTTTTAAAAGCTGAATCGGTGGAGTTCTGCAGCGCTCTGATGTCACATAAAATGGCCCAGGCTGCGCCGGAGAATATCGCAATATGTCCTTTTACCATTGCTGTTTATGTCAAACAGAGTGAACCAGGAAAGGTCTACGCAGCCTATCGTGTCCCTCATCTAATGGGAGATGGAGGGGAGGCGACAAAGGATATCATCAATCTGTTTGAAACTATCCTTGAAGATGCACTTTAGTTAGTGCCTATTCGATTAGTGTTAACAGGCCCTAGTATGACGCACCACACTAGATTGAATTCTAATGTTCAATAGGATTTGAATTCCTCTATTCGGTTAAAATTCAACAATTCAAGGACTTCCACTTCTTGCCGTAATAGAATAATAACCCGGAGACCAGTTGGGTATATTGGGTAATGCATAGGATGAGCCTGAATATCTGCTCAGTAGTAAGTGCTGACAGTTGTTTGGGTATTTTGGAGAACCGTAGGAATGTCAGAAGTTTTTAGAGTTATCTATACTGGAAAGGTAGAGCCTTCAGCAGATCAGGCGCGTCTTGTCGCAATATTCAGTGAAAAATTCAAACTTGGGCAGGAGAAGGCACAAAAGCTGGTTGGCAGCGGTAGAGCGGTTACCTTAAAGAAGGATCTTGATCGGGAAAAAGCACTTAAGTATAGGGAAGCACTTGAAAAGCTTGGCATGGTTATCGAAATAGACCCGGATCCTGATCCCCCACCTGAAGAGCCTTCTTATCCCTCAGAATTGACACTGGAAAGCTTCGGTAGTGGTGATGATGAGACTACTGAGGTTTTGGATCAATCAGAGATACATAGAGAACGCTGTCCAAAGTGTGACTCGGGCAACATGCAGTTAGGCATCTGTCAGAGCTGCGGTATTGTCGCGGCCAAGTATATTGCTGCCCAGGTTCGAGATGGCGATACGGGGGTTAATGACCCTGAAGCGGGTGGGGACGAAAGGGACGACCCATATACCCCTCCTGAAGCCGATCTTGAGGATGAGAGTGATGACGAGATGGTCGGGCCTCGCTCAGTTTCATCGGGCCGCGCATTTGCCTGGATGGTTGGGGGGTGGAGACTCTTTTCAGAGGCACCATGGTCCTGGATGATCACACTGGTGATCTTCGGCATAGTGAATATACTCCTCTCCCTAGTGCCTTTTTTAGGCCCTATTATAGTCTCGGTGTTGGGGCCAGTCTTAATGGCAGGCTTCATGATCGCTTGCAATGAGCAGGATGAGGGCGGTCAATTTTCAATCGGTTATCTATTTTCTGGTTTCAGTCAGAATGGTGGGCAGAACATTCTGGTTGGCTTATTCTATCTGTTGGCCCTCTTCCTGGTCGGCTTGGGGATGGGGTTTATCTTGGTTGATTCAGTTCAAGACCTTATTGCCCTGGGTGCAGGAGCAGAGGAAGCGGCTGCAAAGCTTCTGACCACACCCATACTGGTTGGTTTAGGCCTGTCTGTGATCGCCATTACTGTTGTTTTGATGGCTTATATTTTCGCACCTGCTCTGGTTGCACTGGATGATCAAAGCGCCTGGAGGGCCATGAAGTTGAGTTTCGTTGGCTGTCTGAAGAATATCCTGCCACTGACACTCTACACTCTATTGGCCTTGTTACTGTTTCTGGCGAATGGGCTGTTTATGTTCTTGTCATCGATCTCTCCGATACTTTCAATGATTCTCTTTGGTATCGGTTTCCTGGTAATATTTCCAATCCAGATCGGAGCGATCTACACTGCCTATAGGGATATCTTTTACGATTGATCAATGGTCTTCGGCATGAAGGAAGGGACTCCTGATTCACCTCTCGATACCCTAAGATGGTATGAAATTCCCGAAGGTGTAATGTTGCAATTCCGGCTTGCAGGCCCGGTTGTACGCGCCTGTGCCTGGGCTATTGATGCATTGTTAAGATCGGTTATCTATATTGTCCTGGCAGTGATTCTGAGTCTCTTTGGAGGACTGGGCGGGGGCGTGATGCTGATTGGTCTGTTTCTGATCGAGTGGTTCTATCCTGTGGTATTCGAACTGCATAATGGTGCTACACCTGGCAAACGGGCGATGGGAATCCTGGTGATTCAGGAGAACGGTACCCCGGTTACGCCCAGTGCTTCAGTCATTCGCAACCTACTGCGCAGTGCAGATTTTCTACCCTTTCTCTATGCAGTCGGTTTAATTGCAATGTTGAGTAACAGAGGCTTTCAGCGCCTCGGTGACCTGGCCGCTGGAACGCTGGTTGTCTATCGTGACCAGATAAAGGAGCGGGTTGCCCCATCCAACGCTCCTCCCCTGAAACCACCCTTGAATCTGTCGGAAGATGAACAGTTGGTTTTGTTGAGCTTTGCAGAAAGGGGAGGCGAACTCTCTGAGGAGCGTCGACAGGAGTTGGCAAACTTGATCTCCCAGCAAACCGGCCTGGAGGGGGCTGAAGCTGTAGCTGCCATGACCGCTTATGCAAACTGGATTCTCAAGGGGCGCTGATGAAACAGCAACAGTTTGAGACTGAAAATCTACCTCTGTGGGATGAGGTGGAATCGTTGATGAGCGATCTTCAGCTGAACCGGCATAAGCGACAACTCACCACTGAACAACATCAACGTTTTCCTGCTCTATATCGTCAGATATGCAGCCACTACGCCCTGGCACGCAGTCGAGGGTTCAGTCCTGCTCTGGTGGAGCAGTTACATAGTCTGGTGTTGCGTGGCCATCCACTGCTCTATCGATTCAGGGGGGCATGGCTATGGCGGACGATGCAATTCATCTTTGCAGGATTTCCCACAGCGGTTCGTCGGAACAGCGGTTATTTTGTAGTCTCGCTACTGGCCTTTCTTCTACCCGCAGTGATTATGGGTGTGGCCTGCTATCTCAATGAAGATCTACTCTATACAGTGATGAGCGAGTCGATGGTGGCCCAGATGGAACAGAACTACGATCCTGCCAATGATCGGCCTGGCCGGGCAGCTGAGCGCAGTTCCGAGACAGACTTTATGATGTTTGGCTACTACATAATGAATAACATCGGTATTGGTTTCAGAACTTTCGCAACAGGGATTCTGTTTGGTTTGGGATCACTGTTTCTTCTTATGTTCAATGGTCTGGTGATTGGTGGGGTAGCGGGTCATTTGAGTCGATTGGGTTATCACGATACTTTTTGGCCGTTTGTTTCAGGACATGGCTCGTTTGAATTGACGGCAATCGTTATCAGTGGCGCAGCGGGATTGATATTAGGGCATGCCCTGTTGTCTCCCGGCCAGCAGACACGACTGCAGGCACTGAAAAAAGGGGCGTTTAATGCGCTGCCACTGGTGATGGGGGCTGCAATGATGCTGCTTTTTGCGGCTTTTATCGAGGCATTCTGGTCATCCAGTAGCGTATCAATCTCGATAAAATATAGTGTCGCTGCGTTGCTCTGGAGTTTAGTGGCACTCTATCTGATTTTTACAGGACGTAACGCCCATGGATCTGAATAAGATCGCCATCAGATTGCGCCCACGCAGCAGTTGGGAGGGAATGGATCTGGGCTTCGCTATGGCGCGTGAGTGGTTTCTGAATCTTTGGTTACTGTGGTTGTGTAGTGCTCTGCCGGTGATGCTGCTGTTGACGCTGTTGCCTCTTCCACTGTGGCTTGCAGGGGTGATTATGTGGTGGTTAAAGCCTGCCTATGAGCCGCCTCTACTGTTCTGGATGAGTCGCCGGGTCTTCTCTGAAGAGGTAACCCTTTCTGCTGTTTTCAAAGAGTGGACCCGGATTGTTCTGCCGCAGCTGTTTGCATCACTCACCTGGCGAAGGCTTACTCTCTCCCGCTCTTTTTTTATGCCGGTTGTCGTGCTGGAGGGGCTGAAGGGCGCAAGGCGAACAAAGCGCATATCTGTGTTGGGTAAAACCAGTAATGTAAGCGTTTGGTTGACCTCAGTTGGTCTCCATTTTGAGGTGATCCTCCAGTTTGGATTGCTTGGATTGATATTGGCTCTGATTCCTGAGGATCTGCTCTGGGTCGACTGGCAGAGTTATCTATTCAAGCCCGATCCTGTCAGCGAATGGCTGCACCATCTGTCTGCCTTGGCGGCCATGTCTTTGATTGCGCCATTCTATGTGGCAGCAGGCTTTGGGCTCTATTTGACCCGACGCAGTCAACTCGAGGCCTGGGATCTTGAACTGGGTTTGAGGCAGCTGGCACAACGGCATCCACCTCGACCTGGGATGGCAGGCAAAGTGGTGGTTGCTTGCCTTGCTCTCTTATTTTCCGGCATGGCTCCGCTTGATAGCAGTCAGGCTATGGAGATAAGTCGAGCCGAATCCCAGTCATTGATTGAGGAGGTTTTAAAGGATGAAGCCTTTGGCCAGGAGAGAGAACGACACTATTGGAAATATATAGGGGATGATGAAGATTCTCCTGAAGAGTCGGATTCTGCCTTTCTGCAGTGGCTTGAAGATATTGCCGAACATATCGCTGCTTTGGGCGAGTTTCTACTGTGGATCCTGGTTGCTGGCGTGTTGGCTTTCCTTGTCTATTGGTATTTTCAAAATCGAGGGATGCTGGGCATATCTGGTTTTGGTAAACAGAAACGAGGAGAACCACCGCGAGTTGTGGCTGGGCTGGATCTACGTCCGGAATCCCTACCCGATGATCCAGCTTCAACATCAGCACGGTTGATTGAACAAGATAAGATCAGGGATGGCTTGGGATTACTCTATCGGGCTACCCTGTCGCAGTTGGTGCATGCTTATGCCCTGCCAATTCACGAGGGGGCGACGGAAGGTGAATGCCTGAACCAGAGTCAGACTCTTGCTCAGCCAGGGATCAGCAACTATTTTGCTGAATTGACTGCCGCCTGGCAGCAGCTCGCCTATGCACATCATCGGCCTGAAAAAGCGCATCTGCTGGAACTGTGTCGCTCTTGGGGTAACCATTTTGAGGTGGATCATGCAGGGTAATCGCATGACCATCACAGTGATAATCGTGTTATCGGCAATGGTTGCTGCTTTAGGCTGGCTCTGGTTCGATAAGAATTTTGAGAAGCGCACTAAGATAGAGCGGTCGGCGATGGGTGAAGAGGCGAGAAGGAACCCCTTATTGGCAGCCGAAATATTTCTGAGACGATTGGGTCTGGAAGTTCAGAGCCAGTCAGGAAGAGCCTATCTGATGCAGCCACCTGAGGATGAGGGGCTACTCTTCGTACGTGACCTGGGACCGCCACTGCCTCAGGTTAGTGTGGATAAGTTACTGACCTGGGTGGAGCAGGGTGGACATCTTGTAGCCAGTCCTAGTGGTCAACAGGAAGAGGGAAGGGCAGATCCTCTGCTGCAAAAATTTGGGGTCAGCTTACTCTACCTGGATGAAGAGGAGGAAGAGTTCGATAGGGGAGCTCTTTTCCTGCCTAATCTAAATGAGGGGTTGGAAGTCGATTTTGATCAGCAGAGGTGGTTTGAAATCGATGCAGATTTTGAGGGTGTCAACCCTGTAGTTTCCGATTCGCAATTTCTGGTTTTTCCCTGGGGAGAGGGGCTGGTGACCCTGGTCAGTGATAGTGAGATCTTCACCAATCAGCAGATTTCAAAGTTTGATCATGCCAGATTGATGGCTCATTTTGCACCTGAAAGGGGGCGGGCATGGTTACTCTACAGTGCTCAGATGCCATCACTGTTTACGCTGGTCTGGCAATGGTTTCCCTACCTTGTAGTGACCATTGTTGCGATGATTCTATTGATTGTTTGGCGAATGAGTCGGAGTTCAGGTCCAAAACTGACAGTGGAAGAGACTGCCAGGCGCGATCTGCTGGAACATCTCCTGGCCAGTGGGGAATTTGCCTGGCGAAATGATCAGAAGAGCGGGCTTTTGCAGGGTGCCAGGCATCAGGTGGAGAAGCGCTGGTTGAGTGCCCACCCGGTGCTGCAACAACTCGACCAACAGGCGCGATGTGATTGGATAGCGAAACATACAGGGTTAACCTCGTCAGCCATCTACCAAACGCTCTATCCCAACAAAGGGGATAGTGCTCAATTGATAAAAAATACAGTCAATCTGCAGCGTTTGCTCGCTGCCTTGCATCCGGACAGGAAAGTGAAATAGCCATGCATGATGAATCATCTACCCCCCAGGATCTGCTGGCTCGTGCCAGGGAATTAGAAAATGAAATTGCTCGTGCAGTGATTGGGCAGAAACGGGTTGTCCACGAAGTGGTTCTAGCCCTCTTCTCTGCCGGCCACGTGCTTGTCGAAGGTGTACCTGGACTGGGGAAAACACTTTTGGTTAGAAGTCTTTCAGCTGCTATTCAGGGGGAATTCAGTCGTATTCAGTTTACCCCTGATCTAATGCCCAGCGATATCGCTGGGCATATTATGTTCGATATGAAGAGCGAGAATTTCCGGGTACGCAAGGGACCCGTATTCTGTAATCTGCTACTGGCGGATGAGATCAACCGATCCCCGGCCAAAACCCAATCTGCACTGCTGGAAGCGATGCAGGAGCAGCAGGTTACCATCGAGGGTCGAACCTTTCCTTTGACAGCCCCATTTCTTGTCTTGGCGACACAGAACCCTATTGAGCAAGAGGGAACCTACCCCCTGCCTCAGGCACAGTTGGACAGATTTCTGCTGAAAGTCTTTATCGACTACCCGGACGAGGCAGATGAGCAGGCGATGGTCTCTCTGGTTACTCAGGGGATGGTGGGGGATCAACTCGATACTTCCGCAATACGCCCATTGCTGAAGGCACAAGAGATTCCTCAAATTCAGACCCATGTGGCTGGATTACAGATGGACGAACAGATTATCAACTATGCAGTTCGACTGGTAAGGGCAGCCCGAGAGTGGAATGGTATTGAAGCCGGGCCGGGTCCCCGGGGAATAATCTCGCTGTTACGCACGGCCCGGGCGGAGGCTTTCCTTCAGGATAGAGACTATGTAACACCGGATGATATTAAAACAGCAGCACTTCCGGTACTGCGACACCGGATTCGTTTGACCACTGATTTAGAGATCGAGGGCTATCGCGCTGAAGATGTGTTGAAGGATCTCCTGGATAATATACCGGCACCAAGAAAGTGACACCCTCGCTACGTTTGATCCTGTTACTGGGGCTGCTCATGCTGCCGGCTCTACTTGCAGCCTGGTACCCTGATTTGGGTAGTGTCTGGAAAGCAGGAGCTGCTCTGCTTCTAATGTTGGCACTATTGGATCTACTGGGTTTACGACGAGTTCCCACGCTAAAGGTAGCGCGAAAACTGCATACCACTATTCCTGTTGGTGTTTGGACCGATGTGCAAATTGAGCTGGAGAATCGTGCCGACCGCAACCTGCAGGTGACACTGCACGATCACCATCCGCCAGATTGCGAAGTCAGGGATCAGCCACAGACCCTTAATCTACCTGCCCAGCGTCAGGTCAGCCTGGACTACCGGATATTGCCTCGATCCCGGGGGGAGAAAAGTTTTGCTGGTGTAGAACTGATTATCCACTCCACTCTTGGATTCTGGACAGAGAAGCGATTTATAAACCAATCGACCCAGGTCAGGGTCTACCCCAACTTTCGAGAGATTGCCCATTTTGCTCTGCTGGCAACCGATAACCATCTGAGTCAGATGGGGATACGAAGGCGCCAGCGTCGAGGTGAAGGTAGCGATTTTCATCAGCTGAGGGAGTATCGAACTGGTGATGCATTACGACAGATCGATTGGAAAGCCAGCTCCCGATATCGCAAGCTGATCTCCAAAGAGTATCAGGATGAACGGGATCAGCAGCTGGTGTTTATGTTGGATTGTGGTCGACACATGCGCCATAGGGATGAAGATGGTGGCCACTTGGATCATGCTTTGAATGCGATGTTATTGCTCAGCTATGTTGCTGAGCGTCAGGGAGATTCGGTAGGTTTTCTGAGTTTTGGTGGTGTTGATCGCTGGCAGCCACCGGTCAAGGGGGGGGATCTGGTACGCCGGTTACTCGATCGGAGCTATGATATTGAGGCCACCCTGGAGGCTGCGGATTACCTAACAGCAGCGCAGAAGCTGATCTCTCTGCAAGGTCGCAGGGCACTGTTGGTGATACTTACCAATAGTCACACAGAAGAGCAGAGTGAGCTGCACAAAGCGGTTACAATACTCTCCAAGCGACATCTGGTGGTGGTTGCCGATCTACATGAAGCGGCACTGGATAAGGTGGTTGATCAGCCCATAACTGATCGCCAGGGGGCGTTAAGATTTCAGGCGGTGGTGGACTATTTAGGTGAGCGCAGGGAGAGTCATGACCGGCTTAAATACCGGGGTGGGCTGGTAATCGATAGCCGACCTCAACAACTGCCGGTCAATCTGGTGAATGCTTATCTTGATGTCAAATCGACCGGTGCTCTCTAGGGCCTGTTATACTAACGGCCCGGCGCAACCAAGGCAGCCGGTTTTAAACAGTGCCACTCTAAGATGCTGGGGAGATTGCCAATCAATCCCGGCGTGCTTATTTTTTGCCATTGAAACAAAAAGGCTATAGATGTGATCGAGACTGAAGAAGGTAAACGGAAGAAACGCAGCAGAGGTATCTATCTGCTGCCCAATCTCTTTACCACCGCGGCCCTGTTTGCAGGCTTCTATGCCATTCTTGCTGCTGTCAACGGAAAATTTGAACTCGCTTCTGTGGCGATCTTTGTTGCGATGCTGATGGATGGTCTGGATGGGCGTGTTGCTCGACTGACCAAGACCCAGTCTGCTTTCGGTGCGGAATACGACAGCCTCTCTGATATGGTCTCTTTTGGTTTGGCGCCGGCCCTCGTTGTCTATATCTGGGCTTTGAGTGATTTGGGTAAACTGGGTTGGCTGGCTGCTTTTATATATACCGCAAGTGGTGCGCTGCGACTGGCCCGTTTCAATACCCAGATTGGTATTGCAGACAAAAAATATTTCCAGGGCTTACCCAGCCCCTCTGCTGCCGCAATCATAGCGGGGGGCATTTGGTTAGGGGTGGACTATGAAGTTTCCGGTGAGAGTCTGAATTGGGTAGCAGCAGTATTGACAACCTTGACCGGGTTACTGATGGTCAGCAATTTTCGCTACCACAGTTTCAAAGAGATCGATTTCAGTGGCAAGGTGCCCTTCATAGCCCTGGTTGTGGTGGTGGTGGTATTAGCCATTGTCCAGACCCATCCACCAACGGTGCTCTTCTTACTGTTTCTTGCATACGCAATCTCTGGTCCGGTGTTGACCCTGACACAGTTGCGTAAGCACCGGGAGGAGAGAAGTGTGACAGATCAGAATGGAGCGCCTGATCAGGATAGTGATGACAGCGGTCAAGCAGGGTAAAACTAACGCTGCTTCACCACACTAGGTTATTCTTGAAGTCACTTAATATTAAGATTATTTTACAGTTAGCCTAGCTGCGGACAGTCTCGCCAGGCAGGTACGTTATGGCTGAAAGAGGCCTGTCTGGTCGCTAGTTAACATAGTAATATCAGCAAGCATTCGGGTTTAAGAACCGTTCAGGGAAAAATCCCCTGCCTTGCCGGAGAGAAGCATGAGTCAAGCCGATCAATTGATCATTTTCGATACCACCCTACGTGATGGAGAACAGAGTCCGGGTGCGTCTATGAACAAGGATGAAAAGGTCCGCATCGGCAAGGCTTTGGAAAAGCTCCGAGTGGATGTCATAGAGGCCGGATTTCCCATTGCCAGCCCAGGTGATTTCGAAGCGGTTTCTGCTGTTGCCAATGTGGTGAAGGACTCTACGATATGTGGTCTGGCGCGAGCCTTGGACAAGGATATCGATAGAGCAGGTGAGGCGCTAAAACATGCCAACTCCTCCCGCATCCATACCTTCATTGCGACCTCACCTATCCACATGGAACATAAATTAAGGATGAATCCTGATCAGGTAGTCGAGCAGGCCGTGCATGCGGTTAAGCGAGCCCGTAAATATACCGATAATGTGGAGTTCTCGGCTGAGGATGCGGGGCGTTCTGAGATTGAATTCCTCTGTCGTATTTTCGACGCCGTGATAGAAGCCGGTGCACGAACACTGAATGTACCCGATACAGTAGGCTATGCCATGCCTCATCAATTCGGCGAGATGATTCATCAACTGCGTGAGCGCATTCCAAATTCCGATAAAGCGGTTTTTTCTGTGCACTGCCATAACGATCTCGGTTTGGCGGTGGCCAACTCCCTCTCTGCGGTGAGCAATGGGGCGCGACAGGTGGAGTGTACGATCAATGGTCTCGGAGAGCGGGCAGGCAATGCATCCCTGGAAGAGATCGTGATGGCGGTGAAGACCCGGCAGGATGTCTTCCCATGCCAGACCAATCTGGATACCACCCAGATCGTCAGCTGCTCCAAACTGGTATCCAATATCACCGGTTTTCCGGTACAGCCAAACAAGGCTATTGTAGGGGCCAATGCCTTCGCGCATGAGTCTGGTATTCACCAGGACGGGGTGCTGAAGTCTCGTGAAACCTACGAAATCATGCGTGCAGAGGATGTAGGTTGGAGTCAAAACCGGATGGTGTTGGGTAAACACTCTGGCCGCAATGCCTTTCGCACCCGCCTGGAGAGCCTGGGTATCAGTTTTGAATCAGAGGAGGAGGTGAATGCGGCCTTCGCCCGTTTCAAGGATCTGGCAGATAAAAAGCACGAGATCTTTGATGAAGACCTGCAGGCATTAATGACAGATACCAAGACCGAGGCCTTCAATGAAAGGATCAGGTTGGTCTCTCTCAAGGTCTGCTCCGAGACCGGGGAGACGCCTCGTGCTGAGGTAACGCTTGGCCTGGATGGGGCGGAGGAGCCTGGAACAGCAATTGGAGGTGGGCCGGTGGATGCCACCTTTAAAGCGATCGAAAGTATCGTTAACAGTGGTACTGAACTACTGCTCTATTCAGTGAATAACATTACCAGTGGTACCGATGCCCAGGGTGAGGTGACGGTTCGTCTGGAGATGGATGGACGCATTGCCAATGGCCAAGGTGCAGATACCGATATCGTTATCGCTTCTGCCAAGGCCTACATCAATGCAGTCAACAAGATACTTATCCCTGACGCCAAAGCCCATCCTCAGACCGGTGATGTATAGTATCCGGGAAACCATCCACAGGGGCGTTCAGTCATAAGCTATGGATGAGCAGAGTCGTCAGCACTATTTGAAGATGATGGGGGTGACCCAGTGGCGGATTCGGCAACCGGCTGATGCGGAAGATTTCGCAGATGAAGTTGCTGAACTCTCCTCGCAGCAACAGGTTGAAGTGGCAGAAGCAGCTCCACCTCCACCTGCAAGGAGGGCTGTGGTAGAGGCCGTGCCAGCTCCCGCACCCGCCACCGCCACTGAGATCGATACCCCTGATTGGTCAGCTTTAAGATCTCAGGTTAAGCAGTGTCATCAGTGCGGTTTACGCAGTGGGGCTACTCAAACAGTGTTTGGTGTTGGTAACGAACAGGCCGATATGTTGGTTATAGGTGAGGCACCTGGCGCAGATGAGGATAAGCAGGGAGAGCCATTTGTTGGCCCCGCCGGGCAGTTGTTGAATGCCATGTTGAGGGCTATGGGGTTTCGACGTGAAGCGGTGTTTATCGCAAATATCGTTAAGTGTCGGCCGCCAAACAATCGTGACCCAAAAGCAGAAGAGGCGCTCGCCTGTCAGGCCTATCTTTTGCGTCAGGTAGAGTTGATCCGACCAAGATTGATTCTCTCTGTTGGTCGAATCTCTGCCCATAATCTGCTCAAGACTGATATTGCTGTAGGAAAGTTAAGAGGACGAGTCCACGCTTTTGGTGAAAGAAATATTCCGCTGGTGGTCACCTATCATCCAGCTTATCTACTCCGATCCCCGGAGCAGAAGGGAAAGTCCTGGCAAGATCTACAATTGGCCCTTTCAGTACTGCGAGAGGGACATACATGAGTGCCCAGGTTACTGATCCGCTATTGGGAATCCGTCCAATGCAGGAGCAGGACCTGCCTCAGGTTTTCGCCCTTGAAAAAGAGATCTATCCATTTCCCTGGACGATGGGTATCTTGCAGGACTGTCTGCGAGTGGGATATTGCTGCTGGGTGTTGACCATGGATAAACAGATGATCGGCTATGGTGTAATGTCGATCGTGGTCGATGAGGCTCATATTCTCAATATCTGTATCGATCCCAAATGGCGAAAGCGGGGACTGGGCCTGAAGTTAATGCAGCGTCTACTGAAGGTTGCAGGACAGCACGGTGCAGAGACAGTTTTTCTTGAGGTCAGGGTAAGTAATCTTGCCGCACTTCAGCTTTATGAGAAGGTGGGGTTTGTCGAGGTAGGCCAGCGAAAAGGTTACTACCCGGATGCTGATAATTCCAGGGAAGATGCGATTGTACTCTCTTTGGAAATGGTCTCAGAAAAAGTGACTAAATAATTTCGTCAATCGTTGATGGGGTAGTGTGAAGTGTGCCTTGAATGCCACTGAAAGCAGCAATCGCGCGACGGTTCAGAACGGGAAGTTCTTGCATAGCAATATCTTCAGACTCTTCTCCTGCAGGTTTGGACTCTTTCCGCTCACTCATCTCCAGTTGCTGCTCGGCCCTGATGTCACCACGGGCTTGATAAGCCGTTGCAGAAGCTTGTGCAGCCACCATGCGATCCTGCGGTGAAGGGTCTGCCGGTGCCAGGGCCGCGCGGCGAATGGTTTCAGCCTGTCTGAGCTGTTCTTGAGGTGTGCTGGCATGGGCGGCACTGATCGATACCTCTCCACCAACAGCGTAATTCCTGCCATCAGGGCCTGTCTGATAGGTATAGCTACCACCAGAAACCATGCTGCCTGCCGCTGCCCGATGTGCAGCTTCGTGGGCTCTCACTTCCCGGTCCCGTTGTTGCAATTCCCTTACCTGGGCCTGCTCTTCCGGAGAGAGTTGGCTGGGTTGGCCGCTCTCCCGTACAGGTCGCTCAGTTGAGCTCTCTTCTGTGGCGGGGGTTGCAGCGGAATCTGTTGAACCGGGCAGTTGGGTGATATCACGGGCAAGCGGCATCCGCCCAGACTGAGACGAATGGCTGTTAACAGCTGATAACATACCAAGTGATAGGTCCATAACACTCAAATAATCTAATTACCCAATTAAATTATATGCAACTTTTAGAAATTGAAATGCTAAAGCGTCGTCAAATGCAAAAAAACAGGTTTATTTGGGTGTTAAATTCTTTTTTGTATGCCAGCGGGCGGTGAAGCAGGTATTTAAACCTAAAAAATCTGTTGACCGCTCCATTCAAGGGCCGATTCGATTAGTGTTAACAGATCCGAATAGCAGGTTCCTGCTTTTGTAGAAAATAGCTTCGACGGTCATGGTCACCTGTTGGGTGAATCACACTACAGCGTGAATTGCACGCTTGTGGCGGCGTTACAACTCCTTGGAATAGCGGGCTGTGCAGGAGCGCCCCTTACCCTGCGCCACCACAAACGCACACTTCACGTTGCCCAACTGATCTTTTTTAGGTTAATAGCATAGCGCTACCACTTTGGAGTATTGGCAAGATTAATCTCCGTAATTTATACGGAGATTAGAGCCGCTATTCTCCGCAGAGAGCGTTTCCATACCTGTTTCAGCCTTGCTTAGGTGCTGTTTTCTACTTGTTTTGCTGTATTGGCCAATCCGAGGTGCGCCTTGGTCAGGGTTCCCGGTCTCCTCTAGCGGTTGTCCTCATAGCCTCCCGTTTCTAGCCGGTGTCGCCAGACCGGCAACGGGCTGCCCGCATAACCGTGTCACCCGCCCCCCCCTTCGGTTTGCTTTATGCTATTTTTACGGCGTTAATCGCCGTGAAAAATAACATAGGTAAACTGTGCATGTTTATGATAGTTTATATCAATTGAATTCTACGGCGATATTCGCCGCAAATATAGTGATAGGTAAACCAATAGGCTGCTTCAGAAAGCTTAATAGCCAAAATACAAAGAAAGGTAAGTGCGCTTGGTTAATAGCACGACTTCACAGTATGACGGTGTAAAAGGGGCTTATAAACAGTCACTTAAAACGCTTTTGCCTTATGGCATGTTAGCCACTAAGAGGTGGCTTGCTGAGCAGGGCTTAAGTGCTCATACCATAGATAATGCAGTGAAAACAGAAACCCTGTTGCTGCTGGTAGCGGGTGTATACAGCCAGTATTCCCGCTCAGTGAGCTGGGAAGGCGTAGTTGCTTCTATGCAGCGCATGGAGAAAGCCGAAAGTGCAAACGTGCCACCTGTGGTGGTCGGTGGGCTATCGGCACTTTCTTTATCTGGTTTGTCGCAATATCTGTCATTAGGCAGTAAGTCGCATATCCATCTCTATGCGGCAGGTAAGTTGCCGACATGGTTAGCGCGTTTGTCGCTACCTGTAGAGTTTGAAAGGCATGGCACAAGTAAACTGTGGCCTGAAACCCTTTTGATGGATAGGACTTTCATCAAGGAGCATGAGTGGAAAGCGGAATTGCCGCCTGTCTATTTCTCATGCCCAGAGAAGGCGATATTGGAATTATTGATAGATTTGCCAGGCGCAGTGACGTTTGAGCATGCCAATGAGTTAGTGCAGGGACTGGTGAATTTATCACCCAGAAAACTAGATACGCTTTTGAGAGCCTGTAAGAGCGTAAAGGCCAAGCGATTGTTTTTCTGGCTGGCGAAACGCCAAGCTTATCCCTGGTTAAGTAAGCTTAATGTTGAGGATTACGATTTAGGCTCAGGCAAGCGCGTTGTAGCTAAGGGCGGCAAACTGGATAGAGATTATTTAATCACTGTCCCGTCGCATATGGCAAAGGAAAGCGAAGAATAAACTCAGGGATGGATAGAAACAGCATTTATTACAAGCAAGTGCAGCTGTTAATGCAGGTTTTGCCCTTTGTCGCCAAACAAGACTGTTTCGCGCTCAAAGGTGGCACGGCGATTAATCTCTTTGTTAGAGAGTTTCCGCGCTTGTCTGTTGATGTTGATCTGGTCTATTTGCCCATCATAGGCCGTGATGAGGCTTTGCAGGAAATTAGCGAAGCACTTGATGCGATTTGCGCAGACTTAAAAGCCGTGTTTAAAGATGTTGAGCTAACAGAAGCCTATAAGTCAAAGCGCGATGCGCTAAGACTGATTGTTGCCCGTAACGGTGTGCAGATTAAGGTGGAGCTGTCACCTGTATTACGCGGCACGGTTTACGAGCCGCAGATTATGGAAGTATGTGCCGCGGTAGAAGATGAATTTGGCTACGTTGAAGGGCCTGTGGTGGCCCTGGCTGATCTTTATTCAGGTAAAATATGTGCTGCATTAGATAGGCAACATCCAAGAGACTTATTTGATGTTAAGTGGCTCTTGGAAAATGAAGGTCTGACAGATGAGATACGCAAGGCCTTGCTTGTATACATCTCAAGCCATAATCGGCCTATAGCCGAATTACTGAGGCCGCAATATAAAGATATATCGGCCATTTATGCAGGTGAGTTTGCAAATATGGCGAAGACGGAACTGCCGCTGGAAGAGTTGGTGGCCGTTAGAGAGCGCTTGGTAGAGCTTATCCATCAAGGGCTAACCGATAGTGAGAAGGGCTTTTTACTGTCGTTTAAAAACCGTGAGCCGGATTGGGCGTTACTTGGATTAGAAGGTGTCGACAAGCTTCCAGCCATTAAATGGAAACAGATTAACCTGGCTAAAATGCCAAATGACAAACATAAGCAGGCGTTTGAAAAGCTAAAAGAAGTACTGGGCGTGTGAGTTATAGCGCTTAGTCATATTTGCTAATATGGCGCTAATAATTTATCAATGCTCTGATAGGAGGTTTTGCTGGCTTTAAGTCTCGCAAAACTGCTTGGAACAGGGCTTAGAGTTAACTTTGTTTTTTCGTACAAATGTTTGTACAAAATGGGAATTTAGATACATGGCAGACGCCAATTTTATCAATGAAATCAACAAGAGACGCACGTTTGCTATCATCTCGCACCCCGATGCCGGCAAGACGACCCTGACAGAAAAGCTACTCCTGTTCGGAGGCGCCATCCAGATGGCGGGTACTGTCAAAGGACGAAAAGCGGCACGTCACGCCACATCCGATTGGATGGAGATGGAAAAGGAGCGTGGCATATCGGTAACCTCATCGGTCATGCAGTTTCCCTTTGGGGAGGATGTTGTCAATCTGCTTGATACCCCGGGAC
This sequence comes from Candidatus Thiodiazotropha sp. AKIB8, assembly GCF_058244675.1. Lineage (NCBI taxonomy): Bacteria > Pseudomonadati > Pseudomonadota > Gammaproteobacteria > Chromatiales > Sedimenticolaceae > Candidatus Thiodiazotropha > Candidatus Thiodiazotropha sp. AKIB8. The sequence continues at coordinate 3,654 of NZ_JBSYOO010000018.1, read as the reverse complement.
ATGAAGACTTCTCTGAAGATACCTACCGCACTCTCACTGCCGTCGATTCCGCATTGATGGTGATCGATGTGGCGAAGGGTGTTGAAGCACGAACCATCAAACTGATGGAGGTTTGTCGCCTGCGAGACACCCCGATTCTGACCTTTGTCAATAAACTCGATCGTGAAGGGCGAGATCCACTGGAGATCCTGGATGAGATCGAGGAGGTGCTGAAGATTAAATGCGCACCGGTCTCCTGGCCTATTGGCATGGGTAAGCGTCTGAAAGGGGTCTACGATCTACGCACCGACACCACCCATCTTTTCAGTGCCACCCATGGCGGCAAGATTCAGGTCGGCGAGGTTATCGAGGGTATCGACAATCCCAAACTGGATGAACATATCGGCAGTCAGGCAGTAGAGTTGCGTGAAGAGATCGAGTTGGTACGGGGCGCCAGCCATGAGCTGGATCTCGAGGCCTATGCGAAAGGTGAGTTGACGCCGGTATTTTTTGGATCAGCAATCAACAACTTCGGTGTAAGAGAGCTGCTGGAAGCGTTTGTTGAATATGCGCCAGGCCCGCTCTCACGCAATACCCAACAACGTCTGGTAGAGCCGGCGGAGAAAAAATTCTCTGGTTTTGTGTTTAAAATCCAGGCAAATATGGATCCCCAGCACCGGGATCGGGTTGCTTTTCTTCGGGTCTGTTCTGGCACCTACCGCAAAGGTATGAAGATGCGTCATGTGCGTATGGGTAAAACAGTTCAGATCAGTAATGCAATCACGTTTCAGGCAGATGAGCGGCGTCATGTGGAAGAGGCCTGGCCTGGCGATATCATTGGGTTGCACAACCACGGGACGATTCAGATAGGCGATACCTTCACTGAAGGTGAAGAGCTGAAATATGAAGGCATTCCCTATTTTGCTCCTGAACTATTTCGTCGCGTCGTGTTGAAGGATCCATTGAAGCAAAAGGCCCTTTTGAAAGGTGTGCTGCAGTTATGTGAAGAGGGCGCTACACAGGTTTTTCGTCCAATGAAGAACAATGATCTTATTCTTGGCGCAGTGGGTGTTCTGCAGTTCGATGTGGCTGTTGAACGACTCAAGCATGAATATAAGGTCGAGGCGATCGTTGAGCCTGTGAACGTGGCAAACACACGTTGGATCGAATGTGAAGATGAAAAGATGCTTGAGCAGTTCAAGCAGAAGAACCATGACAATCTGGCTTTGGATGGAGATGACCAGCTGGTCTATCTCGCACCCACACGGGTAAATCTTGATCTGGCTATTGAACGCTGGCCGGATGTGGATTTCATGTCCACCAGGGAGCTTTAGTTGATCGGCTAGGTATTTGGTCGCTGAGTATCAGGTTCTTGAGATGATCAGATAATAATACCCGGAATGGAATCAGGGCTTAGATACATTGAAAATCGAAGCGGCTAAACCATACTTACTGGTAGAGGGTAAGCAATGTTTCCCGCCTGGAACTGCAGGAGGTCGTCAATGTTTCTAATGCAAAAAAATAGCGAAAAATTGGTTGAAGTACTGAGCATGCCCGATCTGTTCAATCCCAACCACAAAGAGATCGTTGGGCGTTTCCATGCTGGTGAAGAGATGCAGGAAGCGGAAAAGTTTCTGAAAGTACAGATGCAATTCCCTTCAGGTGAACCACTTCCCCAGTGTTGGTTGGACGCTGGGTATCGGCAGCATTAACCTAACGAGGCTCTGAACAGGTCTGTGATCGACAATTCATCGTAAAAATATACGCTTCCATGTGAGAGGATTTGGAGTTGCGGGTTTGTGCCTGCGCTTCACATCATGAATTGGCCCATTTTCAATAAATCTCACCTCAGGCCTGACAAATTCTGAGTATGCCTGATTGTCTCTATCTCAAATGGTCTGTGCGCTTTCAAAGTGCATCGATCAGATTGATCCAAAATCCATGATGCTTAATGGTGCATCATTCTGAATCATCTTCAGGGTTATAATCATAAGCGATGATAGAAAACAGTGAATTGTTTTAGGTTACAATCCTCGATGCAAGAAAATATCCTCTAGGACTGTTTATTGCTAGTGACTTATCCGATAGCGAAATAACAATAGGAAGCGATCCGATGCTAGATAAAACAGTGACGGTAATACTTGCCGGAGGACATGGTTCCCGTTTAAAGCCCCTGACTCAGGAACGAACCAAACCGGCGGTGCCCTTTGGTGGGCAATACCGAATAGTCGATTTTACCCTGGCGAATTGTCTGCACTCCGGTCTGAGAAGAGTATTGGTATTGACCCAATACAAATCCCACTCTTTACAGAAGCACCTGAGGGATGGATGGTCTCTGTTTAACCCGGAGCTGGGTGAATATATAACCGCTGTTCCACCACAGATGAGAACCGGTGGCAGTTGGTATGACGGTACTGCTGATGCGGTCTACCAAAACCTCTATATGCTCAAGCGCAGCGGTGCTGAGCGGATTCTGATCCTCTCTGGTGATCATATCTACCGTATGGATTATGCGCCGATGCTGGCCTTTCATGAAGAACATAGCTCCGGGGTCACCTTGGCAGGTATGGAGGTGCCCCTGGCTGAAGCGAGTCAGTTCGGTGTGATGGGGGTGGATGATCAGGGGCGTGTGACTGATTTCCAAGAGAAGCCTAAGCGGCCAACACCCTTAAAACCGGGTGAGGAGAGTGCCCTGGTATCGATGGGGATCTATGTGTTTTCTATCGATCGGCTGATCTCAATTCTTGAAGAAGACCATATAAGGGATGATTCCGGGCACGATTTCGGTTACGACATTCTGCCGAAACTGATCGATGAAGCTGGGATCTATGCCTATCGTTTTGGTGGTGAGGCTGGTCGTGTAAGCCCAGATCGCTATTGGCGGGATGTAGGTACCCTGGACAGTTACTATGAGGCGAACATGCAGTTGCTTGATCCGCAACCTGCATTGGATCTCTATCAGCCGGAGTGGCCGATACGAACCCATCATGCTCAATATCCACCAGCCCGAACTGTACCGGGTGTGACGGGTAGTGAAGGTATCTTTATCAACTCAATCGTTGCCAATGGGGTGGTGATTGTAGGGGGTAGTGTTCAGCGTTCGATTCTGTTTCCCAATGTTTATATTGGCGATGAAGCAGTGATCCATAACTCTATTCTTTTCGAAGGTGTCAAGGTTGGGGATGGCGCTGAGTTGGAAAACTGTATTGTCGATAAGGGGGTTGTTGTTCCGCCTGGTGAGCGAATAGGTTTCGATAAAGATCAGGATCAAGCGCGTTTCACTATTTCAGACAAAGGTGTTGTTGTAGTGCCGAAGGGGTATAGATTTTCCTGACTACCCTCCATACTCAGAAAAAGAGTATCAACCTCTATATACGTAATATGCGGGCAGAGCAATTGGTGGGGCATGGCCCCACCCTACACTTTATCGACAGGTAGGGTGGGGCCATGCTCCACCAAATCGCCCTGGTAACTCATAAAAACCACCTGCAACCTTCCGCAGATCCTTAACTATCACCATAGCTGACTTTGCAGCGCCGTAGCCTGGATGGAGCGCAGCGGAATCCGGGTTATCCGACACATCTCTTCCCGGATTCCGCTGCGCTCCATCCAGGCTACGGCGCTGCAAAGTCAGCTATGGTGATAGTTAAGGATCTGCGGAAGGTTGCAGGTGGT